>CAYYNP010000010.1:0-73735 GCA_964472545.1 uncultured Planctomycetaceae bacterium | reverse complement strand
GCGAACAACGCGGCCTTGTTGCCCGAGGTCAGGTTCTTCGAGATCGTCAGGGAATCCATCACGCCGACTCGGCGGTCCAAGATGACGTAAAGGAACTGCGAGAACATCAGGGCGAATACGATGCCCGGTACAATACACAGTACGCAGCCTGCCAGAACGATCAGCCCAACCAACAGACTGGCCATCAGAGCCGTTGGAAAGTAGGGGGCACCGGCGAAGACGTCCGACAACTTGGCCCGCTCGTCGCGCACCGTCTTGAGCATGTAGAGGCTCTGGCCGATCCCAAGCCACAAGGAGAACAGCATGGCAATCGACCCGGTGGAGATATTGTGCAGCATGATCGCCCCGACCGCGGATCTTGGGCCAGCCCACGCCGCAAAAGTGCTTGCAGCCAGGCCAAATCCGAGGGCCATTGCGAGGTTGAGCGCAGAAACCAGAAACACGACACCGAGGCAGCCCCAGAGCTTCGTCATCAGGACTTCCCAAGTCCAACTGAAGACATCAAGAGGGTCGATAAACACTGGAGCATTGTGCGGCGTCTTCGGCGCAGATATGGAAGATGCTTCCGAGGGAGTGTTTGGCGACGCGTACGGATTCGACCGTGTCGAGCGTCTGGCTGAGGGTCCCGTCGCCGTAGGATCACCCTGCGACGCGGGTGGTTGGCAATCCTCCCCTGATGCCGTCTTCCGGACGGCAGCCTCACGGCATGCCGCGCACGCCGCATTGCCTGCAGAAACCTCGTCGCTCATCTGCAACCGCTTTCCACAATGCGTGCAGCGAGCATCGATCGGCATGCGTTTCCCCCGATCGGGTTTCTAGGGCAACCAGAGGTGGTCGCGGCAATTGGAACCGAAGCACCCAATATAGCGCCGCATCATACCGGAAACAGGGGGTGTGTTCAATGTAATCCGGAAGCAGGGCCTCGAACTACCGGCCTGGCCCCCTGGCAGATCACTTGAGTTGGCCGGTCCGGCCAGTAGAATGGCGATGTTCTTCCCTTAAGGGATTGTAGACGCGATGAGTAACCGCGCGGTCGATGATTTCAGTTCGCGATGCCCGATGCCCGTGGGCGACCACACCACCGTACAGATGGCCCACGGCGGTGGCGGGCGCTTGATGCGGGGGTTGATCGAGGGGATGTTTCTGCCGGCTTTTGGGCGGGATCGGCGGCATGTGCCGCACGATAGTGCCGTGCTGGAGATCGCCGGGCAGCGGCTGGCGTTTACGACCGACTCGTTCGTGGTCAGCCCGTTGGTCTTTCCGGGCGGGGATATCGGGAGGCTGGCTGTCTACGGCACCGTGAACGATCTGGCCATGGCCGGGGCCAAGCCGGCATTTCTCAGCGCGGCGTTTGTCCTTGAAGAGGGTTTTGCCATGGAGTCGCTCGGCCAGGTGGTCGAGTCGATGCGGCAGGCGGCCGAGGAAGTGGGCGTGCAGATCGTCACCGGCGATACCAAGGTCGTCGATCGCGGCAAGGGCGACGGGATCTTCATCAACACGGCCGGGATTGGCCCGGTGGCCGAGGGGATCGAGGTCTCGCCGGCCCGAGTGGCGCCGGGCGACGCGGTGCTGGTCAGCGGCGATTTGGGCCGCCACGGGATCGCCATCATGTCGGTTCGCGAGGGGCTGGCCTTCGAGGGGGCCCTGCCGAGCGATTGTGGCTCGCTGGCCTCGTTGGTCGAGGCAATGTTGGCCGCCGGGGCCGACGTCCACTGCCTGCGGGATCTTACGCGGGGCGGGCTGGCGGCGGCGCTCTGCGAAATCGCCGAAGACGCCGACGTGGGCATTCAATTGCAGGAGGCGGCGATCCCCGTCGCCCGGCCGGTGGCTTCCGCCTGTGAACTGCTTGGGCTCGATCCGCTCTACGTGGCCAACGAGGGCCGGCTGGTGGCCTTCGTGCCCGGCGAGGCCGCCGAAGCCGTGCTGAATATCATGCAGTCCCATCCGGCCGCCCCTCAGCCGGCGATCATCGGTACGGTGGCTGGGCAGCATCGCGGTATCGTCGAACTCAAGGGGACGCTCGGCGGTAGCCGGATCGTCGATCTGCTCTCCGGCGAGCAGATGCCGAGGATTTGCTAGCCGTTGGTGGAGAATATGCCGTAGCCGAGGGCGGTCGGGGCAGAGCACAGCGGCGCGCATGGGGCCTGAAGGATCTGGGGAACCGCTGCGCTATGCCACCAGCCACCCGGAAGTCGCTTCTCGACGAATCCTAGCTGCCTGGGCCGACCAATGTCACCAGGTTGGCCGCCTCGAGCGTCTCGTCGAGTTGCTCCCAGATCGAGGCGACGGCCGGCTTGGCGAGCCCCAATTCGGTGAAGACCTGGCTGTCGGGCATGGTGACGTCGGCGACGCCCAGTGGGCTCATCTGCTTAACGTTACAGAAGAAGTCGGCCAACGCCACGACGTGGACCATCTCGCGATGTGGCCCTTGGTAGGCGAGCGGGTCGTGATGGTGGCGGATGGTCGTGGTGAGGTGTTCGGGTAGGTGCCATCGGGTCGCGACAAATTGGCCGAGTTCGGCGTGGTCGAAACCGAGGATCTCCCGTTCCGTCTGACAAAGCGGCGTCTGCGGGTCCAGCGCGTCGACGACCCGGCAGAACGGCTCGTGCAGGTACTGGTCGATCAAGATCAGCCCCAGGTCGTGCAACAGTCCGGCCAGATAGGCCTCCCGCGGCGGCACCCGGCCACAGGTCTGTGCGATCAGCCGGGCGGCCGAGCCGACCGCGATTAGGTGGTTCCAGAGTCCCTCGCGCGAGTACGTTCCGTGGCCCGAGCCCTTGGCGAAGAGCTGCGCAATGTAGGCCGTCATGGCCAGATTGCGAATCTCCTTGAAGCCCAGTAGCGTGATCGCCAGCCGCAGATCGGCCACTTTGTTGTTCAACGAGTAGTAGGAGGAATTGACCGTCCGCATGATGCGGGTGGCCAAGGCGACGTCGAACTGGACCACATCGTGGAGATCGTCGGCGCCGGTCGAAGCGTCGTTGGCGACCTCAATGATCCGGACCGCCACGGCCGGCAACGAGGAGACCTCGCTGATCCGCTTGAAGAGCCGCTCGACCAAGACCTCCGGCGGCTGATGTCTGCGGCCGCCCGGGCCCATTCTGCTCATTGCCTGCGACGCCATGAGAAATCCTCGTCCCGATCCGACCGACCAAAGGGCCCCGGGCTGGAAAAAGACCGCCTCTGTGACCCCAAGAAACATAGCTCACAATCAGCCTGCCTCCGGTGGGGGGGAGGCTCGTACAGGAGGGGACACGAGTGGCTGGAGGCTGCCGGGCGGATCCGGGTGGCGTGAGGACGCCACGGCTTTTCGGCAACCCGGTAGACGGCCCGAGGCGCCGTCCGCACTTCTTCGACAACGCCGTGGCAGCCCGGCGACGTTTTCGGCCGGAAGCCAACCGACTGCGAAATCGTCGCGCCGTGACACCTAGTTGACACCGCTGAGGCCTAGACTTTCGGCGTTTGGCCGCCCGGATCGCACCTAGCCACGTTACCGCCCGTGTCGTTTCCGAAGAATCTGGTGTTTCTGATCACCGTCAGCAGCCCGCTGAGTTGGAGCAAGGCGAAGGCCGGAGAGGGACCTCACTCAACCGAAGGTGGCGACGTGACGTCAGAACCGGCCCCAGACTTGTCTGCCGAGACGCCGGATGCCCAGTCGCCGCCGACGCCACCGGGCCAGATCGAGGAAGCTCCAGGATCGGCGGGCCGATCGAAGGCCTCCTAGCCCTAAGCAGCAGCGATATCACCGGGTGGCTGGGGTCGAGCGCAGCCACCCTTCACGATCAAGCCCTCTGCCGATGCGGCCAAAGTCGGCGGCGTCGGCTTTACGACGCTCGGTCGGCCGTGTCTTCGTCCGGCGTCAGATTCGGTCGGCCAGACGTTCGCTGCGTTGGCCCCTGGCGGTTTGGCCATTCGACAAAGCGGTCAGAATTTGTAATCGTCCGCCGACGCTTGCGACGATTTCCAAGAAAAGCAGCGATGACCGCAAAACTCTTCTCGACGTCAACTCAATAGAAGGCTATGTTGTCAGTAGGAGTTGTGTTGTCGGTGTGCGGTGTGTGATCCACCTCACCGCGTCGTGCTGGAGAGACCTCGTCGACGAAGGATTTGCGGCGCCCGGCCGGGCCAGCCTGCTCGTGGCCCGACCGGGTTTCGCAACCGGCTAAAACGGATATGGTGCCCTTGTCCGTCGTGTTGTTCCCTGCGTCGCCCGTCCTGAAATCCGCCGTCCGTACTGTATTGCCACCACCTTGCACTGCTGCCTGCCGCCCGATTTCCAGCACGAACGGCGAGACACGGCCAGTAGGGGGAAACGATGGGCATCAAGATCGGTGAACTGAGTTTTCTGGAAGAGTTGGCCGGCCGCTTCAAGATCCCCGTGCCCGAGTTCGTCGTCGAGCCGGTGGCCCAGTCGATCGTCAAGCGGAAGCTGGAGGAGTGGGAAACCGGCATCGTCAAGCCGGACGTGCTCACCGGCAAACGCGGCAAGGCGGGCGTCGTTCGCACGGTGAGCGACTATCGGGTGGCGGTCCGGCTGTTGAAACAAGTGGCCGCCACCGAGGTCTCCGGCCAGCAGCCCCGCACCGCCTACATGGTCCAGGCGGTCCCGGCCGATCTGGAGATCTTCTCGGCCATCACCTACAACTCCCGGCTGCTGAGCCCCTCGCTGACGATCTCGCCCGGCGGCATGGACGTGGAATCGGTGCCCGACGAGGAGAAGGTGACCATCGCGGTGCCGGTTTTCCGCGGGCTGAACGCCTATCAGGCCTCCGACGCCCTGACCCGATTGGGCATCGAAGGCCAGCTCAACGCCCGGCTGGCCCGGCACCTGGTCAGCCAATGGGACATGTTCAGTTCGACCGGCATGCTGAGTTGCGAGATCAACCCCTGGCGGGTGACCCGGGCGGGGGAGGCCTACGCCTGCGACTTCAAGGCCACCTTCGACGAGGCCAACCGAAAATGCCGCGATTTGGGCATCGAGTGGCCCGAATACCCCAGCAACGAAAGCCCGTTCGAGGAGGAGATGCGTGCCTGGGCGGCCTCGAGCTACCGGGGACAGGCCCACGTGTCGGACCTCGGCGGTAAACGGATCCTGCCGATCCTCTTCGGCGGCGGGGCCAGTACGATCATCGTTGAGACACTGGCCCAACTCGGCGGCGATCCGATCTTCCTCTCCGACTTTGGCGGCAATCCGCCCTACGAACGGATGAAGAAGACGGCCGCCATCTGCTTCAAACACCACCTGGGCCAGGCCGCCCTGCTGCTGGTCCTTGGCGGCAAGGCCAACAACACGCAAATCGACGTCACTTTCGCCGCCATCGCCGACGCCTTGCAGGAATGGGTCGACGAACACGGCCCAATCTCCACGCCCGTGGTCGTCGGCCGCGGAGGCCCCGGGCTGGTGCAGGGATACGGCACGCTGAAGAAGACGCTAGATAACCTGGGCATGCCCTACGTCTTCTTCGGGCCGGACACCCCCATCACGATGGTGGCTTCCTACGCGGCCCAACTCGCAGACTTCGCTTTGAAAGCCAACGGAGGGAACGGCAAGTGAGGGCGCAATCGCTATCCGATCTGCTGAAGCAGGGCGACCGCGTCGCCGTGTCGAACGTCACCGGGCGCGAGGCGGCCAAGGTCTCCTTCGCCTCGCAGCTCTACTGCAACAACGTCATCGGCGGCTGGGCCCTGGGCAAGGGCGGACAGACGATTACCGTGCCCAAAGCCGACAACATTGAGGTCTACGGCCAGTTCGAAGACCTAATGAAGAGCATGCCGCCCGAAAAGCGGCCCAACAAAATCATCGTCTACTCTCCGCCCGACGCCGTCTACGGCGACGTCAAGGAGGCCGTCGAACACGGCAAGGGCAGCGTCGAGACGATCTTCGTGATCACCGAACACGTCTCGGTCGAGGTCACCGCCAAGCTCCGCCGCCTCTGCGACCTCGAGGGGATCGACATCATCGGCTGCAACACCCTGGGGATGATCAACGTCCACGACGGCGTCCGCGTGGGAGCGGTCGGCGGCGATTCGCCCGAAGAGACCTTTCTGACCGGCTCCGGGTGCATCATCTCCAACTCCGGCAACATGGTCAACACGATCGCCAGCTACCTGCAATCGGCCGGGCTGGGTACGTCCTACGGTGTGGCCACCGGCAAAGACCCGCTGATCCTCACGCCGCTGAAGGATCTGCTGGCTTTGGCCGAACGCGACGAGCGGACCAAGCTGCTGGTGCTTTACGTCGAGCCCGGCGGGACCTACGAGGTCGAGGCGCTGCTGAGTGCCCGAGAGGAGGATCTCAAAACGCCGTTGTTGGTCTACGTGGCCGGCTCGTTTGCCGACGGCTCCGACATCTCCCTAGGCCACGCCGGGGCCGTGGTCGAGGGCGAGGATACCACCGCCACGGCCAAAATGGCCCTGTTCGACGATTACTTCGGCGTGCCGGTCTTCGACGCCGAGAACGAGAAGGACTTCATCCCGCTGCTGGCCGAGAAGCGCAAGGGCATCCGCGTCAACACGCTGCACGACCTGGTCCCCGCGGCCACCGCGCTGATGTCGGCGTTGGATCTCAAACGCGACTTCATCCCCAAAAGCCCGCTGGTGCTCAAGCCGTGGATGGTGGGCCTGGGGGCGTTCACCCGCAAGCTCCCCCGGGAGTTGGTCCCCCACGTGGACACGATCATCGAGCCCTACGGGTCGCTGGTCAAGAAGTACATCCAATCCAGCCTGGGCCGGATCCCCACGCGGCAGCCGATGCGCAACACGTCGCACGCCTCGTCGAACGACGGAGTGACGCCGCGGATCTTCGGCCATTCGCTGATGAACCTTATGAAGGCCCAGTCATTTGTCGACGCCGTGCTGCTCTCCTGGCTGGGTATCCCCGTGCAGCGGGAGTTCGAGTCGCGGCTGATCGAAATGTGTCTGATCGCCTCGATGACCAACGGCCCGGGCACGATCTCGGCCCAAGGCGCCAAGCTGGCCGCCAGTGCCGGCAACGACCCGAACACGGCCATGATGGCCACACTGGGCTCGATCGGCAATATCCACGGCGGCAACGGCAAGAAGGCCGCCAAGCTGCTGATTGACGTCTTCGGCGACACCGAACTGATCGACCCCTACGACCCCGAGCAGGCCCCCGATCTCGACAAGCTGGCCCACAAGGTCGTCTCCGAGTTTCGCAAAAAGAAATCGGCCGCCAAGGACGCCGGCATCGAATACCAGCGGATCCCCTGCCTCGGCCATCCGGTCTTCAACACCGAACGGGTCAACTACGACCCCCGCGAGCGCGTCCTCTCGGCCTACATGGAGGAGCAAAACCTCTACAACTGCTTCCTCGACTTCTACCACCGGCTCGCCCGCGAGCTATTGGCCCAGCAAGCCACGATGAAGGTCCACGCCGTGAACGTCGACGCCGCCCTGGCCTGCACCATGATGGGCATCGCCTGGCCGCTGTTGGTCGACAACAAGATCAGCGTCGAGCGGGCGGTCGACTTGCCATTCTTGGCCTTCGCCCTAGGCAGAGTCGCCGGCGGCGCCAGCGAGTACCTCGACCACCGCGAAAGCGGCACCAACATGGACATGCGCGTGCCGGTGTCGGAGTGCCGGTTTATTGGAAGGTGGCAGGATTAGAGAGAGTAGGCATCTTGCTCCGCAAGATGTCCCCACGTTTCGCCGCAGCGAGACGACGACCGTACAAATGAGCTCACCCGAAACACAGCGACCCGACGATGCCGACATCCCGCCGCAGTGGCTGGCCGAATTCGAGGCTGCCGCCCGCCGCCCACTCGAGGAACGCTTCCGCTACGCCTTCATCAAGACGTACAAACCGGTGATGGACGACGCCAAGTACCGTTCCTTCGACACCATGGCCGACTATCGGCGCTGGTGCGAGGAGAACCTACCGGATTGGCTGGGATATGGCCGTATTTGAGTATCGCCAGGCGCAAGAGATACGCGACGCCTTTGCCCGGCACGGCGTGCGGTATTTGTTCATCGGAAATTCCGGCGCCATCCTGCTCGGCTTTCCCGACACCACACAAGACGCGGACCTGTTCGCCGATCGCTCGGCCGAGAACTGCCGGGCGATGGTTCCGGCTCTCCGCGAGTTAGGCTTTGGGTTGACCGATGGTCAGGCCGCGGAAATCGAACGCGGGAAAGACTTCGTCCAACTCAAAGACGGGCCTTTCGACTTGGATCTCATCTTCGCCCCCGATGGTATCGAACGGTTTGACGATGCCTGGAGCCGACGCGTCGAGGTGGAGGGCTTCCCCGTCTGCCACCCCGACGACATCATCGCCAGCAAGGCCGCGGCCAACCGGGCCAAGGATCGAGAGACACTACCCCGGCTGCGGTCGTTCCGAGAGTATTGGGGCACTCACCACGAAAAGTGAACGACGCCACTCCCTAGTCCCCCGAAATTCCTACTTCCAGGGGGTGTCTCGCCATGTTACAATGTCGTCTACCCGCCGCGACACGCCACCCGCCGCCATTCGCTCGCCCCGCCCTGTCACCATGCCCCACACCGACTTCGACCTCGACAGCCTGGCAGCTTACCTGCACTTGACTCCGCAGCAGGTCGGGCGTCTGGCCGATCGGGGCAAGCTACCGGGGCGGAAAGTCGGCGGGAAATGGCGGTTTTCGCGGGCGGAGATCCATCATTGGCTGGAGGATCGGATCGGGCTCTCGGATGAAGAGGAGTTGGTGCAGGTCGAAAGCGTGCTGGATCGAGCCGGGGGCACGAAGCGGCCGGAGGACGTTTGTTTGGCCGAGTTGCTGCCGAAGGAGGCGGTGGCCGTACCGCTCTTGGCGCGGACCCGCAACTCGGTGATTACGCGGATGGTCGAGTTGGCCGCCAACACGGGCATGCTCTGGGACCCGGAGAAGATGATCGAGGCCGTCCGCCAGCGTGAGGAGATGCACTCGACGGCGCTGGACGGCGGCGTGGCGTTGATGCACCCGCGGCGGCCGATGGCGAAGATTCTTGCCCAGCCGTTTCTGGCCCTTGGGCGAACGCTCAGCGGCATTCCGTTCGGCGCGGGGGCCCCGCTGACCGATATCTACTTCCTGATCTGTTCGACCGACGACCGCAGCCATCTGCGTCTACTGGCGAGGCTGAGCCGCGTGCTGGCCGTGCCCGGCTTCCTCGCGTCGTTGCGACAGGCCGGCGACCCGGCCGCCGTGTGTCGACTGATCGCCGAAACGGAAGGGAACCTGTAAGGGACCATGGACCGGGTCACGATCCTGCTGGTGGGCGACACCGACCGCTCGGAGTTTCGCGATGCCCGAGCCGCACTCGATGCGGCCGGCGACGTGGTCGAAGCGGCCGATCCCCAGCATGCCGCCGCGATTCTGGCCGACGGGCAACTAGCGCCCGAGGTTATCGTGGTGGCCAAAACCTATCCCACGCAGTTCTCCGACGCCGCGATCGACCGGCTTCGCCGGGCGGCCCCGTTGGCCCGGGTGTTGGTATTGCTGGGCAGTTGGTGCGAGGGCGAGATGCGTTCCGGCAAGCCGTGGCCGGCGACCGTGCCCATCTATTGGCACCAATGGCCGCCGCGTGCGTCGGGCGAATTCGACCACATGCGGCAGGGCGAGTGTTCCGTATGGGGACTACCGATCACCGCCACCGAAGAGGAACGGCTGTTGTTGGCTGCCAGCCGTCCGCTGCCCGTTCGGCAGGGACTCGTCGCGATCCATACCCGGCGGTTCGAGGTGCAAGATTGGCTCTCGGTGGCCTGCCGGAGCCTGGGGCTTTCGACCGTTTGGCTGCGCCCCCCGCACACGGCCCGGGTGGAAGGCGCCGCGGCCGCAATCTTCGACGGATCGGATTGTCGCGGCGACGAGCCTGCCCAACTGGAGGATCTCGCCGCCAAGCTTGCGCCTACGCCCGTCATCGCGCTGTTGGACTTTCCGCGGATCGAAGATCACCGCCGGGCGCTGGACGCCGGTGCGTCGGCGGTGATTTCCAAGCCGCTGCTGGTCGAAGATCTCTTTTGGGAACTCGACCGGGTGTGGGAGTCGGCGGCTGGAGTATAGCAGCCACCCGACAAGCACGCATCTCGTCGTTTGTTCGCCGTTGCACCGACGGCTATAATGGAAGCCTCCCCAGACGCCGACGCCCTGCGGTCGGCATCGTCCAGAAACTCGAGAGGACTCTCCATGGCGTCTTTACGTCTTCCTTCAGTCGTGCCAACGGCACTTGCCATCGCCGCGCTCTTGCTGAGCTTCTGCAACGCGCCTGCGGCCACACCGTCGGCTGCGGACTCCTTCTTCCGACGCGCCGAGCTCAGCCCCGCCGTGGCGCTCTCCGGCAAGCAGTTCTACGTGCCCAACGTGCTGGGGCCGACGGGCATCAACGGCTGGATACTCGGCGAGACGCTCGTGGTGCGGGAGGTCGACAACGGCTCGCCGGCCGACGGCATCGTGCTGCCCAACGACGTGATCTCGCAGGTCAACGGCCAGCCGTTGGGCGCCGAGCCGCTGACGGCGATGGGCCAGCAGGTCGACATCTCCGAACGGTCGGGCAAGATGACGTTGCGAGTGACGCGTTCCGGCGACGTGAAGACCGTCACCCTGCCCATCCGCAAGCTGGGCGACTTCGGCCCGGATTGGCCGTTTGATTGTGCCAAGAGCCGCGCGATCCATCTCGACGCCTGCGAGTACCTGGCCCGAATCCAGAACCGCGACGGCCTGTTCGACGGGAAGATCTACGTCGGCTTCGCACTGAACGGGCTGACGTGGCTGGCCTCCGGCGAGCCGAAGTACATCGAGCACGCCCGACGGTTGGCGTACGGATATCGCAAACAGTTCGATCCCGACGACTTCAGCACGATCAACTGGGAGTGGAGCTACATGGGCGTCTTCCTGGCCGAGTACTACCTGCAGACCGGCGACCGGACGGTGCTGCCGTTGTGCCAGGAAATTGGCCAGTCGCTGGCCCAGAGCCAGCAAGCGTCGGGCACCTGGGGACACGGTGCGTATCCGAATCCGGGCTACGTTCAAGGCGGCGCGTTGAACAACTGCGGGCTGGTCTGCTGGCTGGCGCTGGTGCTCTTCGACGAAGCCGGCGTGCCGGTCGATCAGGCGGCCCTGGCACGGGCGACGAAGTTCTTCTCGCGGTTTGCCCATCGCGGCGGCGTGCCCTACGGCGACCACCGGCCGGAGTTCGGCGGCGGCAACGGCAAGAACGCGATCCCCGGTGTCGTCTCCAGCGTCTTGGGCGACCAGGCCGCCAGCGAGTATTATGCGCGCCTGGTCACCGGCAGCTATCGAGGGCGGACCGGCGGACACACCGGCGGGTTTATGGGCTTTATCTGGGGGAACGTCCAGGGTGCCCGCAACCCGCACTCTCCCGACTATCGGCGCATGCTCGAGCACTGGCGGTGGCTGTTGAACGTGTCGCGGCGTTGGGACGGCGGTTTCCTGCTGCCGGAGTCGGTGATCGGGCACTCGTACACGTATCGCGGCCCCGTGCTCTCGACCGGCGGCGTGGCGCAGTTGTTCGCCATGCCCTACCGCGTGCTGCGGATTCACGGCGGGCCGGAGAGTGTCTTTGCCGCGCGGGAGCTTTCCGCCGACGTCGCGAAGGGGCTGGAATTGTATCGGGGCTGGCGGTTCGACGAGCTTCGCACCACACTGAAATCAGAAAGCGACGACGCCCGTCAGCTTCTCGCGGCGGCCAACCGCACGGAGAAGGACCTCGAGTTGTCTCTTACCAAGATCGAAGCGGCGATCGCCGGCCGTGATCTGGCCCTGGCTCGCCGCGTCTGGACCGACCTGGATAGGCTCACCCGCGGCGAGCACCCGCGCCGCGGCAGCTACAACTGGCGGATCCGTACGGCCAAAGGCGCGGCGGAAATCAACGAGGCCGAGAAGCTCTATCGCCAGCACAAGTGGCTCACTTACACCTCGCCGGCGGCCCGCGAGGCCTTCGAGCGATTGGCCGCCGACCCCAAGGCCGGCATCTACCAACTCCTCGCACGTCGCGAACTGGCCACGCCGGGCGACGCGTGCCGCTGGGCGTTCTACTGCGAAATGCTATGGAAGGAGAACGAGTCGACGTGGAAGATCGACCCTCGGGCCAGGGCGGCCACGCTGCGGGTGGCGGATATCCCCATCGGGTATTGGCCGAAGATCTCCGCGCTGAACGTGCTCTACGAAGAGGGCGTGTTGACCGAGCGATTGCAGAGTTGGACCGCGTTGGTCGCGGCGACCACGCTCGGCTATCCCGGCGAGAAGCTGCCCTGGCGGATGCTTTCCGTGCCGCGCGGAGAGAGCCCGCCGGCGGGATGGACGGCGGTCGAGTTCGACGACAGCCAATGGGACACGGGCAGCGGGCCGTTGGTGAGCGGGCGGGATGATAAGGGAATGCGCGCCAAGCCGGGGGGAACCCCCTACATCCGCATCACCTTCGAGTGTCGGCAAACCGACTACGAGGCCATGGTCTTCGTGCTGCGTTTGTTGCGAAGCTCCCAGGCCGTGGCCTATCTCAACGGACATCCGATCCTCTGGTCCGACGCTCTACAAGGGCCGCGGATGTACATCCTGGCGCTGACGACCATTCCGCTGGAGCCCGAGGTTGTCGACCTGCTGCGCAACGGCCGCAACGTGCTCGCGGTGCGCGTCTCCTCCGGTAACGGGGCCGATTTCGGGCTCTACGCCAGCACCGGCGGCGACGCACTGGCGTTTCGTCCACGGCCAAGAGACTGGGCCTCCGGGCCCGTGATTGCAGCACCCGACCTTAGCGCCAAGACGCCACGCCGGCCGCAACTCGAGAGCGTGTTGGCCCCCAACACGACCGGCCTGATCATTGATCCACCGGGCCAGCCCAACGTCGATCTCGACGTACTGCGAGCCGACTTCGTCGGCATTAAGGACCAGCCGGCGCAGTTTTCGATGTCGATCGAAGAGCGGGCAAAATATCTCGGCCATATCGATTCGCGAATCCGCCGCGACGCCGCCTACTCTCTGATGGCCGAGGGCGAGAAGGCAATGCCGTTTATCCTGGCAGCGCTCGACTCGGAAGATATCCGCGTGATCCGCGCCGGCTGCGACGCATTGGCCGGCCCCTTCGGAATGAACGGCCTGGGCAGGGGGCACAAACGGTCGGTGATGACGCCGGATATTGCGGGAGGGGCGGTCCCCAAGCTGCTGCCGCTGCTGGGGCACGAAGACATGTACGTCCGCGAGGGGGCCTTGATGGCGCTGTCCAACTGCGGCAAGTCCGCCGCAGCGCATCTCGACAAGATCGTCCCTCTGGCCGACGACGACGAGTGGTGGGTCCGGGCGGGAGTGTCGCACGTGCTCAACTACGTCGCCGAGCCGGAAGCCGAGGGCATGGCTGCCGGCACAATCCGCGCGTTCCTCGCCGAGCAGAGCATCTTCGGCCGCAACCGGTTGCGTCAGTCGCTGGTGGCGATGGCCAAGCGAGGGCACAACGTCGACGCGATCGTCGAGGCCCTGTTGATCGAGAGCCGCGCCGAACACGGCTATTTCGCCGGGATGGCCGCGTCGGCGTTGGCTGAAATCGGTGCCAACGCGAAAGCCGCGATGCCGCTGTTCGAGGCCAAGTTGAAGGAAACGCAACAGCGTCTTGAAGAAGCAGAAACCGACGCGCAAAAGGCCCAACTCCAGAAACGCGTCGCCTCGCTCGAATCGACGCTCAGAAAGATGGACCCGGTGGCCTACCCAACGCCACCGCGGCCGCCGAAGAACCGAAACTGATACGAAGGACCTTTCATGCACAACGTACGACGGATTACCCCCCTCTTCCTGTTCGGTCTTCTTCTGACCGGCACGCTGCGCGCCGCCGCCGCCGAAGGAGAACTGCCACCGCTGAAGGTTTACCTGATGGCCGGGCAGTCGAACATGGAGGGCCATAACTACTTCGGCGAGATCTGCACGGAGCGTTTCCCAGGAATCGATCGGCCGCGCAACGATGCCTGGTGCATCTTCGCCAAGAAAATCTCCGGCCCGCTGGGTGTGGGGTTTGGCGGTGGCCCGGCTTCCGATAACGTCTTCGGCCCGGAATTGGTGATGGGGCGGATCCTCGGCGACGCGGTGGAGAGCCCGATCGTCTTCTTCAAGTCGGCCCTAGGCGGCACGCAGTTGCACACGCGTTGGCGCCCGCCGAGTGCGGTGAAACGGGCCGGCGGCGAGGCGGGCGATCTCTACTTGCGGATGATGCGGCGTTTTCATCGATTCCTGGCCGATCCCGGCGTCGACTATCCGGCGTACGACGGCCGCAAGATCGAAGTCGCCGGCTTCGTCTGGTTCCAGGGCGAGAACGACTCGCTGGCCGAAGAGGTCCCGGAAGACCGCTCGACCGGCTTCTGGCACCATTACGAACGGAACTTGCGCGACCTGGTTCACGACGTACGTACCGAACTGGCCGTGCCCGAGTTGCCGGTGTTGATTATCCAAATCGGCCCGGCGCCGGTGTGGAATCGCAAGGGCGGTGGGGACGTGATCCGCGCCGCGCAGCAGAAGGTGGCCGAAGAGGATCCGCACGCTACGTGGATCTCGACAATGGACCTCTATCCGAAGGCCCATTACAACACACCCAGTATGCTCACCATCGGCGAGCGGGCCGGCAAGGCGCTGCTGCCGTTCGCCGCGAAGACCGTTCCGCAAGACAACGCGGCCACTCGAAAAGCTGGCGAGAAGTACACGACCCGACCCGAGCCGGTCGACTCGGATTACAACCTGGCCAAGCTCAGGCAAGGGCTCGTCGCCTATTGGCCGTTCGACGAAAGCGAGGGCAACACGGCTCGCGATTGGGCCGGCGACGCCGACGGGCAAGTCGTTGGCACTGCCGAGCGGCTAGACGGCGTGCGTGGGCGGTGCTTAAGACTCACCGGCCAGCAGCACGTCCGCGTGCCGGACTATCGCGACGTGCTCGGCCCGAGCGGCCACATCGAGAATCTCTCGATCTCCTACTGGTATCGCACGAACTACTACGGCTGCGGGCGGATCGGCAAAGGCGTCGGCAAGGAGATCGAATACGGCCCGGACACCTGGTACTACAGCCTCACGGCCAACGTCGCCGGCTGGGACGTCACCTGCAAGGGCACCAAGGGCGGGGTCTTCATGACGGCCGGATTCGACGGCGGCACCAAGGGCTTCAAGTTCAACGGCGGTCCGGGCAACGTGATCTCTGACGGCTTCGATTGGCATCACGTGGTGGCCGTCTACGACGGCTCCCGGAAGGCCTTCGAGATCTACATCGACGGTGTGGCGGCTCCCAAGGGCGGCAAACAACTGCGCGACTTGCCGTACGGACAATTGGACAAGCCGTACTGGGGCGTGCAGGACGAAAACCACATCCTGCCGGCCGAGCAGGCGACACTGATGATCGGCAATCTATCGAAGATCGAGCACCAGTTCGAGGTATTCGACGAGGTCGGCATCTGGTCGCGTCCGCTTTCGGAGGAAGAGGTGTTGGGGCTGTATAACAAGGGACACGGTGTGTCGTTGGCCGAGTGATGGGGCGAGGGGGTGACAAGGTGACGGGGTGACAAGGTGACGGGAGGAGAACTCTGTTCAGCCTCTTATTGGCGTAAGGCTTCGGAGTAGCTTCAGGTTGACGACGTCCATGTCCACGCCGTCTACCTTCTCTTTTGGCGTTTCCAGATACATCGGCACCTTGCGGAAGCGGCGATCGTTCAACAAATGGCGAAACGGCTCGACGCCCAGGTGGCCGCGGCCGATGTGGGCGTGACGGTCGACGCGAGAGCCGAGTTCGCGGCGGCTGTCGTTCAGGTGAAACGCCCGAATCCGTCTCAGCCCGACCAGGGCGTCGAACTCGCGCATCGTGGCCAGATACTGCCGCTTCGTGCCCAACCGATAGCCGGCGGCGAAGACGTGGCACGTGTCGAAACAGACGCCGATCCGATCGGGGTGTTTCACGCCGTCGAAGATCTCCGCCAAGTGTTCAAATCGCCAGCCAAGCGTCGTGCCTTGTCCGGCGGTGGTCTCCAAGAGGCATTCGGCCGCGAGGCTTTCGGTTCGCCGGTGGATCTCGTTCAGCGCACGCACGATCCGCCGTAGTCCCCGGGTCTCGCTGCTGGCGACGTAGGCTCCCGGGTGTGTGACGACGTAGGGTATCCCCAGCGTCTCCGCCCGGCGCAGCTCGCCCACAAACGCCGTGACCGATTTCCGCCAGAGCTTGTCGTCGGGGCTGGCCAAGTTGATCAAGTATGAATCGTGGGCAATCGGATGCGAAACGCCGAGGCGTTGCAGCGCGGCCTGAAACGGCTCGGCCTCCGCGCCCGTTGAGTTTGTCTTCGACACACGCCGCGACGCCACCGCGAATGCGCGAGGGTTGCCCGTGAAGACCTGCACGCATTGGCAGCCGACGGCCGCCGCACGTTCGACGGCCTTGTGGTAGCCGCCGGCAATGCTCATGTGGGCGCCCAAGATTGGAACTGCGTTCGACATCGGCCCGGCCTACCGATCGAAACGGACTTCGAGTTCAACCCACCTGTGTGGGCCAAGCTCGACGGCAACACGGTCGCCTTTGGTGGGCAACTCGGCCTCGGCGGCGTCGCCGGGGTTGATCATCACGGCCGAGGCGACCGAGCGGATCGAACGCAGGCCGAGTGGCGTCTGGCGGCCGTCGATCTCCAACAACCGGGTTCGATAGCCTTCGACGGCGCCGTCAACCGTCAACGGCTCCCAGTGGGTGGCCACGACGTTGCGGCGGTCGAGATGAAACAGCCATCCGAACGGTGCCGGCGGCGCGCCCACGCCAGACAGGACCGTCTCTGGGGCAAGAAAGTCCAACGCGGCGTGCATCGGGTGCGGCAGGTCGATGCCGATGCCGAATCGAAACGAGCGGGCCGTCTCGCCGTGGACGATCAACAGCGTATCGAGCTTCCTTAGTCCGAAGCGACGATGATACGGTAACCCCGCGGTCAACAGCGTCGTGCGGACTTTGCTCGAACGGACGTCGACGAAGTGTGGAGCCTCCAACTGCGCGGCGCCGGTCGGCACGTTGGCCAGGTTCACGCTGCGGTAGAGATTCGACGTGGCGTCGGCCCATGCGAATCGGGCGGCGTAATACGAATGCCAGGGATCGGCGTCGGGCAACCGGCCGGGCTCGAGGTCGATTCCAATTTCGATCACGCGGCTGCCGCGACGGACGCGGGTCGTTTGGGCATACTTTGCCAGCTTGCGGCCCTCGCGATCGAGAAGCCGGCCTTCGCAGACGATCTCGCCGACCAGTGGTCCGGGCGAGGTCACGGCGATCCGATCGGCCGCCATGATCGAGTATTCTCCGTCTCCGCCGGTCTGTTGGTCGCGTCCGCGTGCCAGGCGCATCGCAATTTGCTGCGCGGCTCGCGCCCCGCGCGTGCGGTAGTCGGAGATCGAACGCAGCGCCCCCGTATGCGGATCGATCGCGATCTCGAAGAAGTCGTTGCGCAGCGTCTGCTCTTCGGCCAGCGGCGGCTCCTCCTTCTCCTTCTTCTGCTTCCTGCGCCGCGTCTTCTTCGCAACGTGTTCGACCGGGGCGGTACCGGATCCCGGTCCGATCCAGGCGAAGCCCATCGCCGGCACGTCGACCACCGCCACGTCGTCGTCAACGGCCCGAACCGGCCCGGCGACGTCGGGCGGATCGGCCAAGTCCGGTACGCCGACGTGCAAGCGCCTCTCAAATCCGAACGGATTGGCCACCAGATAACCGGCAGGTGACGAGGGCCCCGTGGGTTTGGCCCCGGTCAGCTTACGGCCGAAGCGTTCCGCCGCCGCGCTGAGGCCGTCGCGCAAACGCTGCTCGATATCGTCGGCCGAGTCGGGCTCGGCGGTGCGCGCCGTCTGAATCTCATCGAGCAACGAGTCGGAGGCTTCCGACGCCGCCGTTCCGCCCATCAACGATTCGAGCGCGCCGAGAGTCTGCGCGGCCTCCGCGGCGGAAGTTCGCCGGTAGTACCGGACCCAACGAGAAAGCGGATCGACTTGCCCCGCGCCGACCGCTTGACGCAGATAGGGTGAGCGGTATTGATCGGCCTTGTATTGCGTCTGTTGGCCGGCGAGTCCGGTCTCGTCGAAGTAGTTGTCGATGGTCTGGAACGTCCCCAACACGGGCGAATAGGCGGCAATCCGTTTCAGGTCCCGGTACCACGGGCTCGAGCGGCCCGGCCAATGGGCGAAGACCACGGTGGCCACGTGGTCCAGATCCATCGCGTCGCCGAGGCGTTCCGGCAGACGGAGGAAGGCGTCGGCCCGATTGACGTCGATCGGCACGCGGCAGACGGCCTCAATCGCGCTGGCATCAATGCCCTGCCACTGGATTCGGCTCTGGTTGCCCGTGGGGAAGCGGCCGTCGTCGAGCGTGGCGTGCATCGCGCCGGAGAACCCGAGTTGCTTTAGGATCTGCGGCAATACCGGCGAGAGCCCGAAACGCCGGCGGCCGAAGACCGTCGGGCGGCTGCCGAGGTGGCGCTGATACGTCTCTATCCCGGCGACGATATTCCGCCGGATGGCCTCGGGTATCATCAGCGGTAATTCCGGTTCGGACAACTCACCGCCCACGATTGCCGCCGCCTTTTTTTCGACGGCTTCGGCCAGAGCGGCCAGCGTAGCAGGTTCGGTCTTGGCGATTTGCGCCAATGTCTCGCCGGAGATGAGCAGATTGACGGGCACTTCGTCCGAGAGATCGGCCCGCAGTGACTCCCCAATGGTGGTGGGCGCAACCAGCGTGAGATCGAGCAGATGCGATTCGACCGGATAGAAATATTCTCGACCCTCGTGGAGCAAGTCGAAGGACGATTGGAGTTGGGCGTGGGCCGTTTCGCCGTCGGGTTGTAGCGCTGCCTCGGCGGCGGCGAGCAAGGCCGATTTGAAGGAGGCCTCGTCGAGATTGCTCATGTAACGCAACTGGCGGGTAAGTAACTCCACCAGGAGGTGGCAAAATCCCAGGGCGAGAAAATCATCGACGAGCGCGGGATCGACGCTCTTGGGGTCGATCCCGGCGGCGGGCGGATCGAGGTGTTGCAGGGCGGCGGCAAGGAGTTCCTCGCGGACGTGGAGGCCGCGAATCACGCAAGCCCCGCCGTCCTCAGCCCGATCAAGCCAATCGGTGGGCACCATCGACTCGGCGCATTTCGGCACGATCACGAGGTTGCCGGCCGGCGCCTGCGGAGGTTCTTCCGCAGGGAACCAGGTCGGCACGTCTTCAACGCACGCGACCAGCGCCGGGTGCCAGAGCGCCGACCAGGCCGAGAGCAGGCCTTCGGCATCCTCGGGCTCCCTCTGCAGCGCGAAGTCCTCCAAACTGTGGCAGGGCAATAGCAGGATAAGCTGACTGAACTTCATATGCGGTAACGACTTGCGTTGATTCCCCTCACTCCGTCCAGGTCGCCACAAGGTGGACGGACTCAGATGCCGAGAGTAACCGGGACCGTGTGACCGGTCGACGACGGCCCTCTCGACCACCATAGTCGCTTTGGGCGGGCAAGTCGAGCGGCCAACTCGGGGCGTGGCATGGGTTTTGGTTGACAGGGCACCTCCGATGACGATACATTAGGGATAGGGGAAAGGTGGGTTTTTGTGCGCTCTTTTCTTGACGGGTCGATTTTGGGGGCGACGCGGCCCGAGCAGGAGACCCCGCAACTGGAATCGAGGGAACAGGGCTTCGACGGATCGGCGGCAAGGGTCGACGCCCGGCGCCGGGACGGCCGAGGATTGACAGAGGATTCGCAGCATGGCAATTATGGACACGATTTGGGCGATTGACATCGGGCAGTGTGCGATCAAGGCGCTGCGGTGTCAGGCGCACGACGACCGCGACAATCGGATCGTGGCCGATGCGTTCGACTACATCGAATACCCCAAGATCCTCTCGCAGGCGGGGGCGGATCCGGCCGAGTTGATCGGCGACGCGCTGCAGGAGTTCCTCGAGCGGAACAACATCCGCGGCGACAAAGTGGCAATCTCGGTTCCCGGCCAAAGCGGCCTTGCCCGCTTTATCAAGTTGCCGCCGGTCGAGGCCAAGAAGATCCCCGACATCGTCCGCTACGAGGCCCGGCAGCAGATCCCGTTCGACTTGAACGACGTGATCTGGGACTACCAGCGGATGGGCGGCGGAGCCGAAGAAGAAGGCTTTGCGCTGGAGACCGAGATCGGCCTGTTCGCGATGAAGCGAGACGCCGTCTTTCGGGCGTTGGAGCCGTTTGAGCGGGCGGGTATCGAAGTCAATTTCGTACAGTTGGCCCCGTTGTCGCTGTACAACTTCATGGTCTTCGACCAGTTGACCGATCTGCCGCCGCCGGAGCAGTTCGATCCCGACGACCAGCCCGACTGGACCGTCGTGCTCTCGTTGGGCACGGATGCAACCGATTTGGTGGTGACCAACGGCTATCGCGTCTGGCAGCGAAACATCCCGCTCGGCGGCAACCACTTCACCAAAGCGCTCACGAAGGAACTGAAGCTCACCTTCGCCAAGGCCGAACACCTCAAGCGCAACGCCGCCAAGGCAGAAGACCCTAAGGCCGTCTTCCAGGCGATGCGTCCGGTGTTCAGCGATTTGTTGACGGAAGTGCAGCGCTCGATCAGCTACTTCGGCAGCATCGAACGCACGGCCAAGATCGATCACATCGTGGCCTTGGGCAACGCGATGAAGCTGCCCGGGCTGCGGAGATATCTCTCGCAAAGCCTGGGGCTGGAGATTCACCGACTCGACGAGTTCAAACACCTCGTCGGTCCGCAAGTGCTCGGGGCGCCGGCCTTCAAAGACAATTCGCTCTGCTTTGCGACGTGTTACGGCCTGGGGCTGCAAGGCCTCGGCAAGGCCGGTTTGCAGACCAACCTGCTGCCGAAGGAGATCGTCCATCAGCGGTTGATCAAGCAGAAGAAGCCGTGGGCGGTCGCCTCGGCCGCGGTCTTGCTGTTGGGTCTGACGATTGCCGCCATATTCGGCGCGAACGTTCAAAACAGCGTCGCTCAGGGGGAAGGGCAAGGGAGTTGGAAGGCTGCCGAAACGGCCGCCGGGCAAAGGGCGACCGAGGCCAGCCGGCTGGAAACGCAAAAGAAAGCGGCCGACGACGAGTTTGGCGAGGCCGACGAGAAGGGCAGCAATCTGGTGGGCAGTTTCGAGCGGCGGATCCTCTGGTTGGAACTGCTGTGTGCGGGGAATCAGTGCCTGCCGGACTATCCGAATCCCGACAACCCCAACGCTCAGCCGGTCGATCCCCGGGCACCGAAGCAACTGCCCGATCCGGTTCCGATCGAGGAGTACGAGAAACTGCACATCACGGCGCTGGACTGTGAGAGGTTCGAAAAACTGGAGGACTGGTACGCGGCCGTCGAGGAGTTCTACATTCCTCCAGAGCAGCCGCAACCGGCGGTCCCGCCTGGGGAAGAGGGCGATCCCGAGGCTGCGGTCGAAGAAGAAGAGGAAGGCGAAGGCCCCGTTGGCGAAGGTTGGGTGGTCAAGATCACCGGGTACCACTATCACAACTTCGGCATCTCGGGCAGGGTTCAGGGACCGGAGTTCGTGCAGAAGACCCTGATCAAGAATCTGCATACGGCGGTGATCGACCTGCCGGGCGAGGACCGCGTAACGAGGGAGAGCATCTCGGTCGAAGACCTCGGCATCGGCTACGCCACGCTGGTCAAGCCGGGGGCCATCGAAAGGCCCGACGAGCAGGGACGTCGCCGGTTCAAGTTCCTGGTGCATTTCTGCTGGCAGCCGACGACGCCCAGCGAGCGGCGAGAGGCTGCGGACGAAGCCGCTGAAACCCCAGAGGAGTAGGGCGAAGCGTGGGGAGCCTGGCCCGCCTTTAGCATAGGAAACAAGTCATGGATCAAGCGAAAGTCGCGTGGGAAGCCGTCAAGAGGTACCAGTTCTGGGTGCTGCTGGGCGTCGTCGTGGTCGGTGGGCTAGGGACCGCGTTCTACACCCGGTCGAACATGGCGCAGGACGTCGAGACGCGGCAGAGAGCGATCGAGAGCAGCTTTTCGAAGCTGAAGACGATCATCACCAACGGTGAGCATCCCAACCCCGAGGTGATCGATGACGTAAGGAATAAGACCAAGTTGCAGGACACGAAAAGCGAAGCGGCATGGGCGCTACTGCGCGATCAACAGAAACGCGAAAACGAACTGCCCAAGACGCTGACCCCGGAGTTCAAGGCGGCGTTCGAGGTCGTGGAGTTGCTTTCGCACCTAGAATACCAGCGGGGCTCGGTGCCCGGGCCCGAGCAGACCGACAAAGTTCTCGCAACGCTCGGATTGCCGCCGGAGAGACGTGCGTTGTTGCGGGCGGTTCTTAGCAACGGGGGCGAGTTGGACCGAAACAAGCTGGCCGAGTACCAGAACTTCATCGGCGACCATCTTCTGCAACTCTTCTCCGAGGGCGTGAAGGTGCGCCAGACCGTGGAGGTGGCGGCGCCCGCCGGCACAGATCCCATCGGCGTTGCCGCCCCGCCCACCGGCACGGAACGGGAGAATCGAGAAACCACCCGCAAAGAGGGCCTGGTCGAGTGGGACGAAGCGAAACGCAAACGGATCCTCGATCGTTTCCATTGGGACAATCCGCCGACGACCGAGGAGGTGCTGTTGGCGCAAGAGGATCTCTGGGTCTACGAGGCGTTGCTGGACGTCGTCATCTGGACCAATGCGGTCAGCGAACAGGTTGTCGACGGAGAAAAAGTGGCCGTGCTGCCCACCGACTATCGCGACTGCAAGGTGGCCAGGATTGTGGACTTGAAGATCGGCAGTTCCGTCCTCCTCGAACAGGGCCAGTCGCGTCCTTCGGCCACTGCGGGCCGACCGGGCGCGGGCGGCGCTTCCCCGGGTCGGCCGGGTGAAGGGCCCAGTGGCGACGCTGTCGAGTCGTCGGCTGCCGGCGAAGGGATCTCCCCGTTGGAAGCCAACCGCTACATCAACGAGAGTTTCGAGGCGCTGGCCGCCGGCGACGAGCATCCCATTCCGCAGTTCAAGATGATGCCCGTGCGAATGGTGCTGCTCGTGGACCAGACCGCGATCACCAAGCTGCTCACGCTTTGCGCCAACTCCAGTATGCCTATCGAGGTCCGCCGCTTCGCCATTCGCCCGGAAGCCGGCACGGTCTTCACGATCCAGACGAGCGAGGACGGGGAGCGACGGGGAACCAGCCACGGCGGAAATCCTTGGGCGACGACCACCGGAGGCAACACGGGCAACACCGGTGAGGCCGTTGTCGAGGGGTCGCGATACGTGCCGATCAGCATTGAGGGGATCATCACCATTTACAACCCGCCGGAATTCGGCGACGCGGCCCCCGGTGAAACCGCCCCGGGCCCCGCAGCCCCTGATCCGGAGCCACCCACCGATCCGGTCACGCCTCCGACCGATCCGGTCACGCCCACCGATCCTACGACGACACCGCCGACGACACCACCGACGACACCATAACGAACCGATTCGGGCCAGCACCCCAAGGGCAACCGCCCGTAGTGGGCGGCAAGGAGTTTTGAAGCACTTGCCGGCAGACCGCGATCCGCGGTTTCCCGCAGTGAACCGACAGGAGCCAAATCATGAAGAAGCCCAAGATAAACATCGACAAGGATGCGATCCGGGAGTTCTTCGTCGAACACGTCGAGAAGATCGTGTTCGGCGTGGTCGTCATCGGTTTCGTGCTGATTGTGTTGCAGGCGCTCTACCAGAAGCCCTACGACAAGGCCCCAAAGCAACTTCAGGAACGGGCTCAGGCCGCGCAGAACCACATCCGTAATTGCCGCGCGACCGACCCGAACATCGCGGTGGAAGACTACGTCGCCGCCGTCCAGAGGATCGTCGACGCCCCGATCCAGGCGGAAGCGTATCGTCACGAGACCTACTGGTCGCCGCCGAACGAGTCGTCTCAGCTTCCACGAGGCATCCCTCAGTTGTTCGCCGTCAATGAACTTCGTGCCGTTCCCGGGCGCAGTCCGATTACCGTCAAGCGAATTGAGAATATCCCCGGCCCACCCGGACGGCCTCAGCGGACCCGAACCGTCTCGGCCCGCCAGGGCATCTACTGGGTCGTCGTCACGGGAATGGTTCCCACGGGCCAGCAACTGGCGGAGTACGCAGCCCACTTCACCGATCGCCAGGAATACGATTCCTCGCGGGACGTGCCGGTTTACGCCAATTACTACATCGAGCGAGCGGAGGCGGCCGATGCCACGCCCGCCGATCAGTTGGCCTGGAGCCGATTGGATGTGGCGTGGACGCGGAACAAGATCAACGAGGTGATTCGCGCCCGTGTCGGCGCAGGACGAAACGCCGGTGACTCCGTAGACGAGCAGTTCCGCGACGACAATCTGACCATGCCGCCCATTCCGTTGGCGGGCCAGAAGACCTGGGACGCCGATGCCATCGGACATCCCGCCCTGACCGCTCCGGCGAAGGGCGAGGAACCGCTCGGTGAGGACACCCCGGACAACGGAGCGATCGACATCGGCGCCCCACCGCCGTTTGGAGCACATCCGGCCGTTCCGGCTGGCGCCTCGTCGGAGCACGGCGAAGAGCCGACCCCTCCCGGCACACCGTCGAGCGAAGAAACGCAGGCGAGGAAGCTCCTCCGCTTCTTCGATTTCACCGTCCAGCCCGGCAAACAATATCGCTACCGCGTCCGGCTGCTGCTGGAGAACCCGAACAAGGGAATGGACGCGAAGTACCTGGAGGCGAACGTCGACGAGACCTACCTGGTGCCGTCGCAGCCGGGAGTGCCTGAGCCGATGGAACTCTGCCCGTTCCTGGCGACCGATTGGTCTGTCCCGGCGTCCGCCGTCACCGTGCCGCCGGACACCCAGTTGTGTGCCCTGTCGGTCAGCCAACCGACGCGCCGGGCGGGTGCCGAGCCGTCGGGACGCATGGCGGTGATCAAGTGGGTTGCGGCCCACGGCGTCGAGGCGTCGCACGAATTCAATACGCACCGCGGCATGATGGCCGACTTCCCCGCCGTTCCGCATGAGTTTACTCCGGATGCTGCGAGGCCGGGCACACGGGCAACGGCCGCTCCGCAGACGATCGACGTCGATTTCACCAGCAAGGCGATCGTGTTGGATATGCGTGGCGGGGACATCCTGCCCGGCAGGGCCAACCAGAGCAGCCCCGGCGAGATTCTGCTTTCCGACGCCGACGGAAATCTGCTGGTTTTCGACGAGATCGAAGGCCGCGCCGCGTACGATCTCTTCCGCGGGATCGAGCCGGCCGTCAACCCGCCCTCGGGCACGGGACCGGCGGTCGTCATTCCAGGCCTAACGCCCGGCAGGCCCACTAGCCCACACGAAGGCGAAGGTGCGACGCCCGACCTTGACGGCGGGCTGGATATTCTCAAGGGCGGTTAACCGCACTCCAAACAGCTCACCTCGCGTAGTCGTCGCCGTTGAGGCTTTGTGTGACGGACTTCAGCCAAGCTTCTAATGCCGCGCGCATTTGGCTGACACGCTGGGCCTCGTCGGCGGCAACGTCGCTCTTCTCCGTTCGATCGACCGCCAGATTGTAGAGTTCCCACCGCGGTTCGCCCCGTGGCGCGGCGATTCGGTGCAGCTTCCAATCGCCGTCGATCCAGGCGGCGTGGCCGGTAAACCGATCGAGCGGATAGGCGGGGTTGGGCAACTGGGCGGCCCGCAGGCTCGATTCGTGCGGCGCCAGATCCTCACCGGCTTGTTGCGCCGCGAGCAAGTCTGCCATCCACTTGGCCGAAGGCGTGCTGATGCCACCGGCCCTGTAGTCCCAGAATCCCATCGGCC
The DNA here is from genome assembly GCA_964472545.1 of uncultured Planctomycetaceae bacterium. Lineage (GTDB taxonomy): Bacteria > Planctomycetota > Planctomycetia > Pirellulales > Thermoguttaceae > CAYYNP01. The sequence goes on along the minus strand of CAYYNP010000010.1, from coordinate 48,020 downwards.
GCGGTCGCGGCGCTTCGCGACCGTCGATCAGCGGCACCAGGCTGATGCCATCGAGCACCGGCTGTTTCTCGATCGCGACGCCGGCGATCTCCAAGAGCGTGGGGTAGATGTCGCAAGTGTTGCAGCGCGCCTTGGTGATTCGCGGTGCGGCGATTTTCTCGGGCCACTCCAGAATCGCGGGCACCAGCAAGCCGCCCTCGTAGACTTGGCCCTTGTTGCCGCGATGCCCGCCGGTGGAGCCGACGCCGGGCAAGCCGCCGTTGTCGCTGCAATACCAGAGGATCGTCTGCCGGCGGATTCCCAATCCGCCGAGTGCGTTCCGGAGCTTGCCGAAGGCACGGTCCATGCCGGTGATCTCGCCGTAGAAGTGTTGCAGCCTTTCAGACTGGTCGGCGTACGGTGCCCGATCCTCTGCGACGGCCCGATGCGGGCCGTGGGGCGAGCCGAACCAAACGACGGCCAGAAACGGGTCGTCGGTCTTGGCCATGGCGGAGATCCAATGCAGTGCGGCGTCGACCGTGACGATCGAACTCTCGCCGCGGATTGGCACGGCCTTGCCCTTGCGGCTGAGAATCGGATCGTTGTCGAAGAAGTTGGGTGCACTGAGCCACTCGTCAAAGCCGTTGCGGCCGGGATTGGCCGGGCTGGCGTTGCGTACCGAGCCGAGGTGCCACTTGCCGAAGTGGCCCGTGCGGTAGCCGGCCGTCTTCAGCACCTCGGCAACGGTGATCTCCTGCGGGCGCATCGGATATCCCCATTTGAACACGCCCATCCGATTCGGATGGCGCCCGGTCATTACGCTGGCCCGGGTGGGCGAACAAACGGGAGCCGCGGCGTAGAACCGATCGAAACGCAGCCCTGCCGCGGCGGCCGCGTCGAAGTTGGGCGTCTTCAGCGTCGGGTGGCCGTTGTAGGCCATGTCGCCCCAGCCCTGATCGTCGGCCATGACGAGGATGATGTTCGGCTTCTCAGCCGCATTGGCCGACGCAGTGACGGCGAGCAGGAAGACAATTACAGACAGCATCCGTTTCATGATCGCGGCTCCGGTGTGGATTGTGGCATGGGGGCAGCCTAGCAGAATGTCCAGCGCCGCCATTATCGGTTGCTCACACGCCGTGTGCAACTCGCCGTTTGCGAACGTGCGCCTTGTCACTATACTGAACGACGTTGAAATCTCCCCAGATCAGCAGCCCCACGCACGGTGACATTTTGCAGAGACGCCCCATGTTAACACGACTACAGCAGTGGGCATTGACTCTTCTCTTGGTTTCCATCGCAGCCTTGGCACTGCCCGCTGCCGGCCATGCACGCGTGGATGCCGCCGAGGTGGCAGAAGCGAAGGAGATTCTGACCGCCGCGGACTACACCGGCGGACTGATTGTCCATCTCGGTTGCGGCGACGGCCGATTGACGGCCGCATTGCAGGCGGATGACCGATCCGTCGTTCATGGGCTGGGAGCGGACGCCGCCGAACTCGTAAAGGCCCGCGAGCACATCGACCGGCTGGGGCTGTACGGCAGAGTATCCGTCGAGTTCTTCCGCGGCCAAAAACTCCCTCATGCCGACAACCTGGTCAATCTGCTCGTGCTCGACGAAACTGCAGGAGATCAGGTCTCCCGCGAGGAAATCATGCGTGTATTGGTTCCCGGCGGCGCCCTTTGCATTCGTAGTGGCGGGCAGCCCGATTCGGCGGGAATCCAGATCGTCAAGAAGCCGTGGCCGGCGGAGATCGACCACTGGACCCATTTCCTGCACGATGCCGGTGGCAACGCGGTGGCGGCCGATCGGCGCGTTGCGCCGGCCACGGCCTTGCAGTGGATCGACGATCCGAAATACTGCCGCAGCCACGAAATCGACTCCAGTCTGCCGGCAATGGTTTCGGCCAACGGCCGGCTGATCTACATCCTCGACGAAGGCCCGATCGGCATCACCGACAGACGTTTCCCTTCGCGCTGGATGCTGATCGCCCGGGACGCGTTCAACGGCGTGCTGCTTTGGAAGCGGCCGCTGAAGCCGTGGGGTTGGCAGCAGTGGAAGCCCGATATCGGCAATGCCGACTGGCGTACGCTCCGCGGCCAGCGCGGCCGCTTCCCAGCGGAAGTGCCGCGGCGGGTGGTGGCCGTGGGCGATCGAGTTTACGTTACACTCGGCTTCCACAACGCGCCGATCAGCATTCTCGACGCCGCCACCGGGAACGTTCTCACGCAATGCGAAGGTACGGCGGGCACGGAGGAGATCGTCGTCGCCGGCGACACAATCTTCGCACGCGTTCGGCCCTCCGCAGCCGAAGGAGCCGAACGGCGCGGCGCGAAGGTCCCCACAAGGCTGACGGCTCTGGACACCAAGACCGGCAAGATACGTTGGTCGCGTGAGGTCGGCAACATCAATCGACTCTCGTTGGCCGCCGCCGGCGACGCGGTCGTCTTCCTCCGCGGCCCGCAGCTACTCTGCTACGATCAGCAGAACGGCCGCTTGCGTTGGGAGACCGAAACGCCCGGCGGCGGAATTCTCGTGATCCACAAAGACGTCGTACTGACCAGCGGCAAAGGCCTCAACGCCTTTTCGCTGGCCGACGGAATGCCGCTCTGGAATGGCTCCGGAACGGGCCGCGATCTGTTGGTAATCGACGATCTGGTGTGGCGCGTTCAGCTCACCAGCGGAATCCTACAGCGGCGCGAAGAACACTGGCCGACGCTCTCGCGACAAGCCGGCGCGAAGCTGCTGGGCCACGATTTTCGCACCGGCCAGTTACGCCGCACAGCCGAAGTGCCCAATGCCATGTCGCCGGGCCATCACTTGCGGTGCTATCGGAGCAAGGCCACCGACCGGTTCATCATCTATCCCAAGCGCGGCGCCGAGTTTCTCGACGTCGCCGGCGACGAACACATGCGCCACGATTGGCTCCGCGGCTCGTGCAGCTACGGCATCCTGCCCTGCAACGGCCTGCTCTACACGCCGCCGGATCAGTGCTTCTGCTACATCGGGGCGAAGATGGACGGCCTGGTGGCCACCAGCGGCGCCGATACCACGGCCACGCTCGACCCACGCTCGCCGAGGCGACTGGTGCGAGGCCACGCCTACGGAATCTCCTCGGGCAAGGCGGCCGCCGCGGCCGATTGGCCGGCATTTCGGGCCGACGCCAAGCGGAGCGGTGCCAATCGCCAAGCGAACGTCTCGCGCAATCTGCGGAAGCAATGGGAGGTCGCGCTGGGAGGCAAGCTAACGCAGCCGGTCGTCGCGGCCGGCAAGGTCTTCGTGGCCGCCGTCGATCGCAACACGGTCTACGCGTTCGACGCCGCCACCGGCCAACGAAGCTGGAAGTTCGTCGCCGGCGGACGCGTCGATTCGTCGCCCACCTATCACGACGGTCTGCTGTTGTTCGGCGCCAACGACGGGCGGGTGTACTGCCTCGACGCGTCGCGCGGCGAGTTGGTTTGGCGATTTCTGGCCGCGCCGAACGCGCGGCGTATCGTGGCCTTCGGGCGGGTCGAATCGCCCTGGCCCGTGCACGGAACCGTGCTGATGCTGGACTCGCTGGCGTACGTCGTGGCCGGACGCTCCACGCTGGTCGACGGCGGGGCCCATTTCTTCGCCCTTCAGCCGAGAACGGGCGAAGTGGTCCACTACGCCCACCTCGAACAGCCGACGCCCGATTTGGCCGCCGACATCGGTGATCACTTCGCCATGGACGGATCGAACATCGACGTGCTGACGACCGACGGCAAGCACATCTTCTGCACCCAGGAGATGTTCGACGCCGAACTGAATCACGTCCCCACCGAGTGGAACACCCGACACGGCGACCGCTACCTGGGCAAAGACCACCTGATCGCCACCGGCGGCATCCTCGACGACACCGGCTTCAATCGCATTTCGTGGAGCTACACCAACCGCTGGCCGGGCTTCTACTTCCAGTTGATGTCGCCAAAGTCGGGCAACTTGCTGGTGTTCGACAGCGAGAAGACCTGGGCTACGAAGTGGTTCGTCGAGCGTAACATCCACAGCAAGCTCTTCTACCCCGAAACGACCGGCTACTTGCTCTACTGCGACAAGAACACGACGCAGCCGTTTCTGGTGGGCGACCCCGACGCACCGCAGCCGATCCAGTGGCTGCCCGAGACGTTGATGAAGCCGTACAAGTACGACGGCCACTCGATCAGCAACCGGCACGACGACTACACGGTCGAGGTCGACAAGGGCGCCGGCTTCACGCGCGGTACGCCGACCGTGTGGCAGGAGTATCTGCCGGTGCGGATCGAGGCGATGGCGCTGACCGCCGAGACGCTCTTCGCCGCCGGGCAGCCCGACCTGCTGGATCCGGACGACCCGCTGGGGGCCTTGGAGGGCCGCAAGGGCGGCGTGCTGCTGGCGATCGATCCGGCCTCTGGGCAGGAAGTGGCGCGAACGTCACTTCCCCATCCGCCCCGTTTCGACGGCATGTCGGCGGCCGACGGCCGGTTGTATATGTCGGCCATGGATGGCACAATCGTCTGTTTCGGCAGCGAATGAACTTGAACCTAGGTCTATCAGGAGATCAATCGATGAGAAAAGGAAACCGATTCTCCGCGGCGGCTGCGTGCGCCGCCGTGATGATCGTGGGCGGTCTTGCCGCCGATCACGTTCTCGCGGCCGACGCCTCGCAGGAAGAAACGGCCCAACGCATTCTCCGCACGACCGGCGTTAAGGTCGGCCTGATCGTTCACCTCGGCTGCGGCGACGGACGGCTCACCGCAGCGCTGTGCCAAAGCGACGGCTATCTGGTGCAGGGACTCGACCGAAGTGAGGAGAACGTGCAGGAAGCCCGACGCCACCTGCGGTCGCTGGGCGTTGCCGGTAACGTGACGGCCGCCCGCTTCAGCGGCAACCGTCTGCCGTACATCGACAACCTGGTGAACCTCGTCGTGGCCGAAGATCTTGATGGAATCGCCATGGAGGAAGTTCGTCGCGTGCTTTGTCCGGGCGGCGTGGCGTATGTGAAACGCGGTGACGAGTGGACCACCACCGTCAAGTCGCGTCCGGGTGGGATGGACGAGTGGACGCACTGTCTGTACGATGAAACGAACAACCCGGTATCGCGCGACACGGTGGGGCCGCCACGGCGGCTGCAATGGGTCGGCAGCCCACGCTGGTCGCGCCACCACGACAACATGTCGAGCGTCAGTGCGGTCGTCTCCACCGGGGGCCGGGTTTTCACGATCTTCGACGAAGGCTCCCAGGCGTCGATCTTCCTGCCGTCGAAATGGAAGCTGATCGCGCGGGACGCCTTCAACGGCTGCATCCTCTGGAAACGGCCGATTGCCAACTGGCACACGCAACTCTGGCCGCTGAAGAGCGGGCCGGCACAACTCGCCCGGCGACTGGTGGCGGTCGATCAGACCGTCTATGCCGTCCTCAGTCTCGACGCCCCGTTGACCGCCCTCAGCGCCGCCACGGGCGAGACCAACCGCACCTACGAAGGCACCAAAGCCACCGAAGAGATCGTCTACTCCGACGGCGTGCTGTTCGCCGTGGTGCGGCCGGAGGACGTCGAGTCGAAGATGCACCAAATGGCCTACGAGAGCCTGGCCGCCGTGCGGGGTCATCGGAAGACCTGGCAGTGGGAAGAGGAGGAGCCCAGGCAGATCGTGGCCTTAGATGCAGATACCGGCCAGACCCTGTGGCGATCGCGAACGCCCGTGGCCCAGGCCACGTTGGCGGCGGACGGCCGTAGTGTCACGTTCTACGACGGCGCCTCTGTTGTTTCCCTCGATCGGAAAAGCGGCGAGTTGCGGTGGAAGTCGGAGCCAATGGCCAGCCGATCCTTGAACCACACTGGCTACACGCCGAACTTGCTGGTACACGGAGACGTTGTCGTCTTCGCCGGCGGCAATCGCTCCATGACCGCTTTGGCCGCCGACACGGGCAAGGTGCTTTGGAGTGCCGAACACCATCGGGGCGGGCACAACTCGCCGGAGGACCTGTTGGTCGTGGGCGGGCTCGTCTGGTCGGCGAAGATTGCCGGCGGGGGCGACTCGGGCATCTGGACCGGGCGAGACCTGAAGACCGGCGAGATCAAGAACGAGTTTCTGCCGGACGTCGAAACCTACTGGTTTCACCATCGTTGTCATCGGGCTAAGGCGACCGACCAATTCCTGCTGCCCTCGCGGACCGGGATCGAGTTCGTCGATTTCCGCAGGCAAAGTTGGGAGATCCACCACTGGGTACGCGGCGCGTGTCTATACGGCATCATGCCCTGCAACGGGATGATCTACGCCCCGCAACACCCGTGTGCCTGCTATCCGGAGGCGAAGCTCGACGGCTTCAACGCCTTGGCGCCGGCCTCGGCCGGGCCGCGGATTCCCAAGGCGGCCGCCGCCGCAAATCGTCTTCAGTGCGGACCGGCGTTCGGCTCACCGCCAACCAACTCGGCCGACGCCGCCGATTGGCCCACCTATCGCGGCGCCAACAACCGCAGCGGGTACACGAAGACGGCCGTGCCGACAGAGTTGGACGAGGCCTGGACGACCGATCTCGGAGAGAAACTCAGCAGCGTGGTCGTCGCCGACGGCAAGCTCTTCGTGGCGGCTACCGAGACGCATACGGTCCACGCGCTGAGCGCCGCGACCGGCAAGCCCGTCTGGAGCTACATCGCCGGCGGACGCGTCGATTCGCCGCCCACGATCTACCGAGGGCTGGCGATCTTCGGCTCGGCCGACGGCTACGTCTATTGCCTGCGGGCGGACGACGGCGCGTTGGTCTGGCGGTTTCGTGCGGCGCCGATCGACCAGCGGCTGGTGGCCAACGAGCAGGTCGAGAGCGTCTGGCCGGTCCATGGCAGTGTGTTGATCGAGGGCGACGTGTTGTTCTTCGCGGCGGGCAGGAACATGTTCCTCGACGGCGGCATTTGGCTCTATCGCCTCGACCCCCAATCGGGCAAACTCCTCTCGAAGACCCACCTCGACGACCGCCACCCGGAACAGGACGGAGATCTGCAACTCAACGTGCAAGTGCTCAACATGCCGGTCGCCAAGCCGGACATCCTCTCCAGCGACGGCAAGCGGATGTATATGAAGTCGCAGGTGTTCGATCTTCAGGGCAATCGGCAGCAGCTCGGCCCCCATTCGGGCGAGCCGGCCGTACAGGGCTGGGTGCAGCGGGGTGAAGACGCCCACCTGTTCGCGCCTTCGACGTTCGTCGACGATGCCTATTGGCACCGTACCTACTGGATTTACGGGCGTAGCGTTGCCGGTGGCCACTCTGGCTATCACCAGGCCGGCAAGTACGCTCCCTCCGGGCGAATTCTCGTCTTCGACGAGGATCGTGTCTACGGCTTCGGACGCAAGCCGCAATACTACCGCTGGACGACGCCGCTGGAACATCATCTTTGGGCGGCCGACAAAGAGGCCCCTGAAGTTCCTCGGCCCGGGCGACGCGGCGACGCGGCACGGCCGGCAGCCGGCGGATCGCGGGTTTGTGTGGAGAACTCGGCCAGTCTGAACCCGACCGGCAAACCGCTGGCCGTCGAGGCCTGGGTCAACGCCGAGCGGCCCAACGGCGTGATCCTTGCCCGCGGTGGCTCCGCTTTGGGATACGCGCTGGTGCTCGAAGAAGGCAAGCCGTGCTTCTTCGTACGGAACAACGGCATACTCGGAGCCGCACGCGCGGAGCAGAAGCTGCCCAAAGGCTGGGTGCACTTGGCGGGCGTGCTGACGCCGGACAAGCGGCTTCAGGTGTTCGTCGGCGGCAAGCTGGCCGCCACGGGCAAGGCGCCCGCTTTGATCGAGGCAGACCCCAATAACCCGCTGGAAATCGGCGAAGACGCCTCCAGTGCCGTGGGCGACTACACCGTGCCCTTCTCGTTCACCGGTCTGATCGATGAGGTTCGCATCTACCACGGCGACGTCGCGGCCGAGGAGATTGCCCGGCATTGCGCGACCCCGAACGCGGCGCCCGCCAAGGACGCCCGGTTGGTGCTGAGCATGTCGTTCGACGCGAATGGGGCCCGGGATGCTTCCGGGCGGGCGAACCACGGACGCATTGAGGGTGCCAAGCCGGCCGAGGGCAAAGTCGGCCGGGCGTTGGCGTTTGCCAGAACGCCGCGCAGTTCGGCAAACCCTGCGCCGAAGAAACCCGCGTCCCCGCCGCAGCGCGGCTATCACGTCGTGCACGACTGGTCGCAGGACGTGCCGCTGCTGGCCCGCGCGATGGTCCAGACGGGGCAGACGTTGTTCATAGCCGGCCCGCCCGACCTGCTGGATGAAGAACAGGCCACCCTCGAGCTCGGCACGCCGACAATCCAGGCAAAGATCGCCGAGCAGGACGCTTCACTTGCCGGCCGCAAGGGCGGGCTGTTGCAGGCCGTGTCGATCGCCGACGGCACGACGCTGGGCCAGCGGAAACTCGACGCCCCGCCCGCCTGGGACGGCATGGCCGCCGCCGGCGGACGGCTCTACCTGACAACCGTGGATGGAAAGGTCCTCTGCCTGCGTGGCCGCTGATATTTCCGCGATTACCTTACGAACTGGGAGTTAACATGACGTTCCGCATTGCATCCCGTCGTCCGTCTTCGGCGCCGACAACGGCCCTGATGGTCGTGTTTGTGGCGTGCATTTGCGCGTGCCACGATTCGATCGCCGCCGAACCGCCCGAGGCCCCAATCGTCGGAGAAACGTCCGACGAGATGGCGTTGCCCGGCGGCCTGATTGTCCATCTTGGTTGCGGCGACGGCAAGACGACCGCCGCGCTGGCTTATCGCGATACGTATCTCGTTCACGGCCTGGACCGCAGTGCAGACAACGTGCAGGCGGCCCGACGGCACGTCCGCGCGTGCGGCATCTACGGCAAGGTCTCCATCGACCGGCTTAAGGGCAAGCGGCTGCCCTACGTCGATAACCTCGTCAACCTGATGTACGCCGACGACCCCGGCGACGTGATGACGGAGGAAATCGTCCGCGTTTTGGTTCCGGGCGGAACGGCGCACGTCAGGCGAGACGGCCAATGGACGAAGGTCGTCAAACGCTGGCCGAAGGAACTCGACGAGTGGCCCCACTACCTGCACGGTCCGGACAACAACGCCGTGGCTGCCGACCAGCGTGCCGGCGAGCCGCGGTCGATCCAGTGGATTGCGGAGCCGCGATTCGGCCGTAGCCATGAGGAACTTGCCAGCATGAGCACGGCCGTGACTGCCGGCGGCCGGCTGTTCTTCATCGTCGACGAGGCGCCGTTCGCGTCGATCCGCTTCGGCGGTCGGTGGCGGCTGGTCGCCCGAGACGCCTTCAACGGTACGCTATTGTGGAAGAGAAACATCGAGCAGTGGAACGACCATCTGCGCCATTTCCGCTCGGGGCCGGTCCACTTGCAGCGGCGCCTGGTGGCGTCTGCGGAGCGTGTCTTTGTTACACTCGGTCTGGCCGAACCGGTGACCGCCCTGTGTGCGTTTACGGGAAAGACCCTGCGGATCTACGAGGGCACCGAACATACCGAGGAGATTCTTCTCAGCGGCGGCGTGCTGTATCTGGTCGTGGGCACCTCGGAAAACGACCGCACCGGCGGCGGGCTGCACCGCCGTGGCGAGCCGCCGCGGACCGACTTCCGCTACGTCACTGCGATGGACGTCGAAAAAGGCCGTCGCCTCTGGAAGCACGAGTTCGACGACGGCGAGTTTCTGCTGCCGCTGACGCTCGCCGTTTGCGAGGGCGGTGTCTATTGCCAAACCACGGCCGGGATGATGCGGCTGGATGCACAATCCGGCGAAGAAGTCTGGAAGACGCCCCGCCCCACGCCGGCCAAACGGATGGCCTTCTCGGCGCCCACACTCGTGGCTACGCAGGACGTGATTCTGTGCGCCGATCGTGAACCGTCGGCCGCCAAGCCGCAAGACGCCCCCGCCACCGACGGCCAACTTGCCTGGGGTGTGCACGGCTGGAACGAGCCGGGCTTCTCCCGCGGCGGACCGAGCAAGCTTCGGGCGTACTCGGCCCAGACGGGCGAGGAACTCTGGAGCGCCGCCTGTTCCGAACAATACAACTCGCCGACCGACGTCTTCGTCGTCGACGGCGTGGTTTGGGTCGGATCGAACTTCCGCGGATACGATCTCGAAACGGGCGAACTGGTCCGGGAACTGCATTGGAAGGGCGCCGCCGTGGCGATGCCCCACCATCGCTGCTATCGCAACAAGGCAACCGAGCGTTTCATCCTCACCGGCCGCTCGGGCATCGAGGTCGTGAGCTTCGAAGACGGCTGGCTGGGCAACAACAGTTGGATCCGCGGCACGTGTCAATACGGGGTGATGCCGGCCAACGGCCTGGTCTATGCTCCGCCGAACGCGTGCGCGTGTTACAACAAGGTCAAGGTGCTCGGCTTCTTCGCCGCGGCACCGCAGAGGGACGACGTCGTGGACGAGGCGCCGGTCGCACGCCTCGAGAAGGGACCTGCTTATCAGAACGTCAGCGAACGACGCGGCGGTGCGACTGAGCCGCCCGCCGACGCCTGGCCGATGTATCGCCGCGACAACGAGCGAAGCGGCGCCGTGGCCACGAGCGTGCCGGCGAAGCTGAAGCGGCATTGGTCCGTCAAGATCGGTGGACGCCTGACGCAGCCGATTACCGGCGACGGACGCGTCTACGTTGCCGCGACCGACGCATACACGGTCCATGCACTTGCGGCAGACGACGGCCGCGAACTGTGGACCTTCACCGCCGGTGGACGGATCGACAGCTCGCCGACGTTCTATCGCGGCACGATCCTCTTCGGCTCGGCCGACGGCTGGGTCTACTGCCTCGACGCGGTCAGCGGAGAACTTGCCTGGCGATTTCGAGCCGCGCCGAAAGTTCGTTTGGTCAACGCCTTCGATCGGCTCGAGTCGATTTGGCCGGTTCACGGCTCGGTACTGATGCAGAACGACGTGCTGTACGTCGCGGCCGGACGCAACAGCTATCTCGACGGCGGACTGGTCCTCTATCGGCTCGATCCGCTTTCCGGCAACGAAATCTCGCAAGCGCCGTTCTATCACCTCGATCCGGAAACCGGCCGGCAGACCGGCAAAGAGCCGTTCGGCGGCTTCGACATGGAGGGTGTCCGCTCCGACCTGCTATCGGGCAACGGCGAATCGGTCTTTATGAAACAGATCGCCTTCGACCGCGAAGGCCGGCAGACACAGCAGACCGAGCCGCACCTGTTCTCCGTCGCCGGTTTCCTCGGCGAAGAGTGGTACGTGCGATCGTACTGGATCCACGGCACGAGCGTCGGTGCCGGCTGGGGTGGCTGGGCCAACGCCGCCGGCGGCGCGCCGGCCGGACGCATCTTGGCACTTTCCGACGAATCGATCTTCGGCTACGGCCGTACGAGCATCGCCAGCGGGGCGACCGGGCACAAAGCCGACGCCTATCACCTTTGGCGGCGAGATCGGAAACCTCCGGCGCCCGATGAGCCGGCGGCAAGCGGCCCACCGTCGCGGCGAAAGCCGAAGCGAAAGCCTGCCTTGTCGGCGCCGGTCTGGTCCGACGCGGAGTCGCTGATCGTTCGCGCCATGGTGCTCACGCCGGGCAAATTGTTGGTCGCCGGACCGCCCGATCTGGGACGCAAGACGTCGGGAGTGCTTGCCTTCGAGAACGAGGACGAGGCGATGGCCGGCTATCGCGGCGAGCGAGGCGTGTTTCTGCGTCTGGTTTCCACCGGCGACGGCTCCACGCTCGGCGAACACACGCTACCGGCCATGCCGGTCTTTGACGGAATGGCCGCCGCCCACGGCAGCGTGCTGTTGGCGTTGAAGGACGGAACGGTCGTTTGCCTCTCCGGGGAGTGATCGTGCGTCGGCACAGAGTTTGTCGTTCAGCTTTCAGCGTTTAGCCGCCGCCGGTACGGCGGCGAGAGATCGAGTATCGAGCGGCGGACCACACTGCCGTGCCGGCGGCAAAACGGGGTCGCCCGCCGGGCCGGTCACTCCGTCGCGATCGGCTGCGGCATCCGCGCACCCATTTGCTTCTGCAACGCGTGGAGCTTATCGAGCAATTCGGCGGTCCTGGCCGGGTTCGACCTGCTCAGTTCGTTCTGCTCGCCGAGGTCGTCCGCCAGATTGTACAGTTCGACCTTGTCGTAGTGGTAGAACTCGATCAACTTCCAGTCGCCATCGCGAATCGCCGCGCCGGGCTTCCAAGTCGAGCCGTGATAGTGGGGGTAGTGCCACCAGAGCGGACGCGTCGGCAGCGCGTCGCCGCCCTGTAACAGCGGCATCAGACTCACGCCGTCGGCGTGCAGCTTCGGCATCGCCGGGAGCCCGGCCAATTCGAGTATCGTGGGGAAGAAGTCCGTGCTGAGCACCGGCGTCCGGCAGACGCTACCCGGCTTCGTTACGCCCGGCGCGCGGATGATCGTCGGCTCGCGGACGCCGCCTTCGTAGAGCCATCCCTTGCCGGAGCGTAGCGGCAGGTTGCAGGTAGGCCCGGGATTCCGCAAAGTGCAGAGCCCGCCATTGTCGGAGAAGAAGAACACCACCGTGTCGTCGGCCAACCCCAACTTCTTCAGTTCGTCGAGGATGCGGCCCACGCTGTCGTCCACTGCCGCGATCATCGACGCGTACGCCGGGTTGTCCTGCCGCATTCGCGACGCGCCGTCGTGTTCCTGCGCGACCGGTGTCTTGTCGGGGAATCGCTGGGCCGCTTTCTCTTGAAACTCGGCGTAGCGCTTCTTGTACGGCGTGATCGGCGTGTGGACGTTGTAGTAGGAGAGATACAGCAGAAACGGCCGCTTGGCGTCGCGGGAACCGAGAAACCGGATCGACTCGTCGGTGAGCCGTTCGGTCAAGTACTCGCCGTCGGCTCTGGCCGTCAAGGCCGGATTGGTCCAGGGAGCGTAGTATCCGCCCGGCGGCGATCCCTTATCGCAGCCGCCGACGTTGAAGTCGAACCCCTGATCGGTCGGCCAGTGGCCCTCGCCGCCGAGATGCCACTTGCCGGCGAAGAACGTGCGGTATCCGTGTTGCTTCAAGACTTCGGCGATGGTGACTTCGCTCAGCGCGAGGTTGCCGCGGTCGTCAACGTGTCGAAACTTCGCGTCTTTGGCCCGGGAAGCCGACGCCCCGGGAATCCAGTCGGTGATGTCGACCCGCACCGGGTGCCGCCCGGTAATGATGCTCGCCCGGGTCGGCGAACAGACCGAGCCGGCCGCGTAGCCGTCGGTGAACTTCATACCGGAGGCACATAGCGAGTCGATGTTGGGCGTCTCGTAGAACGTGCTTCCGAAGCACCCCAAATCGGCCCAGCCGAGGTCGTCGACGAGGAAGAAGACGAAATTGGGCCTCTTGGCGGGCGTATCGGCCGTGGCGTGTTGCACGAGCGTCGAACCCGTCGTGAAGGTGCCCGCGAGCAGGAGCGTCAATCGCAGGAAGAAATGGCGACAGAGCATGGTGGTGTTTCTCCTAGGTTGAGCCGGGTTCGGCGCCGGTCGCAGCGTCGGTCGCGGCGTCGGTCGCATGGCCCGCTTGTGCCGAGTTTAGATGAATGTTGCCGTCAGGTAAACAACGCCCACCGCGGACTTGACGAAAGGGCAGAGCTTCATCGGGAGGATTGCAGTACGTGCGCCGGTAACCGCAGAGAGGGCCGCCATGCTGAAGAGCATCACGGCAGACGCGCGGACCACCAGATGCGTGGCCGCTTCATTCGGCCCGACGGCGAACGTGCAGAGCACGACCAAGATCCCCAAGAAGCAGAGCGTCAGCCCTTCGGCCAGCCATTCCATCGTGATGATTCGTCGGTTGTCCACCGACAGGTCGCCGAAGCCCGCGACGACGTTACGCGTCGGCATCAGGTGGCCGATGCCCCAGGCGGTAATGACCCCGGAGCCGACGCACAGTAGTAGGGTTTGCATTTCCTCGACCTCCTGCTTCCCCTTCCCGAACGATGCGATGTCGGCCGACCACCACGCCGTAGATCAGCGGCTTTCCGCCCTTGCCGTTGCCTCGGTACTTCTCGCAACACGATACTACCTTGTTAACCGCAGAAGCACAATCTGCACGTGGTCGAAGAGGGCCGCCTCGGCACGGCAAGAGCAGATCTGCGCAGAACTCATTCGCCGCTACGGTTACAATGGGCCCGGTACGCATGCAGACGGGAGATCCGACACACGATGAACATTCTGGCCCTGGAACCGTACTACGGCGGCAGTCATCGGGCGCTGCTCGATGGTTGGGTTGCGCACAGCCGGCATCAGTGGACGCTGCTCACGCTGCCGCCCCACAAATGGAAGTGGCGGATGCGGCACGCGGCGGTCACATTCGCCGAATTGGCCGACAAGCAGCAGGCTGCCGGCAAGCGGTGGGACGTCCTGTTCGCCTCCGACATGCTCAATCTGGCCGAGTTTCTCGGACTGGTTGGCGACGCCGTACGGCGTTTGCCCGCGGTCGTCTACTTCCACGAGAACCAGTTCACCTACCCGGTACGCCACGACGACCGGCGTGATCTGCACTTCGCGCTGACAAACATGACCACGGCCTTGGCCGCCGAGCAGGTGTGGTTCAACTCGGCCTATCATCGAGACACGTTCTTGGACGCGCTGGCGGCCTTCTTGCACGGCATGCCCGACAATCGAATGCCGCATGTCCCCGAAGCAATTCACCGAAAGTCTTCGGTCCAGCCGCCCGGCCTTGAGATCTCTTCAGGCTGCAAGCCTCAGCCTCCCGGCCCAATGAGGATCCTCTGGGCGGCACGTTGGGAACACGACAAGGCTCCGGAGACGTTCTTCCAGGCGCTGCAGATTCTGCAATCGCACGGCGTCGAATTTCGCATCAGCGTGATCGGTCAGCAGTTTCGCGAGGTTCCGGAGGTATTTGCCGTCGCCCGAGAGACGTTCGCCGACCGGATCGATCGTTGGGGATACCAACCGAGCCGCGCGGAGTACGAGGCCGCGCTGACGGAGGCCGACGTGGTGGTTTCGACGGCCGTTCATGAGTTTTTCGGCATCAGCATGATCGAGGCAATGTCTGCCGGTGCCCGGCCGTTGTTGCCGCAACGGCTGGCCTATCCCGAGATTCTCGCCCCACTCGGCCCTGCCGCCGCCGAATACTTCTACGACGGCTCGGCAGAGCAACTGGCCGCTCGCCTGCAAGCCATCGCCGCCGGAGCCGAACCCGGGCCATGGACCGCCGATCGCATCGGCCGCGTATGTGACCGGTTTGATTGGGAACGCCGGGCCGAGGAGATGGACCGCCGGCTGGAGGAAAGGGGCTGAATTCCCCAACTGCCGTTTCGCCGTCCAGCTAGCAGTCATGCTGGCGTATTGGCCGTAGCGTAGGTACGACAACCGTCCTCCTCCGTCAGCGCTCACGGCGTCGTTCACCCTGGAGCGTGTTCGGGGGGCTCTTGTGCCCTTGAGAAAACCCTTGGGCTCTTGTAACTGCCGGCGTGAAAACGACTTGCGTTTTGGCGACGTTGGACACTCCTCCAACACACGAAAGCCGACCTCAAGAGGCCGGTCCGTGCAACGTTCGACATCCATTTGCCCTTCGCGCGAGGAGGGCGCCGGCTATCGCGGCCGGCGCGGGTTATCGAGGATCGTCGGTCTCCCGTCGAGACAAAACCGGCACACACCGAATTCCGCCAGCCTCATGCAACGTCGGTTGCCGAACCGGAGCCGATTCATCCGACGTTTTCCTCGAACGTGACCTATACTTCAGGTTGGAAGGCCTTCCTGCTTTCCACGTTCGACTCGTCCCTTGCGGAATCACACGCCGCACCAGTTCTCATCTCGGCACCGTTTTTGGTGCAAACGTAGACAGCTCATCCCCCGAGAAAGGCAAACCCGCCGTGAGGCGGGGGCGCAAAGCCTCGGACCACGCGCGGTGCGCGCTCGCCTTGGTGTGATGCCAGGGTGCCGCACCGATGCGTGGCTGCCAGGCTGCCGAAAGGGAGGGCGCAGAATGCCCGCGCGCTCGAACCGTCGCCGACGACGCACCACGCGTCGCCGTGGCGGTATGCAATCCGTCCTTCGCCAACTGGCCACTGGAATCCAGCGGCTGGAGGAGCGCGCGCTGTTCTCGATCGGCGGCTTGCCTTCTTACGGTTCCTACGACGCCGCTGCCGCCTACATCGCACCGATGTGGTTCGAGGACTTCAGCACGGCCGACATGCCAGAGCGAGTCAACCCGGCCATGCCGGCCTTGCAGGGCGTAACATCGGCCCCGGGTGAGACGCCGGACGCCGTCGAGGCGGCGACCTTCGACACGAGCACGGTGGGCGATTACGACTGGGTCGTTCAGTTCGATACCACCGCACTGGACGGCATCGCGTCGGCCGCCGACACGGCCGAGTTGCTCGCCGGCGACGGCGTTCAGTTTCAAGTGATCCGCGGCCTGGGCCTCGCCGGACAGGTTCTCTTGCGCAGTTCCGGCGCCTCGGCCGACGACGTCGCAGGGTGGTTGCAGAGCAGCCCGTGCGTGGCGGCCTACGAACTCGACGTCATGCAAGAGATCCAGGCCACGCCCAACGATCCGGGCTATTCGTCGCTTTGGGGTCTGCGGAACACGGGCCAGGTGGGCGGGCATGCCGGTGCCGACATCGACGCGGAAGCGGCCTGGGAGATCTCGACCGGCAGCCGAGACATCGTGGTCGGCGTGATCGACACCGGTGTGAACTACAACCATCCCGATCTGCGCGACAACATGTGGCGCAATCCGGGCGAGATCGCCGGCAACGGGCTCGACGACGATCGCAACGGGTTCGTCGACGACGTATTCGGCTACGATTTCGTCAACAACGACGGCGATCCGATGGACGACCACGGCCACGGGTCCCACTGCGCCGGTACGATCGGGGCCACCGGCGACAACGGCATGGGTGTCGCCGGGGTCAACTGGTCCAGCTCGATCATGGCACTGAAGTTCCTCTCGGCCAGCGGCCGCGGGTACATCTCCGACGCCGTGCGGGCGGTCAACTACGCCACGATGATGCGGGCGCAATACGGTGTGAACGTGCGGGTGACCAACAACAGTTGGGGAGGCGGCGGATACTCCTCCGCGATGGCCGGGGCCATCCAAGCCAGCAACCATGCGGGCATCCTCTTCGTGGCCGCGGCCGGTAACAGCGGCAGCGATAACGACCGGTGGGGACACTATCCGTCCAGCTACAATCTGCCCAACGTGCTGGCCGTGGCGGCTACCGACCCCAGCGACAACCTGGCCAGTTTCAGTTGCTACGGCGCTACGAGCGTCGATCTGGCCGCGCCGGGCGTGTGGATCTACAGCACGGTGGCCAACTCGGGGTACTCGTGGTACTCCGGCACGTCGATGGCTACGCCCCACGTGGCCGGCGTGGCCGCGTTGGGATGGTCGGTCGCGCCGGAGGCGACCGTCGCCGAAATGCGTGCCGCGATCCTCGAAGGCGTCGAGCCCCTGCCGTCGCTTGCCGGCAAAGTCGTCACCGGCGGACGCCTCAACGCCTACAATACCCTGCGGCTGTTGCCCACGGAGCCGCAGATTGCCACGCTCTCGGCCGACCCGGACCGCATCGAGGCGGGGATGGCGCTGACGTTAACGGCTGCCGGGCTGTCCGATCCCGACGGCTCGGTCGTGGGTGTCGATTTCTATTACGACGCAAACGTCAGCGGCCAACTCGACGCAGGTGACATTGTATTAGGGCGCGATGATACGATCGTCGACGCCGCGGCCGAGTTGGCGGTCGAAACCGCGGGACTGCCGATCGGTACGCACACGTTTTTCGCCCGCGCCGTCGACGACCGCGAGACCTACAGCGAGCCGGTCGCCACCACGGTCACCGTGTTGGGGCCCGACGACCACGGCGACGACGCCGACTCGTCCACGCCGGTCGTGGTCACGCCGCCGGCCGCAGGCTTCGAGGACGGTCGGCTCACGATCATCCCGGGCGAGCACTTCGCCGGCGAGTTCACCGTCCGCGTGATCGTCGACGACGGCATCGCCACGGACGAGGAGACGTTCAGGGTCATCGTGCCCAACGCCGCACCGGTGCTCGAGCCGATCGACGATCAAACGATGCCGCACACCGACGACACGCTGTTGGTGCCGCTGGCCGCCAGCGACGCCGACGGTGACGAGTTGACCTTCTCCGCCAAAGTGCTCGGCCTACAAGGCGGCCAGGTGGACGCCCGTGTCGAGGACGGCGTGCTGGTGATCGATCCGGCCGAGGGGTTCGCCGGCGTGTTCGGCGTGCGCGTGTTTGTCAGCGACGGCATGGCCACCGTCGGCAAGACGCTCGCGGTCACCGTGCTCAACGAAGCGCCCGTGCTCGAGCCGGTCGGCGATCGAGCGATGCCGCATCAGGACGATACGCTTTCGATCGTGCTCTCGGCGTGGGACGAAGACGGCGATCCGCTCACCTACACGGCAGAACTCGTCACGACCGATCCGCTGGCAGAGCTGGCTTACGACGTGGACCGCGAACTTCGGCTACGATCGACCGGCGATTACTACCGGGGCACGTGGGGCCGGGACGAGAAGTATTTGCAGAGCGGCGACGGAACGTGGCACTACATTCTGCCCGACGGAAACCTCTATCGTTGGGGCGGAGACATCGATTCCGGTACGCTGGTGGCCCGACTCGACCCGTCGTTCCACGCCGACCCCGGCCTGTTGCACGACGCCGTGCAGCCGGTCGCCTCCGACGCCCTGCCGGTCGCGGCCGTCAGCCTGCAAGACAACGTGGTGGTGGTCGATCCGGCGGCTGGATTTGCCGGAGAGTTCTATGTGCGGGTTGGCGTTAGCGACGGCATGGCAACCACGCGAGAGACGTTCCAGGTCAACGTGCTCAATACGCCGCCGGAGTTGGGGCCGATCGATCCTCTGGCGATGTCGCACAACGATGACACAATTTCCGTCGAACTCGTGGCGTCCGATCCCGACGGCGACGCGCTGATCTTCTCCGCCGAGTTGCTCGGGCTTTCGGCCGACGCCGCCACGTTGCGTCTGGAGGATAATCTGCTGGTGATCGATCCGGCCGATGGCTTTGCCGGGGAGTTGGCCGTCTTGGTGAGCGTCGACGACGGATTCGAGACGGTCGAGCAGGTGGTTGCCGTGCACGTGGAAAACGCCCTTCCGGTGCTCGAACCGATCGGCCCTCAGACGATGTCGCACACCGAAGACGCCATCGCGGTGGCGGTGGTGGCCGACGATGCCGACGGCGATCCGATCGCGCTTGCCGTGGAACTCGTCACCACCGACCCGTTGGCCGAGACGGCCTACCATCTGGACCAGGAACTCGGCCTGCGATCCGACGGCGACTATCACGAAGACACGTGGGGCTTGGGCGAGAAGTACGTGCAGAGCGAGAACGGCGCTTGGCACTACATCTTGCCCGGCGGGGAGTTGTATCGTTGCGATGACGGTGTCGACTCTTCCGTTCTGGTGGCCCGGCTCGACTCGACGTTCCACGCCGACCCGAGTTTGTTGCACGATGCGGCGGCTCCACAGCCGCTCGTCGACGAGCACGCAGCCGAACTGCGGTTGGAGGACGGCCTGCTGTGGATCGACCCGGCCGAGGGGTTCGTCGGCGAGTTTCACGTTCGCGTGACGGTCGACGACGGTATCGAGAGCGTGGAAGAGGTGTTTGGCGTCGAGGTGACCAACGCGGCCCCCGTGCTGGTGCCGATCGGCGAGGTTGCCATGTCGCACACGGAAGACACAGCGATCGTCGTGCTGGCCGCTGCCGACGCCGACGGCGATTCGCTGCAATACGTAGCCGAAGTGTTCAACCTGGGCTTGGGAAATGTGGAGTTGAGGCTGGACGGCAACGTGCTGACGATCGATCCGGCCGACGGCTACGTCGGGGCGTTTGAAGTGGGTGTGGCGGTGAGCGACGGCCTCGATACGGTCGAGGAGATCTTCGCGGTTCACGTTGCCAACGCGGCTCCGCTGCTTCAGCCGATCGCGCCGCAGATGATGCCGCACACGCAGGACACGCTGTGTGTTCCGCTATCGGCAGGCGATGCGGACGGCGACCCGCTCGAATACGCGGTCGAGCTGCTGGGGACCGGCCCGGACGACGTCGCCTTACGCCTTGAAGGCGACGTGCTGGTAATCGACCCGACCGAGGAGTTTGCGGGCGCGTTCGAGGTCCGCGTGGCCGTCACCGACGGATTCGAGACGGTCGATCACGTCTTCGGTGTGCAGGTCACCAACGCGGCCCCCGTGCTCGAGCCGATCGGCAACCGTACGATGCCGCACACGCAAGACGCGCTCTCGGTCGGCGTGTCGGCCTTCGACGCCGACGGCGATCCGCTCGATCTTGCGGCGGAAGTCCTCACGCCGGACGCAGCCGACGTGGCGCTGCGATTCGACGGCGACGTGCTGATGATCGACCCGCCGGAGTTGTACTCGGGTGTATTCGACGTGCGATTGACGGCCGGCGACGGGATCGAGACGGTCGACGAGGTGTTTCGCGTTTCGGTGACCAACGCGGCCCCGGTGCTCGAGCCGATCGGCAATCGCACGATGGCCCATACGGCCGACAGCTTATCGATCGTGCTTTCGGCGTTCGATGCCGACGGCGATTCGCTGGATTTCTCCGCCGAGTTAATCGGTACCAGCCCGGGCGACGTGGCGATCCGGCTCCGCGGTGACACGCTGACGATCGACCCGGCCGACGGTTTTGCCGGCGAGGCGGAGGTCCGCGTGACGGTCGGCGACGGGATCGTAACCACCGGCGAGACCTTTCGAGTCTCGGTGACCAACGCGGCCCCGCTGCTAAAGCCGATCGGCAACCGCGCGATGCCGCACACGCAGGACGTACTGGAACTCGTCCTCTCGGCCGGCGACGGCGACGGCGATCTGCTGAGCTACTCGGCCGAGTTGCTCTCGCCGGTGCCCGACGGCGTGGCGTTGCAGCTCGACGGCGATCGGCTGATAATCGACCCTGCCGAAGGATTCGCCGGGCGTTTCGAGGTCCGTGCGGCGGCCTCCGACGGCATCACCGCGGCCGAGGAGGTCTTCGCCGTTACGGTGGTCAATGCGAAGCCCGTCCTGGAGCCGATCGGCAATCGCTCGATGGTTCACCACGAGGACGCGATCGCGGTGGCGTTGCAGGCTTTCGATGCCGACGGCGATCGGCTGACGTTTTCGGCGGAGGCCGTCTCGCCTGATCGGAATGCGGCCGTCTTGACGTTGACCGACGAGGGGCTGACGATCGACCCGGCCGACGGCTACACCGGTCGGTTCGAGGTGTGCGTGAGCGTCGACGACGGGATCGACTTGGTGAGCGAGACGTTTTGCGTATCGGTCACCAACGCCGCGCCGGTGTTGGAACCAATCGGCGATCTCGTCGTGCCGCATACCGCAGACGCGTTCTCGGTCGAACTGGCCGCTTGGGACGCTGACGGCGACGCGTTGACCTACTCGGCCAAGTTCGTCAGCTATCGCCCCGGCGACGCGCAACTGACGCTCGAAGGCAACCTGTTGACCATCGACCCGGCCGACGGATTCGCCGGTGAGCTGGACGTGTTGGTGGCTGCCAGCGACGGCATCGAAACCACGAGGCAAGTGTTCGGCGTCCGCGTGGTCAACGCGGCGCCCGTGTTGGAGCCCGTCGGACACCGGGAAATGTCGCACGTCGAGGATGCCATCTCCATCGAGTTGGTCACGTTCGACGAGGACGGCGACACGCTGACCCACACGGCCGAACTCCTCGGGGCCGGCCGCGAATACGCAGAGTTGACGCTCGACGGCAAGCGGCTTTCGGTCAATCCCAACGAGGGCTACGCCGGTCCGTTGGACGTTCGGGTGGCCGTCAGCGACGGCATCGAGACGGTCGCCGAGACGTTCCGCATCGACGTGCTCAACGCCGCCCCGGTGCTCGAGCCGATCGGCGACCGGGTGATGTCGCACAACGAAGACGCCATTGAAGTCGTCTTGACGGCCTTCGACGCCGACAACGACCCGCTGACCTTCGCCGCGGAGGTCGTCGGGCAAAACCGAGACGACGTGGCGTTGCGGCTCGACGGCGACCGGCTGGTGATCGACCCGGCCGACGGATTCGCCGGGCACGTGCGGATCCTCGTGACGGCCGAGGACGGTATCATTGTCGTTGGACAAACGTTTGGCGTCTCGGTCGTCAACGCCGCGCCGCAGTTGGCGCCGATCGGATGGCAGATTATGTCGCACAACGACGACACGATCGGCGTCGACCTGGCGGCACACGACGCCGATGGAGATCCGTTACGTCTGACGGCGGAAGTCCTCGGGCCGTATGCCGACGACGTCGCACTCACGATCGACGGCGACCGACTCACGATCGATCCGGCCGATGGATTCGCCGGGCGCTTCGACGTGCTGGTCGGTGCGAGCGACGGGATCGCGACGGCCGAGAGGATCTTCACGGTCGAGGTCTTCAATGCGGCCCCGGTGTTCGAGCCGATCGGCCACCGTGTGATGTCGCACGTGGAAGACACGATGACCGTCGAACTGGCCGCTTTCGACCCCGACGGCGATCCGCTGAGCTACTCGGCCACGTTGTTCGCACCCGACGGCAGCGTGGAGATGCAACTCGAAGGCAACCTGTTGACGATCGACCCGGCCGACGGATACGTCGGGCAGTTTGCGGTCCGCGTCAGTACCAGCGACGGGATCGACACGGTGGGCCAAGTGTTCTCGGTCTCCGTGGTGAACGCCGCCCCCGAGCTTGAGTCTATCGGCCACCGGTCGATGCCGCATACCGAAGACCTGCTAACGGTCGAACTCGACGCCCACGACCCCGACGGCGACCGCGTGACGTTCGCCGCCCAACTCGTCGGGGTCCCGGCGGAAAGCGCCACGCTGCGTCTGAACGGCAACGTGCTCACGATCGACCCGCACGACACCTTCGCCGGCGGGCTCTGGGTGTACGTGACGGCAGGCGACGGGATGGCCGTCGACGCGGAAGTGTTCCAAGTGACCGTAACCAACGCGGCGCCGGTCCTTGAACCGATCGAACACGTCGTACTGTCGCACGTCGAAGACCACGTGGCGGTCGACCTGACGGCTTTCGATGCCGACGGCGACCAACTGCGTTACACGGCCGACCTCCTCTCGCCGGGTTCGGACGATGCCGAGTTGACCGTCGACGGCAACCGGCTGGTGATCGATCCGGCCGACGACTATACGGGCACGCTGCTCGTTCGTGCCACGGTTACCGACGGTATTGCCACGATCGGCCGCACGTTCTACGTTTCGGTGGTCAACGCGGTCCCGGTCTTGCAGCCGATCGGCAACCATGCCCTCTCGCACCGGGAAGACAGCCTGAGCGTCGAGTTGGCGGCCGAGGACGCCGACGGCGATCTGCTGGAGTTCGCGGCGGAACTGGTTTCGCCCGAAGCGGACGGTGCTTCGCTTGTGCTCGACGGAAATCGATTGACGATCGATCCCGCTGATGGATTCGCCGGCCGGTTGCGGGTTTCGGTTGCCGTGACCGACGGGCTGGCGACCACGCGCGAGACGTTCGAAGTTTCGGTGCTCAACGCCGCGCCCGAATTGGACTTCATCGGCGACCACACAATGTCGCACACCACCGATACGCTCGCGATCCTCCTTGCCGCGCGCGACGCCGACGGAGACGAACTGGCCTTCGATGCCAGCCTCGTTTCGCCGAGCGCCGATCGGCTCGCGTTGCGGCTGGAGGACAACCTGCTGATCGTCGACCCGTTGGACGGGCTGCCCGGCCGGTTCGAGGTGTTGGTGACCGTTAGCGACGGGATTGCGGTGACCGGCGAGCAGTTCGAGGTTTCGGTTCTAAACGCGGCCCCGGTCTTGCAGCCGATCGCCGATCGCGTCATGCCGCATACGCAAGACCTGCTGGCGATCGACCTGGCCGTGTCGGACGCCGACGGCGACCCGATCGAATTGGCGGCCGAGCTAGTTGGCCCCGGCGCGGAACACGCTTCCGTTGAGTTCGACGAGAATCGGCTCCTGGTCGATCCGGACGAGTTCTTTGCCGGAGGCCTCGACGTGCAGGTCACGGCCGCCGACGGGATCGACGTCACGGTCGAGACGTTCCGCGTCACGGTGACCAACTCCGTGCCCGTGCTCGATCGGATCGGCAACCACACGATGCCGCACACACAAGACCTGCTGGCGATCGATCTGGCCGGCAGCGACGCCGACGGCGACGCACTCGGGTACACTGCCGAATTGGTCGGCCCCAACGCCGAGAAAGCGACGCTCCGTATAGACGGCGACCGCTTGCTGCTCGACCCCGTCGAGCTATTTGCCGGGCAACTCGAGGTCCGCGTGGCGGTGACCGACGCGGTGGCGACCGTCGGCGAGACGTTTTCGGTCACCGTTACCAACGCCGCCCCCGTGCTGCAGCCGATCGGCCATCGTAGCATGTCGCACACCGAAGACGCGATCACCATTCCGTTGGCGGCATCCGACAACGACGGCGACGCGATTCAATTCTCCGCCGAGATCGTCACGCCCGGCGAGGGCTTCGCAGCGATCTCCGTCGACGGCAACCTGCTGCGGATCGATCCGGCCGATCGGTTTGCCGGACAATTCGAGGTCCGCGTTCGAGCCACCGACGGGATCGCAACCGCTGCCGAGACGTTTACGGTTACGGTCACCAACGCCGCCCCGGTGCTCGAGCCGATCGGCGATCGGACCATGATACACAACGAAGACGTCATGCGGGTGGTGCTCGGGATACACGATGCCGACGACGATCCGCTCGAAGTGGGGGCGGAGTTGCTCGGCAACGCAGAAGAGCACGCCTCGCTACAACTCGACGGCGGCGTGCTGCTGATCGATCCGATCGAGGGCTTCACCGGGCAGCTCGAAGTCCACGTTGCCGTGTGCGACGGCATCGAATCGACCGGCGAGACGTTTGTGGTTTCCGTGCTGAACACGGCCCCGGTCGTCGATCCGATCGAGGACGTCGAGGTGCCCCACGGCGACGATTCGACCACGGTCGACGTACCGGTCACCGACCCCGACGGCGACAGCATCAGCTATACGGTCGAACTCGAACTCGACGTAGCCGTCGACGGCACGATCGGGCTGGAAGGCGACGAAGACTGGTTCCGGTTCGATGCGCTGGCCGGCAAGACCTACGTCCTGAGCACCGAGTTGATCGATCTGCAAGACTCCGTCTTGGCCCTGTACGATCGCGACGGCCTGACGACGATCGCCAACGACGACAACGCCGGCGAGGGACTTGCCTCGGAAATCGTCTTCTCGCCTGAGGTTGAGGGGACCTATTTCGTCTCTGTGGCCGCCAACGAGGGCACCTCCGGTGGGCAGTACCGGATGCACTTCGCGTTGCAGAATCAGGCGCCCGTGCTCGAGCGGATCGGCAATCAGACGATTTCCGGTTCGGAAGAAACGCTCGGCATTGAGCTATTGGCCAGCGACGCCGACGGCGATCGACTCACGCTGGGCGCCGGCGTTTGCCAAGGCGACGGCGAAAAGGCTGCGGTGTCGCTCGACGGCAATCGGCTCGTGATCGACCCGGCCGACGGCTTCGCCGGGCAATTTCGCGTTTGGGTTTCGGTGACCGACGGGATCGACGCGGCCGGCGAGACGTTCACCGTCGACGTGGCGGGCCTGGGCGACAACGAGGGCAACGCGGCTGCGGTCGAGATCCGCGGCGACACGATGACCCTCTTGGGCACGGCCGGCCGCGACGAATTCCACTTCGACGCCGCGTTGCAGCAGATCACGGCCAACGGCATCGTGCATGAGTTCGACGCCGCCGCGATCTCCTCGATCACGATCGACGCCGGCGGCGGTGCCGACGAGATCGAAATCCGCGGCACGTCCGGCAACGAACGGTTCGCCGTCGGCCCGGCCTTCGTGGAGATGATCGGCGGCGGCTTCCAGTTCCTCGCCACCGGCACGACTCGGGTGACGGTCGACGGCGGCGGCGGTTTCGACAAGGCGCTGATGTTCGACTCGCCCGGCGACGACCTGTTCCTGGCAACGTCGTATATTGGGATGCTCTCCGGCGACGGATTCGTCAATCAAGCCCGCAACGTGGATGAGGTCCACGGCTACAGCGGCGGGGGCGGCTTCGACGTGGCCAAGCTGTTCGACTCGCCCGGCGACGACCGCTTCGAGGCCTCGCCGGCCCAAAGCACGATGTACAACGAGGAGTTCTACCGTCGGGCCAAAGGCTTCAGCGAAGTGCATGCCTACGCCACCGGCGGCGGTACCGATCGGGCCGATCTGTTCGGCTCCGCCGGTGACGACACGTTCACTGCCACGCCACTTTCCGGGGCGCTGTCGAGCGGGGAGTTCTACGCCCGAGCCAAGAGGTTCGACAGCGTCACCGCCCACGCCGGAGAGGGCGGATTCGATCGGGCCGAGTTGTACGACTCGGCCGGCAACGACCGCTTCGTGGCCACGCCCGATTTCGGCGTGCTCGGCGGCAATGGATTCTCGAATCGGGCCGAGCAGTTCGACACCGTGCTGGCCCACGGCGGCGCCGGCGGACGCGACGTTGCCAAGCTGTTCGATTCCGCCGGCAACGACCGCTTCATCGCCTCGCCGACCTCGGCCGGACTCAACGGCGGCGGGTTTGACAACCGAGTGCAGCAGTTCAGTGAAGTCCACGCCTACGCCAAACGCGGCGTCGACGTCGCCGAGATGTTCGATTCGGCCGGCGACGACACCTTCGACGCCGGCCCGAATCAGGCGGCCTTCTCCGGCGACGCGTTCTACAATCGGGTCAAGAACTTCGATCGGGTCGACGCCCGGGCGAGCGAAGGCGGCCACGATACGGCCAGGCTGCACGACTCGGCCGGACGCGACCTGCTGGTGGCCACGCCGACCGTTGCCAGCATGTCGGGCGAGGGATTCGAGAATCGGGTCCGTAGTTTCGACGCCGTGCAGGCCGACGCCCTCTCCGGTGGCTTTGACGTCGCCAAGCTCTTCGATTCGCCCGGCGACGATACGTTCGTCGCGTCGCCGTGGAACAGCGGGCTTCTCGGCGACGGTTTCGACAACCAGGCCCGGGCGTTCGACGAAATCCACGCCTACGCCACCGGCGGCGGCCGCGACGTTGCCAAGCTGTTCGACTCGCCCGGCGACGACGTCTTCGAGGCCGATGCAGATCAGGGCATCCTCTACGGCCAGGACTTCTACCGGCGGGCGAGGCAGTTCGACGAAATCCACGGCTATGCCACTGCCGGCGGCAACGACCTGGCCAGGCTGCGCGATTCGGCGGGCGACGACGTCTTCGAGGCCCGGCCCGGCGAGGGCATGCTCTACGGCGAGGGCTTCTACAATCGAGTCAAGCATTTCGAGCAGATGGAAGCCGACGGCGGCCACGGGGGCGACGACCGGGCCTTCCTGCACGACAGCGCCGGCGACGACCTGTTGCAGGCGGCCGACAATTGGACCCAAATCGCCTACGGCAATCAGACCGTTCTCTCGAGGGATTTCCAGCGCGTGAAGACGATGCCCTCCTCGGGCGGCGCCGACACGAAGCAGATCCAGGCAGTCGACTTCCTTTTGGAGATGGTGACGCCCTGGCTCGACGGGTGAGCCACACTGCAATAGCAAAGCGCCGACTCCGGCCGAGGACGGCGTAAGGTGTCTGGGTCGACGAACCGCTTCTTCTTCTCGTCGGCGAAGAGGTCCGCTTCTTCGGAGCCCACCGACGCAGTATCCTGCTCTCGGCTCTTGGTAGTTCGAGCTGACGCACAACTCGCTCCGGTTCCAACGGACGGGCGAACTCCGTCAATGATGTCAGGACCGGCATATTTCTGCGTTCCGAAAGGACCGCGACTATTGGCACAACCCGACCACAAGCCTCCGTTTCCTTCCTCGATAGTCCCGTTCGGCCATATTCCGAAGGCGGAAATGGACGATTATCGCCGCGGGGAGAGACAGTTGGTCTTTCCGGCACTGGAACGGACCGTGGGAGGTGGCACGATGCAGCATCGCTGTCGGGGAGTTGTGCTGGTCGGTATGACGGCAGCAATTGTAGCGAACGGATGGGCAGGTTCGGCCGACGGGGGTATCTTCGCTAACAGACAACGGGTTCCCAACCGTTGCGGTCTGCCGGCCTATGCCTATAGCCAGGGGGGGGAACGCACCGCCGTCAGCACGCTTGCGATCGCTTCTGAACGTCCGGTGGCCGCATCCGAAGACGCCGCCGATGATGGAACGACCGATTCACGCCGCATGCGCTTTCTCCCGGCAGAGCCGTCCTTGAAGATCGAGAACGTGCAACTCCAGCAGATCGCGCTGGAACTTCACAGTTCCGGCCGTCTCACATGCACCGGCCGGATCAGCCACGACGGTGGCCCGGAAGGTGCGCTATTGGGCGCCAACGTGGCGATCCGGGTGCGCGCCTATGCCGGAACGTCGCAACACGCCAACGTCGACGTCGACGCCGTCATGCTGTGGGAGACCACGCACGTACTGTGGGTCGGCCGGAACCAGCCTCGGGTGATTTCTTTGCTGCCGGCGACCTACTCGCTCTGCTATCGCAACGGCGACCAAGCCCGCTTCACGAGCCACACCAATTGCGATCTGGCTCGCCTCGCGAAAAGACACTTCCCCGAGGTCACGCATCTGCAAGTGGAGCTCGAATACCGCAAAGACCGATAGCTCCGCCCCTCCCAGCCGGGGCGGCAATTCCACGGAGGGAATAACATGCAGAAGGCAGTCTATCCGATCGTTCTTGGTGTCGTGGCGGCGTGCGCCGTCCTGCTGGTTGCGCCGCAAGAGGCGCCGGCCGCCAAACCGACCGTAGCCGGTTTGAACGAACTGGTGATCCTCGATCCCGGCACGCACGAGCGTGGCTTGCCGGCCGTACGCCTGGCACAATCGCCGCACGGCCTGGTCGTCGAAATCCCGCCGAAGGTCCACGTTCATCGCTACTACTACAACGGCGACAAGGAATTTCAAGGCCCGATAGTCCAGGGTGGCCCGACGGTCGTCGTGGCGAACCACCCGACCACCGGGCGGATGATGTACGTCAATGCCAGCTTGCCCGGCGGCGCGCCGAAGATCGTCCATTCGAGGGCGGGGATTACCTACGTCTATCCCGATCGCCGCGTGGTGATCTCGTTCTCGCGATGCTCGCCGGAGACGGCCGTCGTGGCCCACAAGAACGGTCAAGGCTGGGGACAACGTATCCAGGGGTGGCGCGAGTCGGTCGACGGCAGCGTGCAGGAGCACCTGCAGCGATCGCCGCTGGCCCAGTCCGTTAAGGAAACGACGCTCGGCGGCGGAGAACTCCTCTCGGGAGCAGGCACGGCGGCCGAGGAAACCACCGCGAACTTCCTCGACAGGCTACGCGGCGCCGCCGGCAGTTTTCCGGGCGTTAGTGCGTTGCGCGGCTACGCCGAGCAGCGTCCGGTGCGGGCCGAACAGCGCGCGCTCGAGGCCGCTGCCGCCGACAAGACCCGTTTTGCCACCGATTTCATGCCTACCAATCGTTAAGGCTGCTCGCAGCCCGTTCGTCGAATCGAATCGCCAACAGCCAGTTCTCACGGAGGAGAAAGCCATGGCTCGCGCTCGAAAGAACCAACTTTTCTCGTTTGTCGCGGTCATAGCTCTGGGGCTGATCGGCTGGGCGGTCGTCTGGCCGGAATTCGGCAGCGGCGGCGCTGCGGCGCCCGGTGCGACCCCCACGTCACGAACCAAGTTGGTCAAACCGCTCGTGTTATCCATCCACGATGGCGGCACGGCAACCAGCGATCGCTTGTTCAGCAAGCGCGAGTATGTTGACACCGACCTGAAGCTCGTGGTCAGCGATGTTGAGCACGCCGACCATGAGGGGAAGCTGACGCTCTTGGCGAACCGCGAGACGATCGTCGTCCCCTTTTCCGCCGATCCGAGTCGGAATGACAAAAAGCTCGAAGTGACGTTCGCGGATAGCAAGAAGCCGTTTGACAAGCTCGTCGACCAGGGTCTTCAGACGATCAGCGCGACATGGG
Organism: uncultured Planctomycetaceae bacterium; assembly: GCA_964472545.1. Taxonomy (GTDB): domain Bacteria; phylum Planctomycetota; class Planctomycetia; order Pirellulales; family Thermoguttaceae; genus CAYYNP01. The sequence goes on along the minus strand of CAYYNP010000010.1, from coordinate 18,167 downwards.
AACCCGCCGCGCCGGAGGAGTATCAGGAGAGTCAGGTCCCAGAGGAATTCGAGATCGACACGAAAGGTCCGGTGCTGCGAGAGACGACTCTCACCGGGCAAGCGGAAATCGGCTCCGTTCTCGTGCTTCGATTCGACGACGATGATCTCGACCCGGAGACTGCTAAGAAGGGGACGACCTACCTGATCGAGGTTGCCGACGCCAACGGCGGCTTCACCGCCCGGCCGACGACCCTCGACAATCAAGTCGTCCACAACGGAAACGTCGTGAGGTTGTTCTTAGGACGGCTGATCACGGGTCAGTATCGTGTCACGGTACGAGGCGCCAGCGCTGCGAAGGCCGCAAACACCACGCCCGCCGCAAGCACCACGCCGGCGGAAAGCACGCCGCCGCCGCCAACCACAACGATCCTGACCGATCTTGCGGGAAACCACGCCGGTGGCGAAGGCGACCAAGGAAAGGACCAATACGGCTTCTTCACGTCGTTTCCCGAGCGAGAGACCGGTCGGCACGTCGAGTTCCCGGAGTATCTTCCCACGGCCTCGCAGCCGGAGACCGAACGCAGATGGAATCCTTCGGACCACGTCGAGACCCGCGTGGTGCGGCTCTACTATTTCCGCGACGCCCACCGTCTGGCGCAGATCATCAACCGCACGGCCAAGTCGTACAATCGGGCGGCGGTCGATCTGGAACAACGCCGGGCTGCGGACGCTCGCAACCGGGCCAACGAACTGACCGACGAACGCCGGCACAAGGAACGTGAGGCCTATCACATTGCCGAAGACCTGCGCCGCTTGGAACACGATCTGGTCGCAGCCCAACAGAACTACCAAGCCGTTCAAGCCTGGGCGGCGCAATTGCCGGCGCGCGAGGAACAGATGCGACGCCGGATCGCCGAGATCAACGAGGAACTCGGAACACCCAACCTTGGGACGGCCAAACAAGAGGAACTCAAGGCGGAACGAAACGACCTACGAAAGGCCCTGGTCACGCTATCGGCTGAGACCGCCAAGGCGGTGAACGACTCGTTCGCTCAGATGCAACAGATCGAGGGCCACGTCAACCAGCAACGGCAGCGGGCTTATGAGACGAACGAAGCGGCCCAGCAGAAGACGGCCGAAGAAGACCGTGCCCATGAAGAGGCCTTCCGCCGGAAGGTCGCCGCCGAGGAGACCGATCCCGATACCTACGCCCCGGCACTGAAAAACTCCGTCGACCCGGTGGCCCAGGTCTCGATCAGCGTGATCGGCGAGGGCGTGCTGCAACTCCGCGGGCCGCGCAAGGGGATCGACAAGATCCGCGACATGATCCACCGCATCGACACGCCTTTGGGACAGGTCCGCGTCGACGTGATCACCGTGCAACTCAACGGCGAGCGCGGCGACCGCCTGGAGAAGCCGATCGGGCTGGTCGACGCCAACCTGGGCCTGGGCCGCTTCCTTACGGCCCAATCGTTGATGTTGCTGCGCAAGGCGATCCAGTGGAAGGCCGACGAAATCGCCGCCAACCACTACAACGAGAGTCACTACCAGACCGATCGCGACCGCCGATACCTTTACGAGTTCTTCGGCCGCGACTTCATCGACGAGCTTTACGAGATGGACTCCGAGTTCCTCCGTACGGAGAACAAAGTGCTCTCGTTGCACTCGATGGACACCACCGGCCTGCACAACGCACTGTTCGTTCTGGCGTTGGCGAAGAACGACGTGCGTCAGGACATTCTGACCCGATTCATGGAGCTGGCCCATTCGGAGTTGCCGCAGGCCGAGTTCCACTACCGTGCCTCGAGCGAGATGCGGCCCCATCGCACGCAGAAGCTCTTTCCCCACTGGAACCGCAACCACCTGCCGGTGGCGGAGAAGGCCCGCATCGAGGCCAACACGCTCGAGGCCTGCTTCCGCAACGCCCGGCAACGCTACCACTTCAGCAACCTGCTGGCCTTTTTCAACTACGCCGCCGCCGACACGTGCAATCCCCACACGCCGCACGGCGATACGATGAACGCCACGCAACGCGAGTTCATCCGGCTGGCGCAGATCTACAAGGCACGGATGGTCACCGAGATGGAACTCAAGCAGCGGGTGATGGAACGGGCGCTGGTGGAGGACGAGCGGGAGGAGAGCTTCAAAGAAGAAGCGGACATGCGTGCCGAACTGCGCAACGACGTACTTCTGAGGGCCGGAGAGGTTCGAGAAGCACGATTCACCACAAGCTCAGCGGTCACCGAGGCAATCGGCGAGCTTCAAGTGGCAGTGCTGGAAGCGCGGACGCTTGTCGAACAATCCGTCGCGGTCTGCGATCGGTCGTTGTTGGCATTGCGTCCTCTGCCCGGTTCTGCGGCATTCGGTTCCGCCTTGCTCAAGGCACTCCCGTCAACCGAAGGTCTGTCTCCCGCTCAGCTTGCAGAACTTGCCACTGCAATGGAATCTGACATGAGGAGGCTTCACGTGGCATCAGAGACGGAGCAAGAGCGATTTGTCCAGGATGTGCGTTCGGCCGTTGAAGAACTCACTCGTCTCGCGAGTTTCGTTGACCGACTTCGCGATGTCAGCCCCCATTCAGCCGAGGGTGAAAAGCACTATGGAAAGGCGACGGGGGCCCTCGCTCGTGTCAAACGGCACAGTACTGCAATCATCGACGGCTTGGAAGAGGAGATGCCTAGTAAGACAAGTTGGAAGTTCATCAGTTTCAATTTGGCTTTGCACGCAGCCAGATACAACTACGAGGAGTACGCCCACATAACGGAGGCATTCTGGGCGACGATTGAGCGTCTCACTGCCGAGTTTGGCGAAGTTGCCGACGTCCGTACGTTTGACTGGCGAAAGGTGACTCAGGTGGGCCAGCAGTTGACGACCTATCTTGCCTCGTTGCTGCATGAACGGTTTGACGGCCTTCGGAAGGCGGCGGGGGAGGCGCGCACGCAAGCGCTGAGCTATCATTCTGCGGATCTGCAGCATGCGCAGGCCGAGCACTTCCTGGCCAGAACGCGGGCAGACTTCGACCGCAACAAGCTGCTGGACCACCTGATCGACGAGCATCAAGAGAAGTACATGGACATCCTCGAAGGCACGCGCGCCCGCATCGCCACGATGGACGACTATCTCAAGCGGCTTTCGATCGCCTTGGAGGACGATTTCAAGGTGCAGTTCTACGACCCGGCCTTCGTCCGCATCCGCGAGGCCTCGCGGCAGTGGGACGTGACCCTGGGCGCCGTCGAGCGGACCTCGATTCTGACAAACAATCGGACCTTCGCCACGGTCGTGCCGCAGGCCACGATGGAGTTCGACCTGCCCAAGCGGGACATCCTCTTCCAGGAGATTCTCAAAAACGCCAAGGCGGTGACCGAGGACATGGGCGCGTTGTTGAACGACCCCACGTTCATATCCGCCGTGAAGATGATGGGCGGCGGGCCGATCCCGACCAAGGTTCAGAGCCTCGTGCCGGGTTTGCCCAACAGCCCCGACGAAAGCCAGATGGGCGTGAACCAGGACGGCGAGCGGGAACTTGGCTCGGCGCTGGAGGCCCTGATCCAGGACCCGGCGATCTACAAGATCGAGACCGGCACCGGCTACGAGGTCCGCCCGGTGATCCAGCCCGACGGAAACTCGATCGTCTACGACTTCTTCTATATGTACACCACCAACGTCCGCGAGCCGGTCCGGGCCGACGAAAAACACCTCGGCCGGATCAAGCGGCACTTCATCAAGACCCAGGTGCAGACCTCCAGCTTCGAGTTGCGGGAAGTCAGCCGTTACCAGGTCGCGCTGAAAGTCGCACGGACCTCGCAGGGCGTGCAGGGATTGCAGGACGTGCCGGTCGTAGGGCTGCTGTTTCGGCCGTTGCCCAGCGACCAGTCGTCGATCCAGGAGAATATCATCCTGGCACAGTCGACCGTCTATCCGACCGTGTTCGACCTGATGGGTCTCCGCTGGGCCTCGAGCGTGGTCGATATCGACCACGTTTCGGTCCGCGACGCGGAGCACGTGGTGCGGGGCCGCTACAAGACGCTCACTAACTCGATCTTCGACGCCACGACGGAGCGCGTCGACGAGATGCTCGACATCGAGCACCGCACGCCCCAGCACTACCGCCCCGGACTGTATCACCCGCACTCAGAGCCCTCGCCGTATCACCCGGGCGGTTACATCGAGAAGGACGCCGAGCAACTCGAAGACCCGTCCGGCCGCGGATTCCGGATCCCCGACCGTCGTCCGGTCGACATGCAAGAGCCGCCCTACGATCCCCGCACGCGAAACCCGATTCGGTTCGAGGAGATCGTCCCCGGGGAATACGGCGCAACGGGGCGTGCGGCTCCCACGTGGCCAAGCGCCGAAGACAGGGCGATACCTCGGCAGCAAGAGATCCCTAAGCCTCCGTCGAGCCCGCAAAAACCGCAGGGAGTGAATACGCTCCAGTCCCGCTATCGGCAACCGCAGCCTTCCACAAGACCGCCTGCGGGCGGGAGTCCACCCACGGAGTTGCGTATCCGGACGGCCGAGCGGGAAAGTGGGCCGCAGTATGCCCGTTGAGTTGAGAGTGGCCACCGGGTCGTAGCGAATCGACTGCGACCCCATGGCTGTTGCTCATCCTCGAATGGGCGACCACAATTCCGCACGTCAACGGAATTCACTCGGTAACGTAGCCAAGGAAGATGAACAGCTCTCCATCGCGGAGGGTGAATCGGAACTTGTTCTTTCTGCACTTGCACTTCATTGCGGCGAGAATGATGGCGCTGAAGTGCTTGTAGAACTCCTCCTCTTCTTCGGATGACCGACCATCAAAGGACTCCTTCCACACGCATTCGTCGAGAGTGTCGACCAGTGCGACACCCTGGACCTGTCGGAGGCACGCGACAATCGCATCTTCAACCTGCTGTTTGGTGATTGTCGCTGCCGCCGGCCTGGGATTCGGGGCTCTCTTCTTAGCCATCACTATTCCTCCTTGTCAAGAAACGGTCAAAAACTGAGACAAACGCAAAACAAACGCCATATCAACAGTCCACCCACGCCGTCCCTACTCCACGATCCGAATCGTCACCCTCCCCTGAACGGGGATTGCCGGGGCGTCTTTGAACTTCACGATACAGTGAACGTACACTTCCGAGGGCTCGTCGGCAAGCAGGAACTCGTTGCGGAAGTCTTCGTCGATCTCCATCAGCGCCCCGCGGATATTGTCCAAAGAGTCTTTGGTCAGCGTGCCTTGTTTCCCGTCGTACTCGAACTCGACGTCGACGTCTTCTTCGATCGTGTGGCTCCTCTTCTCCCCCTCTTTCTCACCGTCCCATTTCAGAATCAGCACCAATTCGCCTTTACACTCGTCCGTGCCTTCGTCGGGCAAGTAGTCGGGCGAGTAGGTGAACTTGTGGATCAGGCGAAAGGCCTCCAAGTTCTCGGGATGGTCGTCGGTCACCTGGCGGAAGCGGAGACGGCCTTCGTCGTCGTCCTTCTCGATGGTCGCGGTGAGCTGTGCGGTCGAATCGAAGAGGATCTGGTTCGCAGACGGTTTCTTGACGGCCGCGTTGGACAGGAATACATACGACGGCTTCTTCTCTTCGGCGGTTTGCGAAACCTCCATTTCTTCCGGGTAGATTGTGTAGAACCGTGGACTGCCTGCCATGACTTGTATGTATCTTGGAGCTAACGACGGCTGACAGCCATCGCCGGACTGCGGCAGACGGGTTGCGATAATCTGGACCCGATAGGGCTCGTTCGCCTTCAAGCCGCGAATCCTGAAATGCCGGCGTCGCGAGCCGCTGAAGTCGTGCCGCACGTCGTCCTTGCATTTTCGCTCGACGCGAATCTCAACCCGCACGTCGTCGGGTACCGTGAGATGCAGGTCGGCGCAGTCGGGCGGAATGGCCACGGGGCGGTACGCCGTCTCCGATCCTACCGTGGCCGACAAAAGAAGTATCGCCGCATGTGCACTGAGCATAGAATCGCCCTCCCAAATAGGTGCTCGAAAGACTAGCGGAGGAATACCCTCCGCCGGCAAGTATACGATACCCGGGCCGCCGCCGCAAGAAGCCGGGGCTATCTATGCCCGCCCGCGTGGGGGTGTCCTCGAAATCGTCGATACGCCCGACGGTCGAGGCGCGACACCTACGAATCAACTCGCGGCCACGGTGCCGACCGTGCGATGCCGCCTACCAACGGAAGAATCGATAGGGGTCGTCCCACGATTCGGGGGCGTCCAGGTAGAGTCCTTCGAGCCAACGGCCCTTCGTGGGGTCCGCGATGGGTTGAACACGCACGTCGGAGAGCCATAATCCCCCGACGCCCGCAAACCAGATCTGGAGGCGGGTTTGGTGATCGGCCGTGCCGTTGGATTGCACCTCAAAGCGGAATTGCTGCCACTCCGGCCTCGGCACGAAGCGCTGGTATTCGAAGAACGACCGCCACGTGGCCATGTTCGTGATGGTCATGGAGACGCTCTCGGCGGCCAGGCTTTCGGCCCGAGCCTTCAACGAGATACGGTACCACTGACCTTCCGCAACGGGAACGTCGTGCTGGGCCAGCATGGTGCTCGGCCGCTTGTCGCCTTCGACGGGCGGACACGTCAGCACCAGAGACCAAGCCGTACCGTCTTCGCGCAGCCGCTGGCGTCTGCACGTGGCCGATGCCGAGGACGTGAATATCCAGTGGTCGGGCACGCCGTCGTCGTCCGCTACAGGGCCCGTGTCGGCGCTGAAATCACCGTTTCTCACCACGGAGGCCCCGGCACGGCCGCCCGCCGGCGTCGAAAACCGCTCCAGAAGCAGCGTCCTGCCGGCCACTCCCATGTTTCCCAAGAGCCGCGTCAGGAGGAAACTGGTGCGGCGATAGGCCCGCTTGAGGTTGTGCGGCGTTTGGCCGACGTCGTACGGTGGAAGTTGATAGAAGACGACGTTCGCATCCTCGGCCTTGCCCAACACGCCGTTTCCGACGGCAGCGTCTCCCGACACCAGGGGCAACTCGCGGGGTGCCGGATTGTGAACGTCGGCCGGGCCGACTCCTGCCAGTAAGGAGTCCACGCCGAACGGCTCGAAGTAGCTGGCGATGTGTTCTTCGTTCTTCATCACGATGTCCATCGGCAGCAACGCGTTGGCCTCCTGCCCGTCGAGACCGACGGCCAGCATGTGCCCTCCCGCTTTGAGCCAATCGGCGATGTCGGCGGCATCGGCGGCCAGTTCCTTTCCACCACCGCGCCCCACGACGAGGACCTGATCGGTGGTCAGCTTGCCGCGCCGGTAAGCACCCACGCGCACGCCCGCGGCCTCGAGATGCTCCCTGCCGGCGGCGTCACCAACGTAGACGGCCTGGCGCTGTGGCGACGGTTGCCACCGCGAGACGTAATCGAGCACGTTGCGAGCCAGCGTCTCGGCCGCCGGATCGCTTTCGGTCCGCCCGGTCACGTCCATTTGGCAGAACAGCACCATCCCTTTGCCCTCGCGGTACTCCATCAACGGGCTGTACTGAAGGCTGTATCCGCCGTCGAGAATGGGCAGGAAATCGCCGCGCGGCGGCTTCTCGATCAGCACGGAGGCGACGTTGCCTCGGTTGCCGCATCGCCACAGCCGGCTGACCGGGATGCCGCACCACCGGACCGTCGGCGCGTAGTTGAATTCGGGACTCAACTTGTACTCCAGCCGCGGCGGAACGATCGTCGACCGGCCGCGCCAATTGCGCAAGTGCTCGTCGCTAATCCCGGCCAAAACCGGATGGTCCGGTACGCGCTTGAAGACTCTCCTCAGGCCGTAGGTTGCCACGCGGAAGCCGAACCTGCCCTGAAGCACATCCGGAGTTTGCTCGAAGACGAGAACCTTCAACCCATCGTGAACGCGCGTGACGTCGGGCGTCGGACCGGAGGTCGTCAGCGCGTCCTTTCCCACGATTAGCGCGTCGTATGCCGACAGATCGGATTCCGGGGCCACGTTCTTGTACGGAAGCCCCATGCCGTCCAACAGCTTGCTCGTTTCGCCCCGGGGATCGAAGACGGCGATCTTGATATCCGCCGGAGAAACTGTTAGCCGCGGCAGGACGTCCATCCGAATGAGATCCACTTGCGTTTGGCCGGTACTGAATCTGGCGGTGACACGCAACTCGTACCCGTCGGAAGCCACATTCTCCGGTAATTGGAAACGCAACGGAACGCGCCGCTGCTGCCCCGTCGCCACGGAGATCGTCTCGGTGCCGACAATCGCCTCCGGCAGACCAAGCGACCACCGACAGTCGCACGTCACCGTTTCTCGGGAATTATTGATCACGATGAGTTGTTTCTCGACGGTTTCGCCGGGGTAGAAATCGTGGTCCTGGCTGGTGAAGGCTCCCGGCTTGCCGGCGAGGTACGCCAATAGGGGCCCGTTGTTGCGGATCAGCGCCTCGGCGGCTTCCGTGGGTATCCAGTCGGAACGCCCGAAGGCCAGATCGACCCTCTCGTAGCGGTCGTCGACGTAGTCCGGGCTGAAGCCGGGGCGCTGGAGACCTTGCCAATTCACGTTAAGTTCCTCCCGGCCTTTGTCGACGCCGTCGCGCAACGTCCAGTAGTGCCCGTGATTCCATGGAGAGTTGGCAGACATCTCCCAGGTCCGAAAAGCGGGCCAGTTCTTCGAGAAGTACATGGCATAGACCGCATACCGCTCGCCGAAGTCGCGGGAGCCAACGGGATGGGGATAATCCCAACGATGCCACAGATTGCCGGAGCGGAACTGTCCGGCCTCCCAACGCAGGTTCGACTTCTCCTGCTCGCTGATCCGGTACGCCCGATCTCCAAAGAACTGGGCGTTCCATTCGGCGATGCAGAACTCCCAAGGGACTCTGGCGCTGCCGAATTCCCGGTTGCCCTGATACCAGCCTCGATACATCGCCCAGTCCCACGGCATGGGCACGCTGTATTCGCAAGTGAAGAGCGGCTTCACGCCCTTAGTCGACCAATGCTCGAACCAATCGGACATCTCCTGGATGGGAACGAAGTTCGCGTAGAAGTTGCTCGTGTGCATCGGGCCCAGGTTGCCGGAAGCATGGTGGTAGACGATTCGGCTGGAGTCGAGGCCCTTGATGATCGCCTCGGCCCGCCGGGCAAGTTCTACGTTTCTGGCCGACCACTCGCTACGTCGAGCCTGAATGCCGTCGATCATGTCGGGATTCATGTCTTCGGCGTATCCCGTGGCGTTGTGGCTGGTGGAGTAGGCCACGACCGACGGGTGATTTTGCGCTACGCGCACGTAGAACGCCGCGTGGCGGGCGTAGCCGTTCGTCCGGTCGGCATCGTCGCGGTCCCACTCGTAGTGCCCGAAATGCGGCTGCGAGAAGGCAACGAGCATCCCCACGTCGTCTGCGGCCTCGAGGATTTCCTCGAAGCTCAAATGCGACCCGGGCTCGCAGCCGTAGTTGTGCGTGTAGACGAAGTTGATTCCGAAGCTCTGAAGACGCCGCATACTCTCTCGGGCGGCGTCGTAATTGGCCCATGCCGCGCCGACCTGGGCGTTGTCTAAAGGAACCGACGAGAGGAAGATACGCGTGCCGTTGAGATAGAAGTCGCGGCCGTCGATCCAGAATTCTCGAAACCCGAAACGCACCGCAAGGGCGGCATCGAGCACCTTCCCATTAGCTTCCTCCAGCGAAAGGTGGAGGTGATACAGGTTCTCGGGCGTATGCACGTCCCAGAGTTTTTCCGGTTTCCATGGCTGCGTCAGCGAAATGCGGCCGTCCTCAAACTCGTCCGCCTGAAACGGCCGGCTGGTGAATTCCCGAACCGTGCGTTTTCCGTCCAGCACGGCGGCCCGCAGAACGTATCTCAAATCGTCCGCAAGACCCCTTAGCGCCACGTCGATGCCGATACGCCAGTTGCGCACCGACGTGGTGACTTTCGTATCGCCGATATGCGCCCCCGACGGCCCGCCGGCCAGGTAGACGTCGCCGCACAAACCGCGTCGTGCCACCCGGCCTTCGACCTTCTTGGCCGAGGCCGTGTCGCTGTAGGAGAGCATGACTCCCTTCAGAGGCATGGCCACCACGAGCATGCTCAAAACGTAGCTGTCGCCCGGACGGCACACCGCCGTGAGATCGACCTCGCCATCCGGAAATCGGATTTCCCCGGCCTTCTTGCCGTCGATGTAGATCACGGCAAAGGAGTTGACGTACTGGGCGTACAGAACGATCCTTCGTCCGGTCCACTGTCGGGGCACGGTGATCTCGCGCTGATACCAGGCCGCGGTGATGCCGCGCAGATCCTCGCCGCTCCAACTCGGATGAGCGAAGACCGTCTGGCTGTCCTTCTGCATGTAGTCGGTGATCCCCGGCCAACAGCCAGGAACTTTGAAATGGCCCCAACGGGCATCGGGCACAACTTCCCAGTCGGCGCGTGCCGGCTGCCAGCGCCACAGGCCGTTGATGCAAATCCGCTCGCGCGTTGCGGTGGACTCGCGATGCGCTTCCTCCAAGCCCCACACGGGCCGCACACCCTCGGGCAGCCCAATCATCGCATACTCCCCTAGGGCATCCCCTTGCCACATGCCGTTGAGCAGGGCTGCCAAGACGCACGCCGCCATCACGGACTCATTGGACGCTGCACGCATCGGACGACTCCTTTGGCCGGACTCGACAAACTTAACCGGACAGCCACTTCTTCTCGCCATGGCAATGCCCGGCACCGAGTGCTCGCGACGGTCAGCCTAGTCGAGCCACCGCAGATAGGCAAGGAGAATCGGGCCGCTGGCCGCTCGCCTGGCGATCACCAAGACCACGTCGGCCACGGAGGCGGCCTTCGACACTGAAGGCAATCCGGTCGGACACGCGATGGCCGAGGTATTCTATCACGAACAGATGCGAAGCTGGAGCCTACGACAGACGGCGCCAAGAACGACAATCGGCCGGGCGTCGTGTTCGGCGACGCTCCGGCCGATTGCTTGGTCGATCTGTTGTGGGAGACTACTTGTCTATCCCTTGGCCCGGACTGCCGATTGGGCCGCTGAGAGTCGCGCGATCGGCACGCGATAGGGGCTGCAGCTTACGTAGTTCAGCCCGGCCTTGAAGCAGAAGTCCACACTGGCCGGATCGCCGCCCTGCTCGCCGCAGATGCCGATCTTCAGGTCCGATCGCGTTGCCCGGCCGCGTTCGACGGCCATGGTGATCAACTGGCCGATGCCTTCCTGGTCGATCGTCTGGAACGGATCGGCCGGCAGGATGCCCTGCTGTAAGTAGTCGGTCAGGAACCCGCCGATGTCGTCGCGGCTGTAGCCGAAGCCCATCTGCGTGAGGTCGTTGGTGCCGAAGGAGAAGAACTCGGCCGATTGGGCCATCTTGTCGGCGGTCAGGCACGCCCGGGGAATCTCGATCATCGTGCCGTAGAGGCACCCGACTTCCACGCCGGAAGCGGCTTCGACCTCTTGCTTGACGCGATCGAAGATCGGCCTGACGAAGTCCAACTCCTCGACGGTGCCGGTCACCGGGACCATGACCTCCGGGTGCGGGTCCTTGCCTTCCTTCTTCAATTCGGAGCCGGCTTCGAGGATCGCCCGGATCTGCATCTCGGTCAGATACGGATACGTGATCCCCAGCCGGACGCCGCGGTGGCCCATCATCGGGTTGACTTCGTGCAGGTCACCGCCGCGTTTCTTGACTTCCTCGACGCTGATGCCCAGCGCCTTCGACAGTTCGGCCAAAGCCGATTCGCTCTGCGGCACGAATTCGTGCAGCGGCGGGTCGAGCAGGCGGACCGTTACCGGCAGGGTGTCCATCGCTTCGAGCGTGGCCTTGATGTCGCGCTTGACGAAGGGGGCTAGTTCGTCGATGGCCGCGTTGCGCTCCTCGTCGCTTCCGGCGTGGATCATCTTCCGCAAGACGAACAAGGCCGTTTCGGAACCCTCGCCGTAGAACATGTGCTCGGTGCGGAACAGGCCGATGCCCTCGGCACCGAAGTCCCGGGCGACCTGGGCGTCTTCCGGCGTGTCGGCGTTGGTCCGCACACCCATCGTGCGCTGCGTGTCGACGATCTTCATGAACTCCTGGAACCGGGGGTTCTCCGTGGCGTCGATCATCGCCAACTCGCCCTCGTACACCAACCCACGCGTGCCGTTGAGCGTGATCACGTCGCCTTCCTTGAAGACCTTGCTGCCGACGGTGATCGTCTTGGCGGCCAGGTCGATCTCCAGATCGCCGGCTCCTACGATGCAGCACTTGCCCCAACCACGTGCGACCAATGCCGCGTGGCTGGTCATGCCGCCGCGAGCCGTCAGAATACCCTCGGCAGCCCGCATCCCCTCGACGTCCTCGGGGTTGGTCTCTTCGCGGACCAAGATGCAGGCCTTGCCGGCCTCCAGGGAGGCCACGGCGTCCGGCGAAGTGAAAACGATCTGACCGAAAGCCCCGCCCGGCCCGGCCGGCAGACCGGAAACGAACGGCTCGGCCTTCTTTTCTGCCTCGGCGTCGATAATCGGGTGCAACAGTTCGTCGAGTTGCTCCGGCGCCACCCGCATCACGGCGGTCGCGTTGTCGATCAGCTTTTCGCCAAGCATGTCCATGGCCATGTTCAGCGCCGCCGTGCCGGTCCGCTTACCGCTACGACATTGCAGCATGTAGAGCTTCTCCGACTGGATCGTGAACTCGATGTCCTGCATGTCGGTGTAGTGCTTCTCGAGAGTCGTGCGGATACCGTCCAACTCCTTGTAAAGCTCCGGGCTCTCCTGCTGTAGCGAGGGCAGGTGCCGGTTCTGGTCGTTCTTGGTCTCGTCGTTCAGCGGATTCGGCGTGCGGATGCCGGCCACCACGTCTTCGCCCTGGGCGTTGACCAGCCACTCACCGTAGAACTTGTCCTCACCCGTGGCCGGGTTGCGGGTGAAGGCCACGCCGGTGGCCGAGTCATCACCCATGTTGCCGAAGACCATGCTCTGGACATTGACCGCGGTGCCCCAATCGTCCGGAATCCCCTCGATCCGCCGATAGGATATCGCCCGCTTACCGTTCCAACTCTTGAACACGGCACCCACCGCTCCCCAAAGCTGGTCCATCGGATCGTCCGGGAAGTCGCGTCCGAGGACCTCCTTGACCTTGGCCTTGTAATCCTCGCAGAGCTGCTTCAGGTCGGCGGCCGTCAGATCGGTGTCGTTCGTGTATCCGTTGGCCTCTTTGACGGCGTCCATCAGCTTCTCGAGCTGCACGCGGATGCCTTGGCCCTCTTCCGGTTCGAGGTCGTCGGCCTTTTCCATCACCACGTCGGAGTACATCGTGATCAGCCGGCGGTAGGCGTCGTAGACGAACCGCTCGTTGCCCGACTGCTTCACCAAGCCGGGAATCGTCTTGGCACAAAGCCCCACGTTCAGCACCGTCTCCATCATGCCGGGCATCGACATCCGGGCACCGCTGCGGCTGGAGAGCAGCAACGGGTTGTCCGGATCGCCGTACTTCATGCCCATTGCTTCTTCGGTCTGCTTCAAGGCGGCCATCACCTCGTCGTCGAGCCCGGCGGGATAGGTGCCGCCTTCCTCGAAGTAGGTGGTGCAGCATTCGGTGGTGATCGTGAAACCGGCGGGTACTGGAAGACCCAATCGGGCCATCTCGGCCAAGTTGGCTCCCTTGCCGCCAAGCAGGTTTTTCATGCTGGCGTCGCCATCGGTCCCCTTGCTGCCAAAACAATAAACGTACTTCGCCATGACTAGTTCCTTGCTTGGGTGTCGGAAAAAACCCTAGATATCCTGTCTATGCCAGTGGTCAGAACCGGTGGTCAGAACCCGTCCCGACCTTCCCATTCCCCTATCCGGCGCAGATTGTGGACGAGCGAAACGCGCCAATTTAGCACTCCGCGAAAATCGCGTCAAGGACCAGTCCTTATGGGTGGGTTTTTCATGGGTGGCATGTTCTGGCTTGCGGGGCGATCCTCCTGCCACAGATCCGCAACCGTCTCCTGCATTTCTCGATCCAAAGTGCCCAACACCACAACCCCTTGCCTAAGAGGAGCCTGCACCCGACAATACAGAAGTGCCTCAGGCCAAGCCACTTCGGCCAATTCCCCTGCCTGTGTGCCCGGAGAGAAGCTGTGCCCGGAGAGAAGCCATGGCCACGTACCTGATGTTCGGTTCGTATTCGCCCCGTGCGCTGCAGGAAATGAGTGTCCAGCGGACCGATCGGGTGGTCAGCCTGATCAAGCAGTTTAGCGGCGAGATCGAGGCGATCTATGCCACGCTGGGGAAATTCGACCTGGTGTTGATCGTCTCGTTGCCGAGCCTCGAAGATGCGATGAAGACGGCCGTCGCCCTGACCAAGCTGACCGGGATTGCCTTCGATACGACGCCAGCCCTGCCGGTAGAGGAGTTCGACAAGCTAATGGGCGCGATTTAGGCCAGATCCTCTCGCCCTCCCCCCGCCATGGTGGTTCTTCGCAATTTCGTGTATTGCAGTCTGGCTCCACGACGACAACCCGTATAATAGACCAGAGGTTGCAGAGGCCCCATCTACTCAGGGAGCACGACGATGGACGAACTGAACCGACAAGTTCGCCGCGCACGGCGGCGGCTCGGATTACGGCGGTTTGCTGCGGTGTTGGGGTGGTGTTGGTTTGCCGGGCTGGTGATCGCCCTGGGGCTGATCGTGGCCGCGCGCGTCTATCCGCTCGGCGTGGGCGACGGCATTTGGGCGGCGGCCGCGTTGGGCGTGGGCTTGGCCACCGCAGGCGTGTGGATGGTGCTGACGCGCCGTGGGATGCTCGGGGCGGCTTTGGAAATCGACCGACGTTTCGCTCTGAAAGAACGGGTATCCAGCACGCTGGCCATGCCGCCGGCCGATCGCGACACCGAAGCCGGCCGGGCCCTGGCTGCCGACGCTGGCCGGCGTTTGGGCCGCGTTGACGTGGCCACCAGGTTTTCTGCGACTCCGCCGCGTCACTGCCTGTTGCCGTTGATTCCGGCGATGATCGTGGTGACGCTGATGCTGACCACCGATCCGGCCGTGCCCGCGGCGCCCGTTGCCGAGGAAGAACAGGAAGACGACCCCACCCCCGTGGTCAAACCGGGCGACAAGCCCGACCCGTTGCGCCGCCGGCTGGCCGACCGCCAGAAACAGGCCGAGGAAATGGGCCTGAAAGACGTCGACGAGTTGCTCAAGAAGCTCCAACAGGGAGCCGAGAATCCGCCCCGCGACAAGGCCGAGCGGAAAAAGGCCCTGGCCGGGCTGAACGACCTGGCCCGCAAGGTCCAAGCACGCCGCGAACAGCTTGGCGGGGCCGATAAGCTCAAGGAACAGTTGAACCAACTCAAGCAGGTCAAGGCCGGTCCGGCCACCGATCTGGCCAAAGCGGTCGCCAAAGGCGATTTCCAGAAGGCGGCCGACGAGATCGAGAAGCTCAAGGAGCAGATGACCGACAGCAAGCTCTCCGACGACCAGAAGCAGGCGCTAAGCGAACAGCTCCAGCAGATGCAGCAGAAGTTCAACGATCTGGCCAATGCCCACAAGAACACCCGCAACGGGCTCCAGGATCAACTCGACCAGTTGCGCGACGCCGGCGACACGGCCCAATCCGAGAAGGTGCTGGATCAACTCGACAAGATGTTGCAGCAGGCCCCGCAGATGGATCAGCTCAGCGACCTGGCCGACAAGCTGGGCGAGTGCTGCCAGCAACTCCGCAGCGGCGAATCGGGCAAAGCGGCCCAATCGATGGCCGGCATGCAGCAGAGCATGCAGGATCTCCAGCAGCAACTCGACGAACTCGACCTGCTCAACGGCGCCATGGACGACCTTGCCGACGCCCGCCAGCGGATGAACTGCCCGTCGTGTTCCGGCACCGGCTGCGGCCAGTGCGAAGGCGGCGGTTCCGGTAGCGGCTCCGGCAACCAACCCGGCGGCCAACCCGGCGGCGGCATGGCCGGCAACCAACTCGGACAGGGCGGCGACGGCATGGGCCCCGGCGAAGGTGGCCATGGCGATCGTGGCGAGGCCGAAGACAAGGTCGGCTTCTACGATTCCCAGGTCCGCCAGCACCTGAACGAGGACGGCGTCTTCGTGCTCACCGGCATTGCCGACGGCCCCAACCGCAAGGGCGTCGCCGAAGCCGCCATCCAACAGCAGTTCGACGCCACCCTGCGCGGCGAGACCGATCCCCTGGCCGAGCGCCACCTGCCACGCAACGTCCGCGAGCACGCCAAGGAGTACTTCGATCGGGCGCGCGAGGACGAGTAGGCGCCCGCTTCCAGGCGGCCGCGAGAAGTTACTCCGGGTTTGACGTGCGGCCGATTCTTCTTGCCGTTGGGCTTGACCGTAAGTCGCTGTGAGGAAACGACTTACGCCGGCTACTGCGACGCGCCACCGCACCCCCACGAGTGCTGTCGCCCAACAATACGTCGGGGTCGCATCTAACCTGTTTTGTGCCAGCAGGTTACGACGACTCACACGACTCGGTTGCCGGTCAACAATTCGACCACAGACTTATGTCGACCATCCCGGCGGCGCTGCATAATGAAACCTTCGTGCCAGCAACAGGTTACAACGTCGCCAGGTGCATGCCGATTGTCGTAACTCAACGCGGCATGGGGTTGACCGATCCGCTAAGTCGATGTAATTGCGCCCGAAAACGCCGTCGGCCAACAATCCGCCGCGTGCGATTTGACTGGCCCGGCAGGTCTCAATCGGGTGCCACGGGTTGCTTGCCGGCCAGTGGTGGCGGGGCTACGATGCCCCGTACTGCGGCGTCCCGAGAAAACGCCGCGTGACGGCCGACGAGACGCCCGGGCACGCTGCCATCGTCTTGTGCGTGCCGCACCCGGACGATTCTCCGAACGGCCGGATTCGAGTGGCACAGTCTCCCGCGGAGCAATCGGCCGGGCCACCCGCCGTTCATCGCTTGGACGCCCACGGGCTCGTCCTCGGCGTTGATAGCACGCGCAACTTTCAGTAAACTAACGGGTTACGCCAGACCCCACGGATCGGATGCCATGCCCAGTTTACTGGACGATGCTGCACAACGGCAGACAGCATACCTCCACGCTACTGCCTCCGCCTACCGCAAGGCCAGGGGGCAAGTCTTCACTCCGCCAGAAATCGCTCGATTCATGGCAGGGCTCTTCTTTCGCGTTCCGCAACAGCTTCGTTTGCTGGACCCCGGAGCAGGGGCAGGATTGCTCAGCGTAGCAGTGTGCGAACGAGTGTTGCAGCAACATTCCCCGCGACAACTGTTCGTTCATGCTTTCGAGCCGGAGCAAGCCCTTGCCGAGATACTTCGCAGCAATCTTGAACACTGCAAGCAGGCCCTTGCCAAAGCCGGTCATGCCCTCACGTTCACGGTTGAGCAGGAAGACTTCATTGCCGTTGCTTCTCCACACTTGGAAGCAAGCTTGTTCAAGCCCGGCATTTCCGATGATTTTGACGCCGTGGTAATGAACCCGCCCTACTTCAAGTTGCGGAAGGATTCGGAGCACGCCAAGCTAATGCAGCGAGTCGTTCACGGGCAGCCCAACGCCTACGCCTTTTTTCTCACGCTTGGGGCACGTCTACTGAAACCGAACGGGGAGCTAATGGCGATTACGCCGCGTAGCTTCTGCAACGGCCTTTACTTCCGTGGGTTTCGCCGTTGGTTCTTTGAGCGAATGTCATTAGAACGGGTCCATCTATTCGAGTCTCGGACGGATGCGTTCAAGGACTCCGATGTTCTACAGGAAAGCGTGATTACGAAGGCCCGCAAACTCGGCACGCCTTCAGAGCAAGTATGTATCACTGGCAGCTTTGGAAAGGACATACCGAAACGCCTTCAGAGCCAGACGCTACCCCATGCCGCCGTCGTCGATAACTCTTGCGGTGAGCACTTGGTCAAGATTCCGGTTTCCGATGACGACTGTAGGACTATGCGGCTACTTGAGGACTTGCCGCAGCGCTTCGAGGAAACCGGGTTGCGTATCTCAACTGGCCCCGTTGTGACGTTTCGGGCAACCGATCTAATCTTGCGTGAGCGGAACGGGCAGACTGTTGTTCCTCTGCTTATGCCCCATAACATCAAGCCGTATCGCACGGAATGGCCCGTTACGCGGAAGCAACACCCCGTCTATATCATCGACAACGAGCAATCGCGCAAACGTAAGCTACTCGTTCCGACAAAGAACTACGTTGTGCTGAAACGGTTCTCCGCGAAGGAAGAGAAGCGCCGGTTGACGGCTGCCTGTTGTAGTGTTTCAACTCAAATGGCACAAAGTGGAGGGTAGGTGACGATCTCCT
>CAYYNP010000009.1:63051-74229 GCA_964472545.1 uncultured Planctomycetaceae bacterium | reverse complement strand
GAAGGCAACCAGTTGCGGGCCGGTCTTCTTGCAGGATCACCACAGCCCGGTCCGTTTTCGCAACGTCTGGGTCCGTCCGCTCGACGATCGGGCCAAGATGTACGACCCGAAACGGAAAGAGTGATACGCATGATGCCCTCACGCCGATCGATACTCGCCGTTTGTCTTATTCTCACGTCTTCTCTGCTATACGGCCATTTCAAAGGCCCGGCGGCAATCGCCGCCGACGCCGAAACTGGCGCCCGGCCAAAACACACGAATGCCCTGATCCGCGAAAAAAGCCCTTATCTGCGGCAGCACGCCCACAATCCCGTCGACTGGGTCCCCTGGTCGCCGGAGGCTCTACAGCGGGCGAAGAAGGACAACAAGCTGATCTTTCTCTCGATCGGCTACGCCACGTGCCATTGGTGTCACGTGATGGAGCGGGAGTGTTTTGAAGACGAGGAAGTGGCCGCGCTGCTGAATCGCGATTTTATCTCGATCAAGGTCGATCGCGAAGAGCGGCCCGACGTCGACGACGTCTACATGAGCATCGCCCAGGGGCTCGGCAGCGGCAACGGCTGGCCGCTAACCGTAGTGATGACCCCCGACGGACGGCCGTTCTTCGCCGGCACGTACATCCCCAAGCACGACAAGTACCGCATCACGGGGCTGATGAAGCAGTTGCCGACTCTCGTCCGCCAGGTCCGCTACGGCAGCAACCTGCTCGACGCGGCCGCCGAACGGGCACAGCGGCGGATCGACCTGCTGAACCGGGCCACTCGGCCCTTCGAAATGCAGATCGAAGAGGCCGACCTGGACGAGACCTTCGCGCGGTTCATGTCGTCGCACGACCCGGTCTACGGCGGCTTCGGCGTGTCGATGAAGTTCCCCCGGCCGCATCAGCTTCTCTATCTGTTGGCCTATCACCGGCGGACGGCCAACCCCCGGGCGTTGGCGGCGGTCAGGACAACGCTCGATCGGATTCGCGACGGCGGCATCTACGACCAGATCGGCTACGGCATTCACCGCTACGCCACCGACCGCATCTGGAAGGTCCCCCACTTCGAGAAGATGCTCTACGACCAGGCCCAGCTTGCCATGGCGTCGGCCGAGTGCTACCGGGCCACCGGGCAGGCGAAGTATCGCCGGTTGACCGAAGAGCTGTTCGAGTACGTGTTGCGTGACCTGACGTCGCCGGAGGGGGCCTTCTACTCCGCCGAAGACGCCGATAGCGAGGGCGAGGAGGGGAAGTTCTACGTTTGGACCGCCGACGAGATGCGCGAGGTGCTCAGCGACGAGCAGTTCGCGGCGGTTGACGAAGTGTTCGATCTCCACGACGAAGGAAACTGGATCGACACAGCCAGCGGCGAACGCCAGCCGACGAACATCCTCTGCCGGCCGCCGGGCGAAGGGGCGAAGCCAATCGAGCAGTTTCCGGACGAAGTGCAGCAGGCGTTCGAGGCGGCACGATTGGCGTTGTTTGCGCGACGCTCGAAGCGCATCCGGCCGCTGCGCGACGAGAAGGTGCTGGCCGATCAGAACGGGCTGATGATCGCCGCCTTGGCGCGCGGCGGACGGCTCTTCGACGAGGAGCGATACGCCCGGGCTGCGCAGAAGGCCTTCGATTTCGTCGACGCCAATTTGCGCAACCAAGACGGCAGGTTGTATCACGTCTGGTGCGACGGCGGCGCGGCCGTTCCCGGTTTTCTCGACGACCATGCCTTTCTCGCATACGCCGCGGTCGAACTCTACAAGGCGACCTACGATCCAAGATATCTCAAATCGGCCCGGCAATTGGCCGACGCGATCCACGAACTGTTTGCCGACGAAGTCGAAGGCGGCTACTACTTTACGTCCAAAGACGCCGAGCGACTCCCGATCCGCCCGAAGAAGTTCGGCGATATGGCGGTCCCCTCGGGCAATTCGGTGGCGGCGCTGGTCTTCTCCGAGTTGGCCCGGCTGACGGGCGAGCCACAATATGAAGACCGGGCGGCCGAGCTCGAGCGGCTGCTTTCGATCGGCCTGTTGCGGATGCCCGACCGCAGCACGCAGTTCGGCGTGGCGGTGGAGTATCGGCGTCGGCCCGGCGCGGAAGTGGTCGTTGTGGGCGATCCGGCGGCGGCCGACACGAGCGCGATGCTCGCGAGCTTGCAAAACCGCCCGCCGCAGCAGACCGTCACGATTCTCCTGAAAGACACGCAGGACCCCGTCCGGGCGAAGCAACTGGCCGAGGTCGCCCCGTTCACGGCCTCGCACACTCAGATCGACGGCAAGGCCACGGCCTACGTCTGCCGCAATCGGGTCTGTCGGCTGCCGACGAACGATTTGCAGGTGATGCTCGAGCAGGTTGCCGAGGCGCCTGCGCCGAAAGAGTAGCCGTGCGTGCGGGCCGAAGGCCAAATTCATCGCGGCCGCGGTCTGTGAAGATGGCCTTCGGCCAAACGGTTCTCTGTTGGCTCGGATTCCTGGGGCGTTGCCTACGGTGAATCTGGCCTTCGGCCAATCCTCTCGCCTCTGCTGCCCCCTCTGCTGCCGATTTCCACCCATTTGTTGAATTCGCCGGCGCGCCGCGTTACAGTGAGGGGTGACAGCGTCGCTTCCCCCCGCCAACAAGCACCTACCTCTCGACTAACGAATGACCATGCCAAGACGAATCGTCACCATTGCGTTGATCTTTCTCCTCACTTGTAGCACCGCGCTTGCCCAGGAGTCGCCGGATGCGAAACCGCTGGCCGTCGACGGCGACCGGGCCAAGACCTATGTGGCGTATCTTGCCGCCGACGAGATGCAGGGTCGGGAGAGTTGCACCGAGGGCTATCGCAAGGCCGCAGATTGGGTAGCAGAGAACTTCAAGCAATGGGGACTCAAACCGGCCGGCGAAAACGACACCTTCTTCCAGGACGTCAAGATTCGCGACTTCGACTGGATCACGGGCACTCCCTCGCTCTCGGTCGCCGGACGCGACTTCCCCTTCGACGACGGCGACTTCACGCTCGACCAGCTCTCCACGACCGGCGTAACCAAACAGGCCGAAGTGGTCTTTGTCGGTCACGGAATCGCCGCGCCGAAGAAGGGGCTCGACGAATACGCGGGCCTCGACGTTACCGATAAGATCGTGCTCGCGCTGACCGGTTCGCCCAAAGATGCGCCCCAACCTCGGGGGATGTTCACCGACGACGAGGAAGACAAGAACGCGGAACAGTGGAAGGAAGAGTCGACCGATCTGGCCAAGATCAAGACGGCCTACGAAAAGGGCGCCGCGGCGATCCTGTTCTTCGACTCGGCCGCCGAGCCGGGCAGTTCGCGGCGACGGTCCCGCAAGACCGCGTTCACCCCGGAGCGCGACTTTCTCTGCTTTGTGATCCAAGAACGCGTGTTTCGAGCGATCATGAAGCGCGACCCCCAGGAATCGTCCGGCGGATTGAAGCGGCGGATCGACGCCATTCGCCGAGACATCAAGGCGAAGAAGCCGCGCTCCGAAGCCACCGGCGTGGGCGTCACGCTGCGGGGCTACGAATCGTCGACCCGCCACAACGAAGAAAACGGCAACAACATCGCCCGCAACGTGCTGGCCAAGATCGAGGGAACCGACCCGGAGTTGAAAAAGCAGTACATCTTTGTCGGTGCCCATCTCGATCACGTCGGCATGCGCAACGGCTACGTCTACAACGGGGCCGACGACAACGCCTCCGGCTCGGCCGTGGTGATGGAGGTGGCCCGCGTGTTGGCCGAAGGCGGATTCCAGCCCAAGCGGACGCTGATCTTCGCCTGTTGGTGCGGCGAAGAACGTGGACTGATCGGCTCGCGCCATTACACCGATCATCCCTGCGACGGCGTGACCATGGACCAGACCGTCGCCTGCTTCAACGCCGACATGGTGGGCATGGGGGCGAAGCTGCGGGCCTCCGGAGCATTGAACTTCCTGGAAATCTGGGAGGTCATCAAGCGCGATCAGGACCCCAAGGTGATGGAGCGCATCGATCCCAGCGTGGGTGGAACCGGCGGCAGCGACCACACGCCCTTCATCAAACGCGGGATCGAAACGATGATGCTCATCACCGGCGGCGGCATCGGCCACCAAGACTATCACCAGCCCGAGGACGATGTCGAGAAGATCGATCCGGAGATGCTGCGCGTTGCCGGGCAGTTCGTCCTGCAAGGGATGATGAATTTGGGCATGGAAACGGAAACGAATCTCGTCGTCGCGCGGCGGCAGGAGATCTACCACGGGCTGCACATGCGCGTGGCCAATCTCAACCCGGACGTGAAGGACAGCCTCTGGACGACCGTCGCGGTCAAGAAGCGGGAGCCGCAGGCCATTTACGATGAGATCCACAATCGTGCCAAGGCGTTGTTCAAAGCGGCGGCAGCCCAGAGCGTGCCGGCCGCGGGGCCACACGGCAAGAAGTCGCTCACGCGCGGCGCGACCGGGCTCGGCACTGCCGGCGACGACGCCACGCTGCTGAAGCTGCTGATCGACTATCACGGCGTCGGCCGGGCCGACTTTGTCGGCGACGACGGCACCTGGGTCGTCGATGGCCGGCTCACCGACCAGGGCAAGGCCGCCTTGAAGATCCTCGAAGAGAACGCCGTCATCGTCCGGCTGGTCGCGCCCGGCACGGAACTGGTCGACGACTTCCTCGCGGCCGCGTCGAAGTCGTTCATCATCACCGGCGACTACGAGATCCCCGAGAAGCAAGTCGACCGGCTCAACGCCCGCAACGTCCGTTTCGGCGTCGACTGCGACCCCAAGGACGTCGACGGCTTCATCACCCGCCTGGAAGCCACCAAGACCCGGCTTCGCGAGCGCAAGAACCTCTTCCTCTTCCTCACCTCCACCGAAGGGCTCGACGAAGCCAAACGCCCGCTGTATCTCGGCCTGCTCGACAAAGGCTGGACCCGCAACGAAATCAACGGAAACCGCGAACACCGCGGGCTGGTGGGCGGGGGGAATTTGAATACGATCGGGAAGTAAGCGACGTGCGAGTCCGTCATTGGGTGGCACGGATGATTTTGCGCGGGTGGCACGGACACTTTGCCGCAGAACGCGTCGCCACTTCTGACGCTCATTCGGCAAATGTGTCCGTGTTGCATCGCAACAAGAGGATCGTCAGGAGAATATCCACTCCAACGGCACGCCGACCGATTTGCCGCTGTCGAAATACCGGGCCGAGTTCCAAGCCCAGTCCACGGCCTTCTCCACCAATCCGGCTCGGACCGGATTCAGGTGCATGTAGTCGAGTTTCTCGGTGGCCTTCTTCTGGGAGTATAGATTGAAAGGATAGTATCTTGGCTGCCAGAGGGGCTCTTTCCGCTCGATTGCCCTGGAGTAGCCGGCCAGTTGGCCACGCACGAGCTTCTTCAGTTGCACGCTCGACTTCTGCTTCCATTGCTTCATGAAGTGGCTCAGCCGGCCCGGCTCGTGAAACCAGACGATCGCACGGACGTGGTCGGGCATGACGACGAAACCGCAGCAGGTTCCCTCGTGGGTGGCCAACTCGGTCGCCAGCAGGCCGATCACGACCTGACGAGCCCGAGCGTGATCCAACAGACGGCGACGTCGGTAGCAGGAAAACGTGACGCACTGGGCATGCAGTTCGTCATCGTAGATACATCGTCCGGCCATTGCTGCATTGTCCCACGGTCAGACGAGCAGTGCAATCCTCTTGTTGCGATGCAACACGGACACATTTGCCGAATGAGCGTGTCAAGTGGCAGCGTGCTCTGCGGCAAAGTGTCCGTGCCACCCGCGGGTGGCCGCTGTCGCTTACACTCGCCACGGACTCCGCGCCGCCCGCGAAATCATCCGATCCGCCGCCGGGTCGTCGATGAAGCGTTCGGTCTGCGGGTTCCATCGCACCTTGCGGCGGAGTTGCATGCAGATGTTGGCCAAGTGGCAGACGGTGGTGCCACGATGGGCCGACTCGGCTGGGCAACTCGTTTCTTCGCGGCTGCGGATGCAATCGATGAAGCCGTGGCCGGCCGCGGGTGGTAGGCGGATCTCGCCGTCGGCGATCTTCGACCCGAGCACGGAAGCCGGCTCCGCCCGCAGGCCGGAGCCCATGTGGATCCAGCCTTCGGTGCCGATGAACCGGGTGCCCTCGGCACACTTGCGGTTGTCGGTGTAGATCAGCTTCACGCCGTTGGCGTAGCGATACTCGACGCGCCAGGTCAACGGCGTGTCGAACAGCCCGTCGGCCGGATAGACGCCTTCGCCTTCGGCCTCGACGGGACCCGTGTCGTCGGCCCCGATGCCGATCTGCGCCAGGTCGATGTAGTGGATTCCCGCGGCCGTAACGAACCCGCCGGCGTAGTCGTGGATGAAGGTCCACGGGCGCCCGCCGGTCACGCCCACGCGATGCGGAGTGTACGGGGCCCACGGTGCCTGGCCGAGAAACAGATCGTAATCGAGCCCGTCGGGCACCGGCTCGGGCTGCTCGAACTTGCAGTACGACCCGCCGCGGGAGCCGACCTCGACCGTATGCAGCTTGCCGATCCGCCCGTTGAGGATCAACTCGAGCGCGTGCCGGTTGGCGCTGCTGCGGCGATGTTGCGTGCCGTGCTGGAAGACGGCGCCGTAGCGCTGGAACGTGTCGACCAGCACGCGGCCCTCGTGGATCGTCAACCCCAGCGGTTTCTCGACGTAGGCGTCTTTGCCGGCCTTGGCGGCCATCACGGCGGGCAGTACGTGCCAGTGTTCGGGCGTGGCGATCACCAAGGCGTCGACGTTGGGGTCGGCAATCACGTCGCGAAAGTCGTTGTACGCCCGGCAGCCGCCACCGATGCGGCGTTGCGTCGTCTCGCGCTTCTGGCGGACAACGTCGCACACGGCGGTCACCTGGGCCCCGCCGCCGACTGCCAAGCGTCCGCTACTGTTGCGTGCTCCAAGGCCAACCGCCCCCAGGCCGATCCGTTCGCTGGGCGCCGCCTCCGCGTTCAGCCCCAAGGCGGCGGACGGAACGACGCAGGGCATGCCGGCAGCCGCCGCGGCGGCGAGAAAACGGCGTCGAGTTACGGTTGTGGACATCTCAACTCCTCCAAAACAACGGATGGACAACGCCAACGAACGGTCGCTTCTCGGCCGTCAGCATAGTCCGCCGAGTTGGCGAGGGCAATCCCCCGGCGGGCCGTCGGACTGTCATGTCGTGGGCGGCTACGTTAAGATAGTAGTACGTCGCGGCAATTGAGTTTGGGGGTGGCTGAGTCTTCGGGTGGCTGGGGCAAAGCGCAGCGGTGCCCCAGTGACTCGCGGGACGAAGGCGGCGCCCACCGTCAGGGGCACCCCAGCGCATTGCCCCAGCCACCCCTTTGCTGGGCGGGCCGGGGGGGGGCCCGCGGGTGGGGGCCCCCCCCGTCTTTATACCCCCAGCCACCCAAACGTTGCCCCAGCCACCCAAACTTGCCCCCGCAGTTGAACCTCCACACTCTAGCCAGCCATCATGCAACACCAGTCTGTGACTCATCGTCTCCTTGGCCACCTCGGCCGTCGGCCACTTCCAATAATCGTTGCCCTGCTGTCGATCGTCGCCACGGCCGGCGCCTACGAACCGACGTCGCACTACTCGCTGGAAGATATCGAGGGCTGGCAGGTCTACGTCCATCGCGATCTGTTGCCCGGCGGAGAGCATCGCGAGACGGGCGTCGGCGCGCTGCGGCAGTTGCGATATGGGCTGGCCAAGACGAGGCAGATGGTCGCCGACGAGCCGCTGAAGAAACTGCAGGCCGTGAAGATCTGGCTCGAAGTCGACTCGACCAACGGCAAACACGGCCGGACGGCCGCGTATCAGTATCATCCGCACGTCGACTGGCTGAAGAAGATGGACTTCCACCCGGACAAGGAGAAGTGCGTCGAATACGGCACGGCGGCCGGGCTGGCCAAGCGGACAGATTTCAAAACGGTCCAGGTCACGATGCACGAACTGGCCCACGCCTTCCACGATCAGGTGCTGGGATTCGACGACGCCGATGTGATCGCCGCCCACGAGCGTGCCCGAGAGGAGGGGAAGTACCCCGAGCGGGACTGGGTCGTGCGTGCCAACCACAAGGAGTTTTTTGCCGGCCTGACCACGCGGTACTTTGAATCGGAGGAGCGCCGCAAGGAGATCGTCGAGCGGGATCCGGTCTTCGCGAAGAAGCTCGAAGAGTACTTCGGCCAGCCGAAGGCCCTGTTCGAGACGCCGCTGGACGATGCGGCGTGGAACCAATTCCGCGGCCCCGGCGGAAACGGCCAGACCAACTCGAAACGCTTGCCGCTGGTGTGGAGCGAAACCAAGGGCGTCGCCTGGAAGACGGCCATTCACGGCCGCGCCTGGTCGTCGCCGGTGGTCTTTGGGGATCAGATCTGGATGACCTCGGCCACCGAAGACGGCAAGCGGCTCTATGCGATTTGCGTGGATGCCAAGAGTGGCCGGATCGTGCACGATATCACCGTCTACGAGATCGCCGAGCCAATGTTCTGCATGCCGTATAACAGCTACGCCAGCCCCACGCCGGTCATCGACAAGGGGCGGGTGTGGGTCCATTTCGGAAGCGCGGGCACGGCTTGTTTCGACACAACCACCGGCAAGGTGCTCTGGTCGCGCCAGGACCTGAAGTGCGACCACTTCCGCGGCCCGGGCTCGTCGCCGATCCCCTATGAGAACCTGCTGATCGTCAACTTCGACGGCTTCGACTTTCAGTACGTGATCGCTTTGGACAAGCAGACGGGCAAGACCGTTTGGAAGACCGATCGGACGATCGACTACGGCAGCGAAGACGGCGACATGAAGAAGGCCTTTTGCACGCCGGCGGTCTTCGAGCACCTGGGCCGCAAGCAACTCGTCAGCCCGGCCGCGGTGGGTACGGTCGCCTACGACCCGGCCACGGGCAAGGAACTCTGGAAGGTCTACCACGGCGGCTACAACGCCGCCGCCCGACCGATATATAGCCACGGCATGGTGTTCATAACCACCGAGCGCGGGCTGCGGTTGCTGGCCGTGCGGCCCGATGGCAACGGCAACGTGACCGACACGCACATCGAGTGGACGTGCGACAAGGCCACGCCCACGCGGCCTTCGCAGTTGATCGTCGGCGACCATTTCTATATGGTCAACGACAAGGGGATCGCCTCCTGCCTGGACGTCGAGACGGGCGAGCCGACTTGGACGGAGCGCATCGGCGGCCCCCACAGCGCCTCGCCGATCCACGCCGACGGGCGGATCTACTTCTTCGACGAAAAAGACGGCATCTCGCGGGTGATCGAGGCCAACCCGAAGGAGTTCAAGCTGCTGGCCGAAAACCAATTGGACGCCGGCTGCATGGCCTCGCCGGCGGTGATCGGCGACGCGTTGATCGTGCGTACGAAGACGCATTTGTATCGTATCGAACGGTGAAGAACACCACATCAAACCTCTTGGAGAACGAAGGATGAAGCCTGTCCGCCTCGTGTGTCTCTTGCTATTGCTGGTCGCCACGGCAGCGCCGGCGGCCGAGTTCAATGCCGAGAAGTTGGCCAAGATCGTGCCGGCCATGGAACGTCACATCGAAGACGGCAAGCTCGTCGGCGGGCTGGGCGTCGTCGCTTGTGGCGACAAGATCGTCTTCTCGGAGACCTGGGGCCAGCGCGACCGCGAGAAGAAGGCCCCCATGACCGACGACGCCATCTTCCGCATCTACTCGATGTCGAAGCCGATCACCAGCGTGGCGGCGATGATCCTGGTGGAAGAAGGGAAGCTGGGCCTCGACGATCCGATCGCCAAGCACCTGCCGGAGCTGGCCGACTTGAAGGTGATTTCCCAAGGCAAGGACGAGGACGGCAAGACGGTCTTCAATGAGGTCGCCGTCAATCGGGCTCCTACGATCCGCGACCTGCTGCGGCACACGTCGGGCTTCACCTACGGCTTCTTCGGCAACACGGAGGTCGACAAACGCTATCGTAACGCCCGCGTGCTGGTCACGGACTCGACGCTTAAGGACACGATCGACAAGCTGGCCAAGATCCCGCTGTTGCATCAGCCGGGCACGCGTTTTCAATACAGCGTGTCGACCGACGTGCTCGGCCGGGTGGTCGAGGTGGCTTCCGGGCAGACGCTGGCCGAGTTCTTCGAGCGGCGCATCTTCGAGCCGTTGGGCATGGAGGATACGTTCTTCACCGTACCGGAAGAAAAGCTCCCGCGCCTGGCTCAGATGTACGCCCCCAACGGCAGCGGCGGGCTGAAGGCGGCCAATCCGCTGCAGTCGTATCGGTTCGTGACCGCCTCGAACCGCTTCTACTCCGGCGGCGGCGGGCTCTGCTCCACGGCCGCCGACTACCTGACGTTCTGCCGCATGTTGCTCGGCGACGGCCAACTCGGCGACGTCCGCATCCTCAAGGCGAAGACCGTCCGCACGATGCGCAGCGACCAGTTGGGCGAGATCAACTCCGGCGGCTTCCAGTTCGGCCTCGGATTCCGCATCGACCCCAACGGCACCTACGGCTGGGGCGGCGCCGCCGGCACGCGATTTTGGATCGACCCGAAGAACAACCTGATCACCATCTACATGGTGCAGATCAACCCCACCGGTGGGTTCGATTACGGGGGAGAGATGAAGCGGTTGGTTTACGCGGCGATGGAGTGATTGACGATAGAATACGGGTGGCTGGGGTCGACGTGCGAGGGACGAGCACCGAGCCCCCAGGGACGCCGTCAGGTGATCGCGGAGACCGACAATGCCAGACGACTGGGTCGACGACACGAACGCAATCTTCACGTCATCCGCGATCGCGAGAGACTGGCGCGAAGAGGGTGGCGACTCACATCCGCCTCCCGGGCGCGAGTTCGTGCTTGCCCTGGGAGCGGCGTTCCTCGACGCGGGTTGGCAAGTCTCACAGATGGATCCAGACTGTACCGATCCTAAGAGCCTATGGTGGGAACACTCGTACTGGTTTCTGTTCCTGGGCTATCGCGAGCATTCGTTCTTCGTCCAACTCGAACCCATACCGGAGACCGGGCTTTGGCGTATCGGCTTCTCACTTCGCCGCGGCTGTCTGCCATCCCTCTTCGGCGATCACCGCAAGTCGCTTCTCATGCCCGGCTCGCTGCGGGCGCAGGTCACGTCGATTATCGAGAGGGCTGCCAACACAACGGATATTCGATGGGTGTCGGACGAGGAAGCTATGGCGTTGTGGTAGTTCGTAGGGTGCGTAGCCACCCCCCCCACCAAAGCGCGCAAAAAAAA
>CAYYNP010000009.1:37940-63041 GCA_964472545.1 uncultured Planctomycetaceae bacterium | reverse complement strand
CGGGTGCGTCGCGACGCACCACAGATAGCATGCGAAGAAAGACGCGCACGTGGTGCGTCGCGACGCACCCTACTCCACCTTCTCCACCGCGAAGTTCAGCAACGCCCCAAACATCCGATAGAGATCTTCGCCCTGCACCTGCTTCTCGGGCAATCCGGGCGGCGGGGCGAAGAGGGAAACGTGGGCCACGGCGTCGAGTTGCCATGCGCGGAAGACGATGCGGCCTTGAATGCCGTCGACGTCGAAGCTGAGCGTCTTGGGCGTGCGGCCGTCGTCGGCGAGTGTGAGTTGTATTCGATTCGACGCCTTACGCTTGTCTGTGATCTGAAGCACGCGGTCCCCGTCGGCCGTAGTGTCTTCTTCGATCTCGACCCACGTCTGAAGCGAATCGGGCGCCAACGCCAGCGCAGCCAGCACGCCGGCGACCATTCGCAGCTTCAAGACGTTTTGCCTGTCGGCGTAGACGAACGGATCGCGCAGCTCGGCATCCGCAGCCAGCCGTCCACGAAACACGACCGCCTCACCGGAGGCCATCCACGGATAGACGCCTTGGCCGAACGCGGCCTGGGCAAACTTGGGAGCGTCGACTCGCAAGCAAAGCCGGTGTCCCGATCCACGCACCAAACGCAGCGTGCCGTCGACCCTCTTGCCGTCCTTCAAGGTGACCGACACGGCCACATCCGCCAGATGGCAGCGGCCCGGTTTGGGCGTCGCGGTGAGCATGGTCCCGGCCTGCTGCAATAGCGACACGACCACGGTCGGCGGGTCGTGCCGGCGGTCGACGCGCACCGGCTCGACGCCCGGCGGGAGGTCCTCGGCGAAGAACTCGGCCGTCGTTTGGATGGCCGCCGGCAGCGACGCCATGGCCGAGTAGTGTCCCAGCCCGGGCAGCCAGACCACGCGGTCGGAAATCCCCAGCGCGGCGGCCAGCTTCTCGGTACACTCTTTGGGAATCAACTCGTCCTCGCCGGCGTTGATCATCAGCACGCGCCCCTGCTGTGCCCGATCGCGCAACGCGGCCGCCGTCGAGAGCGGATCGATGGCCCGAATTGCCCGTTCGAGTGCGTCCCGTTCGGATTGGGGCAACCGGCGGATCAACGCGCTGAGTTCCCGGGTTTCGCTGGCGTGGTGGATGATCTGCATCAGGTCGCCGCCGGAGAGGATCAGCGCAGAGCGATGGATCCGCTCCTCGGCCCCGGCCGACGTGGCAGCTACGATGCCCCCGAGGCTAGTCCCCGTAATCCCGATTCGCCGCGGGTCGATCTCCGGCCGCGCGGCCAGCACGTCGACCGTCCGCCGCACGTCCTGGATGCCTTGCGAGAGCGCCTCAATCAGCAGCTTGCGGTTCTGCCGCAGCGCGTCGCGGCCGCCGGGCAGGCTCCGCTCGCCGTAATAGGGCAGCTTGAACATGATTGCCGGAATACCCCGCGACGCCAGCACGGAGCAGGTCATGTTGACCAACTCGTAGTTGCCGTTGAGGATGTGCAGGCAGACGACCGCCGGCCGCCGAGGTCCGTGCGGCTCAAGACGGCCGAGTTCGATACCTTCGGGCACGTAGTAGTCGGCCGGGATCGTGTTGTTCTGCTTCACCGGCGTGACGACGGGCGACGGATATTCGAGCCGATAGATGCGGAAGCCGGGCCGCTTCGCCCGCAATTGCATCCGACAGTCGAACTCGGCTCCGTCGAACGTCTGCGTCACGTGGAAGACGTCGACGACGTCCGACTCCAGGCCGCCCACATCGGCCGCGTCGTCCGCCGCCGCCGAAGCTGCAGACCACGGTACCACCACTACAGCGATCAGCAGGGGGATCAATCCGGCTCTCGCATTGTGAAGGTTCAACCAGCGGTGTATCGCGAATTCTCCCGGCGTCACAGGCACATCCTCCGCGGTGGGGACATAGGCAGTTGGGGTTGTCGTGCAAGATCGGCAGCCGCAGTAGAAGAGAGCCCATCGCGGCGGGTAAGTCAAGATCGGCCCGTTCGTGGGGCCAAATGCGGCCGGCGACGGTTTGGCACCGAACTTGCGTTATCCACGGGCGGCGGGATCGACCGGCTCGGCCCCGCCGGCCGATGCGGAAGCGACCGAGGTTGCCCTATCGCGTCCGACTCGGCCTTTTGGCCCCGAAAAACCGCGTTGCCGTGCAAGGATGTGCAAGGAAGGCCGGACGGCACGCGGCACCGGCGCTGCAAGAATGTGCCGTTTGGCGGGCCCCAGAGCGTGCAAG
Source organism: uncultured Planctomycetaceae bacterium (assembly GCA_964472545.1). Classification (GTDB taxonomy): domain Bacteria; phylum Planctomycetota; class Planctomycetia; order Pirellulales; family Thermoguttaceae; genus CAYYNP01. Next base: position 60,814 of record CAYYNP010000009.1, on the reverse strand, counting down.
TTTTGCAGGGCACCACACCCAGTGGGTCGTAGCACCCAACGAAAATCAGGAGACGTGCAGAGATGAGAAAACCGATTATGTTGCTGGCAATGGCGATCTTCTGCTGCTTTGCAGCGGCCGTCATGGCCCAGGAGGACACTGCAGCCGACACGCCCGCAGCCGAAGACCCGCAGGCCCGGCCGGCTGCCCCCAATTCGAGGATTGCAGCCCAACTTCGGGCCAGGATGCACCGCACGATGGCTGCGTTGGCCGAGGCCCGGGCGGCCGAAGAGCCCGATCAGGCCAAGATCGAGCAGCTTACCAAGACCGTCGAAGGGCTCCGAGCACGGCTCGGCGCCCGAGGCCCGGCGGGGCAGTGCCCGGCCGGCGGCCCCGGGATGGGGCCCGGACGCGGTCAAGGCACCGCGCAAGGACAGTGTCCGAGGGCTGGGCAAGGCGCAGGCCCGGGAATGAGTCGAGGCATGGGTCGAGGCATGGGCCCGGGAATGGGGCAAGGTATGGGGCAAGGCGGAGGCCCGGGGCGCGGCATGGGAATGGGGCCGGGGCAGGGACGAGGGCCAATGCATGGTATGGGACCCGGCTTCGGGCGAGGACAAGGACGCGGCCGCGGGGCTGGCTACGGTCAGGGCGGCGGCTACGGGCGCGCCATGGGCATGGGACGCGGACGCGGCGGCCGGTAGAATAGGTCCTCGTCGGCGAAGGTGCGCGGGACCGGGAATCCGACTGGCCAATTCCCCATTGGGAGTTTGCAGTCGCGGTCCCCGGTCCCGATGCCCTTTTCAATACACGATTCCCACCACGAAACGCTCGATATGCGTTGGCAACGTTCGATCGCTTGGCTCGTGTTGGCGGCGGCCTGGATCGGCGTCTCGGTCTGGCAGTTGCGGGAGTATCGTCACGAGCAGAGCCTGGGCCAGCAGACGCTCCGCCGGCAGGCCGAGTCGATCCAGGGGGCTTTGGTCGGCGGGATTCGCTCGCACCGGCGGCTGGGGCGGTTCTATCGAGATCAACTCCAGGGGACCCTGGACGAAGTCGCCGCCTCGGAAGACGTGTTGGCCGTGGCCCTGCTTGGTGACGACGATCGGATACTGCTCTCGGCCGGCCAGAGCGACTTGCTGGAAGCCTACGAGCCCGGCGAAGAAGACGAATTGTGGGAGCCGCCGATCTACCAACTCGTTCGCGCCTTTGAATTACTACCCGCCAGTGGAGGATACGGGCGCGGCGGCGGGATGCACGAAGCCGGTGGCGGGCCCGGTGGGATGTGGCGCGGTGGCGGTGGCCTGGGCAGTGGCCTGGGCGGTGGACGTGGCGGAGGGCCAGGTGGCGGACTCGGCGGTGGCCCCGGCGGTGGACTCGGACCACCGTGGCGAGGGGCCGGCCAGGGACCGCCTTGGCAAGGTGACGATGGCCCAGACACGGAGAGCCCCGACGCCGAAAGCCCCTTTTGGGACGGTGGTCAGTTCGCCGCCGTGCTGATGCTCGACGGAAGCCAGGTCGAGGAGCAACGCCGCCGGGCAGCGTGGGCCCGCGGTACGGTGATCGCCGCCGGGGCGGTGGTCCTGTTCTGCATGGGATTGGCATGGCATGCAACGGTCCGGGCGGCCGAAGCGCACGGCCGGGCCCAACTCCTGGAGAGCGAAACGCGCCATCTTCGCGACTTGGGACAGGCCGCCGCCGGACTGGCCCACGAAACGCGCAATCCGCTGGGATTGGTCCGCGGCTGGACCCAGCGGTTGGCCGGTTCCAAACTCGATCCGGCCGAGCACCGCCAGCAGGCCCAAACCGTGATCGAAGAATGCGACCGGGTGACGGCTCGAATCAACCAGTTCCTGGCGTTTGCGCGGCCATCGCAGCCCCAGCCGGAACCGGTCGACGTGGGGGAGATGCTGGCCGAGCTGGCCACACTGCTGGAGCCGGATTTGGACGCGAACGAGCTTACGCTTCAGATCGGCGAGTCGGCCCAGGGCGAAACGGTCCGCGCCGATCGAGAAATGTTGCGTCAGGCCTTGTTCAATCTGATCCGAAATGCCGTACAATCGGCTACCGTCGGCGGTACGGTCGAGGTCGGTGTGTATTGCGACCGAAACGGACGCCGACGGATCGAAGTGGCCGACCGTGGGCCCGGCGTGGCCGAAGAGAAGGTCGACGACCTGTTCACGCCCTATTTCACCACGCGTAGCAACGGCACGGGGCTCGGGCTGGCGATCGTCCGCCGGATTGCCGCGGCCCACGGTTGGCAGGCCGGATACCGGCCGCGCGACGGCGGCGGATCGATCTTCTACCTGGACGGCATGGATGGCTAAACGGAAACGCACGATCTTGATCGTCGACGACGAGCCGGCCCAACGCCGCCTGCTTGGCGGCTTCGTCGAGTCGCTCGGCTTTGCCGCGCACGAGGCCCCGTCGGCCGAAGGGGCCCTCGAGCTGCTCCGCCGCGACCCGCCGGAGATGGTCTTGCTCGACGTCCGCCTGCCGGGCATGAGCGGGATCGACGCCCTGGGCGAAATCCGCGCGATCGCCGGCGACTTGCCCGTGTTGTTGATTACGGCCTTCGCCGATCTGCGCCAGGCCGTTTCGGCGATGAAGGGGGGTGCCGACGACTACCTCACCAAACCGGTCGACCTGGACGAACTCGAAGCGGCTATCTTCGACGCCCTCTCGTCTCGTGGAGATACGCAACGGCCCGGCGAGCGCGCCACCCCCGAACTGCCGCCGGAGTTCATCTGCGAAAGCCGGGCGATGCGCCACGTGGTGGAAACGGCGGCCGTGGTGGCCCCGTCCGATGCGCCGGTGCTGATTCTCGGGCCCAGCGGCGCCGGCAAAGAGGTCGTCGCCCAGTTGATCCACGGCTGGAGCCACCGCGCCGAGGGCCCCATGGTGGCCGCCAACTGCGCCGGGCTGCCGGAGTCGCTCATCGAAAGCGAGCTGTTCGGGCACGTCAAAGGGGCCTTCACCGGGGCCGAGTCGAACCGCCCGGGCTATTTCCGCGCGGCGGCCGGCGGCACGCTCTTTCTCGATGAAATCGGCGAGCTGCCTTTGGCGCTGCAACCGAAACTGCTGCGGGCGTTGGAGACGGGACGCGTGACGCCGGTGGGGAGCGAAACGCCGGCGGAGGTCGACACGCGGCTGGTGGCGGCCACCAACCTCGACCTCGCCCAGGCCGTGGCCGACGGCCGCTTCCGCGACGACCTCTACTACCGCATCAACGTCGTGGAACTGGCCGTGCCGCCGCTGGCCGAACGCCGCGAAGACGTTTTGCCGCTTGCCCGGCGGTTCGCCACGGAGTTTGCGGGCGGGCCGGTGCGGCTTTCGCCGGGAGCGATGCAGTGTCTGTTGGCGTACGGTTTTTCCGGCAACGTCCGCGAGCTGCGCAATGCGATTCAGCGCGCGTGTTTGATGTGCCGCGGCGACGTGATCCTGCCGGAGCACTTCCCGCCGAAGATCGCCGCCGGCGCGTCGCAGCCGCCCGCAAGCGATGCCCAGGCCGGCCGCCTCTCGCAGGTCGAACGGGCGACCATCCTGGCCACGCTGGAGGAATGCGGGGGCAACCGCACGCGGACCGCCGAAAAGCTGGGCATCAGCCGCCGGACGCTGATCTACAAGCTGCGAGCCATCGAAGCCGACGGCGGCCAGATGTGAAGTTGGGAAGTTTGCGGGGCACTCTTCCGGTGAGGCGGACGCTCCTGATTGCTGCCGACCCTACCGCTTACGGCCTAGCCTGACGGTCGGGCGAACTCTGCCCGGGATGCCGGTAGTGCCTAATGTCGCGGTTGTGCCGCGGTCGATGACCTCCAACGGCCGGCGGCACAATTCCCGCAGTGTGCACCTGGAACCGGTCGACCGCACGACCCAGCTCTATCGGCGGTGCGCGCCGACGGCGACGATTCCGACGCCCGCGCTGCGCACCTGGGGGGGAAATCGGCACGCGATGCGCAACGCAAATCGGGCACTCACGATACTGCTCGTCGGCGGGCTCTCGCTCGTCGGCTCGGCGGCAACGCGCGGTCAGTTGCTCGCAGCAGAAGTCTCTCCCGGTGTGTCGTTGGCGACCGCTGAATGGCTGGCAGACGAGGGCGGAATACTCCCCGGCTTCTCGCTCGCCTCCGACACGGCTGCGGGCCGTCCCGGCCACGCCTCGCGCGACGTTGGCTCGCTTCTGCTCGCGCATCTCGACGGTTTGAAGCACGGCGTCTGCTCCGATTACGCCAACTTCTACAGCCGATCGACCATGGGCGACCTGCTGTTGGGTATCGCCGGAACGAGTATCTTGGCCAACACGCCGCTGGACGCGGATTTTCAGCAGTGGTACCAGGACGACGTTCGCAGCGCCGCAACCGACGACTTCGGTGCGTTCTTCAAGAACTTCGGCGAAGGCGACGTGGTGATCCCGATCGCCTCCTGCATCGCCTTCGGCGCGACGCTGCTGGATGGGCCGCCCGCGCTCGATCTGGCCGGCGAGTTTGGCCGCCGCACGACGCGGAGCTTTCTGGTCGGCTCGCCACCCGTGCTGTTTGCCCAATACGCGGTGGGCTCGTCGCGTCCCGGCGAGTCGTCGGCCGGCTCGAAGTGGAAGCCGTTTGACGACTGCAACGGCGTCAGTGGCCACGCCTTCGTCGGCGCCTTGCCGTTTATCACCGCGGCTCGGATGGCCGAAGGGCCGTGGCTGAAGGGGCTGTTCTACGCCTGTTCAACGTTCACGGCCTGGTCGCGCGTCGATCACGACGTACACTACCTGTCCCAAGCCGGCTTGGGGTGGTGGATGGCCTATCTGGCATGCCGGGCGGTGGATGAAACGCAGCAGCAAGACCGGGGCTACGCGCTGAGGCCGATCGTCACGCCGGAGATGGCAGGGGTGGGGATTGTACTTTGGCGGTAGGACTTTGCTGCATTCGTTACTGGCAGTTGGGTGGCTGGGGCAAAGCGCAGCGGTGCCCCAGGCTGCCATCGCCCCCGCAGTTGCGTCAATCACTGGGGCACCGCTGCGCTTTGCCCCAGCCACCCGCCGTTTAGCAGCCGCCGTGCCGGCGGCTGCTAAACCTCGAGGGCGAGTTGCGCGCCGGGTCAATCCTCCACGCTGAGCTTGATCTCGTCCGAGTTGGCCTTCAACTCCGGTGCATACATCGCCCAGGCCTTGGTGGGCAACGCACTGAAGCGGCCGGGGATCTCCGCCCGCATGCGATACGACACGCTGTGCTTGCCGCGGGCCAGCCGCCGGGCAAAGAAGACCACGCGGTTGTCGCGGAACTCCATATAGGCGCCTAAGTCGTTGCCGTTGTAGCCGCTGCGCAGATCGACCGGCTCGAACCCGGCGGGCTTCATGTCCTCGAACACGAGATACTCGTAGTCGTTCTTGCTGTCGATCTCCAACTCGATCTCGACCAGGTCGCCGCTGCTGACCGTGGAGTCGCTGGGCAGTTCCTCCCGCTCGTACTTCTCCACCTTCTGATCGACCACCTGGCCCCGCGAGCCGGCGGCCTTGATCGTCTTGTCGACCTTGTTGAGCTTGTAGTACTTGCGGTTAACCTTCACTTCCAGCCCGGCCTTGGTGATGAAGTCCTCGAGCGTGAAGTTGGTCAGGTAGCCGTTGTAGTACAACGGGCCGGTGCCCTTCTTACGCAGCTCGATCTCGTGTTCGCCGGCTTCGACCTTTTCGCCGGTGAGCACGAACTTGTTGTCGAAGACGAACAGGTTCGCCGCGGTGATCTCGACCGACTTCCGATGCTCGCCGTCGAGATAGACGCCGACGGTGATCTCCGGCTTGTCCTCGCCGCTGGCCCGGATGAAGTCGGCCATCGCCTCGACGCAGATCGACGTGTCGCGGGTCGACTTCCAGTAGGTGGCGTGCTTGCGGTTGTTCAACAGGTATTTGACCAGCCGCGGGGCCACTTCGCCCTTGGGGTCCGTGCGGCAGAGCAGCTTCAGGTAGTAGGCGTGGGCCTCGTATTCGCTGCCGTACCAGTGCCACCAATAGCCGCCGGGCAAGTTCAGCCAGGCCGTCTGGTTCTCGTCGTCCTGTTGGAGGAACTGGCCGATGTTCTGCATGATCATCGCCAGCTTGTCGGCCTCGCCCTGTTTCTGAAGCGCGATGCCGAACATGGCGTTGCTGTAAACTGCCAGCTTGGTGCGGTCGCGGTAGAGGAAGTCCATCATCTTCTGGTTCTCAACGTCGGCGTCGACCAGCACCATGTAGACGAAAGCGTCGAGGTTGCTGCACTGGGTCTTCCAAGGCTTCTTGGGCTTCGGCTTGACCAGGGCGTTTTCGAGCTTCCGCACTTCCTCGTCCTGATGTCGCTTCAGCCAGGCCACACCCTTTTCGAGGATGCCGGGCACCAGCGCCACGTCGTTCTGCTTGGCGATTTGCAGCCCGTGGACCACGTAGGCAGTCGTATGCGGATAGGAGCGTTCACCCCAACCGGAGAACCACCCCCAGCCGCCGTCGGAGAGCTGCATCTCGGTTAGCTTGTTCACGCCGGAGCCGACCATCTTGGTCACTTCGGCCTGGTCGAAGACCGGGTTGCGGTCGTAACGCTGCCAGCCTTTGGCGCGCTCGCGGTCGTCGCCGATCTCCTGGGCGTTGAGGTTGGTCCGCTTCTTCTTGATCTCTTCGAGATCCAACCCCATATCGATCAAGATCTTCTGCGTAATCACCGTGGGCAGGAAGCGGTTGAGCGTCTGCTCGGTGCAGCCGTAGGGGTAATCGACCAGATACGGCAGGGCGTCGACCATTGCCCCGGCCAGCGTGGGCGAGTAGCGGACTTCCAGCCGCGATTGCTTGGGCCGCCGCTCCTCGGGCACGGTGATGGTGAACTTGCCGGCCGTTTTGTCGGGCCGGATCGCGCCGGAGTAGGAGTCCATCTTGAGCATCCCGTGGATGTAGCACGGGAATGTCATTTCCATGGCGTCGGACTCCTCGTCGGTCAACGCCTTCATCCGCACCACGGCCTGGCCTTCGTCGAGGACCTTCACGCGCCAGTCGATGCGGGCTTCGCCGCCCGGATCGATGTCGACGCTTTGCGTCAGCGTGGCGGCGTCGAGCGGTTCGAGCACGTCGCCCTCCAGTTCCAACGCTACTTGCACCGACTTCTTGCCCTTGAGGTAGTTGTGCACGTTGGCCGAGAGCACCACCTCGTCCTTCTGCACGAAGAACCGCGGGGCCTGTAGCCGTAGGATGAGGTCTTTGCGCGTGACCACGTCGGTCACGCCCTCGCCGACCTTTGTCCCGTGGCCCATACCCCAGACCTTGATCCGCCAGGTGGTCAGATTCTCAGGCATGTCGAGCGAGACCTCGGCCGTGCCGTCTTTCTTGGTCGTCAGGGCCCCAACCCAGAGGGCCGTATCGGCGAACTTCTTGCGGATCGTCGGCTGAACGGCCGCGCCGCCGCCGCCGTTGGGTGCGCTAGCCGCTTTGGCCACCGCCATGCCGTCGGCCATCGGTGCCATGGGCGGCGCACCGTTTGCCGATTCCATCGCCAGCGCTGGCATGCCCGGGGCCATCCCGCGACCGCCGCCCATACCCATGCCCCCAAAGCCCATGGCGCCGCGGTTGGCTTGCTGCCTCTGCACGTCGTTGTTCATCGTCGGCCTCTGGCCTCCCCCCTGCGCGTCCATCTCCTCGGCCACGGTGGCCCCGAACACACCCAGGTTGTTCATTCCAATCGTGTCCTTCGGGATCAAATTGCCGAAGAACCGGGCCAGGTTGTTCTCGGTCCGCGGGTTGTGGTGGCGGCGCCATTTCCAGAAGAACTCCTTGATCTCCCGCACGTTCGAACCGCCGGAGATGTACTCGACCGACTTGTCGTAGATCGCCACCACGGTCGAGCCGACGAACGGCTCGCCGAAGAAGTCGGTCAGCTTGATCTGCACTTTGGCCTTCTCGCCCGGCTTGTAGGCCTCCGAGGAGGGCTTCAGGTCGACGTTCAACACCCGTTTCTCCGGCGGAACGACGATCTCCTTGCTCTCAGTGTGTACCCGGCCGCCGGCGACCGTGACCGCCTCGACGAAGAAGTTGGGCATGTCTTTCTTAGTGACGGCGATCTCCTCGACCGCTGTCTTGCCCTTCAGCCGAATCACCTTCGGCGGCAAATACACACCGCTGGACGGCCGCGTAAACAGGAGCACGGTGCCGCCGGTCCGGTTGGTGTTGATCTGCAGCTTGACCTTCTCGCCCGCCGCGTATTCGCGCTTGTCGGGGATCAACTCGATGTCGTTGTACTGCACGCCGGAGCCGTCGAACCCCTCGCCGATGACCGTGAACATGTAGCCGCCTTCGATGGTGTGATCGGCGTCGTCGGTCAGCTTGTAAGAGAGGCGGTACTGCCCGGCGGCAACGGCCGTGAGCTTGATGTCGGCTCGGCCTTCTTCGTTGGTGTCGAGCATGCGGTGGCCTAACTCGGTCTCGACCGGCTTGCCATCGACGTACTTGATCTGCATCAGCGACACGCGGCCTTTGCCCTTGACCGGCTTGCCGTCGAGCGTGCGGGCGTTGTAGTGCGATTGGATCGGGTCGCCCACGCGATAGTACCCGCGATCGACCCACGCGTAGACCTTGAACGGCTTGCGGGCGACCAACACGTCGCCGCTGCCCACGATCGTGCGGCGTGAGGCGTCGACCACCTCGGCCGTGATCGAGTACTTGTGGTCCTGGTCCGGGTGGATGGCTTTGGCCACGCCCGTGTCGATTTCGACCTCGACCTTGCCGTCCGGGCCGATGGTCGTTTCGCATTCGGCGACCACCTCCGGCGGCATGTGACGCTGCGGCCACCAGATCGGGATCGGCCGCATGCAGCCCCAGGCCTTGAAGCCGGGGTACCAGTTGTAGTCGTAGCCGAACCACCAATAGCCCGGGCCGTAGAACCAGTCCCACGGGCAGATCGGATACCAGGGCTTGGAGAAGCTGGTCCGCAGCACCTTGTACTTCACCTTGGCGTTGGTCACCGGCGAGCCGAAGTAGTACTTGGCCTCGATCGTGGCCGTGATCTTCTCGCCGAGCATCACCGGCTCTTCCGGAGCGTCGACAATCACCTCGAACTCGGGTTTCTTGTATTCCTCAACGCGGAAGTTGCCGCCGCCGTATTGCTTGACGAACCGCCGCTTGCCAACGTCCGGCTCGCGCACGCCCAACGGTCCGCCGCGGACGATCGGCGCCGGCCCTCTGCCAACGGCTGGGCCTCGGCCGATTGCCGGAGCGAAACCGGCTTTCGGCGCCGCCGGAGCCTTCGCCGGCGCGGGACCGAACTCGCCGACCGACATGTGATAAACGCCCAGCGCCGTATCGGCCGGCAGCTTCAACTCGCCCTCAATGCCGCCGTAGGCGTCGGCCTTGACCTCTTTCTGCACGATCCGCTCGCCCTTGGGGTTGCGAATCTCGATGCCGAAGGTCTTGCCGGCGAATTGCGATTCTTCTTCCTTGTCGTACTGGGCGTGGCGGACCCAGAACTTGTACTTCACCGTCTGCTCGGGCCGATAGACCGGCCGATCGGTGATCGCGAAGCACTTCACTTGGTTATACTCGGCGTCGTGCTGGCGGCCGTACCAGGCGCCCGTGAAGCCGAGATAGGCGAAGCGGCCCTCTTCGGTGGTGGCGATCACGATCCACTGGAAGTTATTCGGCTGTTCCTCCGGGCCCATCAGCAACTGACCGTCGGGGCCGGCGAACTTGGCAAACTGCTTGACAATCGTCTGGTAGCTGCGGGGCGTGTTGCCGCGGCGCTCCTGGCGATAGCCGAAGAACTCGACGTTGGCCTTGGCCACGGGCGTGCCCGAGACGGCGTCGGCCACGTAGTAGTAGGTCTTGCCGTCCAGAGGCTTCTTGACGATCGCCGTGTCGCTGACCCAGATCACGATGTGGCTGGTGTTGCCGCCGGCCATTCTGGCCGTCAGCAGATACGCGCCCGGCTGCTGCAAGGGCGTGGTCACGGTCGCCCGCTTGTCGAAGTGTCTTTCGCGAGGTTCCAGTTCGAGTGTCCACTTGGCGACTTCTTCGCCGACGTACTCTTTCTGGTTCTCCTGCACCAGGCGATAGCCGATGTTGCCGATGTTGATTCGCTTCCAGTCGTGGCGGCTGGGGTTCGACTTCAGATAGGCCTTGACGTCGTCCAGCAGCTTCTTGACCTTGATCTTGTTGGCTGTAAGCTGCAGCGAATCGCCGTTGCGGAAGCGATACTCGACCGTGGCCCCTTCGCCGGCCGGTTGCGTTTGGATTTGCTCGAAGCGGCCCCAGTTCTTGACGATCTGGTCGAGCCGCTGCTTCCAGTGCTTCCGCTGGTTGTCGGTGCCGCGGCGCTCGTCGAGCAACTGCTGCCAGAGTTTGGCCGCTTGCGGGTATTGCCGCCGGTTCTCGAAGATACTGGCCAACTGCTGCAACGATTCCGTGCCCGGGCTGGCTTTCTCCTCTGCGGCGATGGTGCGATAGACGTGGATGAAGTTGAACTCGTCGGGCAATTCGAACCGCTTCACGCCGGTGGCCAGCCGGGCGATCGTCTCGGTTTCCCCCAGCGTATGCAGGGCGTAGGTGCCGCTTTCGTCGTCCTGGGTATCGTCGGTGGCCACGCGGCCGAACCGCCAGCCGTAATGGGCCATCGTTTGCACGCCGAACTGATGGAAGAGGAAATCGGCGAACTGCTTCCGCACGTTGCCGCGCTGGGCCGGATTGAACTCCATCGCCTGTTCTAGGCACCATCGCCACCGCTGTCCGTCCGTCTCGGCGTCCTCGAACGTCTTGGGCGTGTAGTGATAAACCGCCTTGCCTTCCTCGTCGACCGGAGCGCCCGACGTCCGGCCGGCGTAGCCCCAGCCGGGATCGTAGTCGGGCAGTTCGTCGAGGTTGCTGAGGTATTGCAGCCGCCAGGCCTCGCTGTAGCCGCGGTTGTTCAGCAGGATCCGGGAGAATGCCAGCAAGTAGTCGCCCACCTCGGCGTGGTTGTCGTCTTGCTTGGCCAAGGGCAGTGCCTGCTGCAGAAGCTGCAGCGCCCGAATGCGGTCGCGTTGGGCGGCGTTGACCACGCGTCCGGTGCCGCCGCCCGCAGCAACCGCCAATTGCCCTGATGCACGTCGATCACCGCCTCGCGAAAGGCGTCGATTTCGGCGACCCGATTGAGCCGTTGCAGGCAGTTGGTGGCGTTGTTGAGGTCTTCGCCTACTTTCCGCGGCTCGTCGTCCGGATCGAGCGCCAACTTGCGGAAGCCCTCGTAGGCGTCGTTGTAGTTGCCGTCCTTCATGGTCTTCAGCATCGCGTCGCGCTGGGCCTGATCGGCAGGGGCCGTAGAAACCAAGCCGCCGGCCAACAGGGCGCAAACGATCGACGCACACAACAGCGGGGTCGCTTTGAACATTACGGGATCTCCTGACGGAAGGAACTTACTCAAACTCTAAACATGGAGTGGAAAATGGGGACTGGCTCCGAGCCGCTGCCGACGCCAAACCTGCGATGGGACGTTGTCGGCTCGGTGCCTGTCCCCTTTTTCCACGGCGCGCCGGGGTCCACGCCCGAAAAAGGGGACAGGCACCGTCGGCAATGCGAACCACCGCTGCAATGCCGGTTGTCGACGGAGCCAGTCCCCATTTTCGGGCTCCCGCAATCGCGGTTCGAGGAGTTATTACTTCTTCGGTACGGTGGAGACTTCCATCGCGTCGCGCTTGGCCCAGGGCAGATCGATGTCGAACCACTCGGTGTGGGTCTTGTACTTCGCCCGGACTTCTTCCATGTAGTCCTTCATCCCGCCGGCGCTGATTCCGGCGTTGTCGGCCACGATCGTGGCCCCGCCGCGCAACTCGGCCTGGATGCCCTTGAGGCAATCGTAGTAGTACGACGAGCCACAATCGACGAAGAGGAAATCGACCGGGCCTTTGATCGTCTTGACGACCTTTCGGGCGTCGCCCACGCGGACGGTAATCACATCTTGAAGCCCGGCCCGGCGGAAATAGGCCTCTGCCCGCCTGGCCCGTTCGGCGTCGATCTCGACGGTGATCAGCTTGCCCTTGCCGGCGGCCTTCAACTCCCGGCCGATCCACAGACCCGAGTATCCCAGCGCCGTGCCGCACTCGACGACCAGTTCCGGCTTGGTCTGGCGGATCATCTCGGCCAGCCGCACGGCCTTCTTGCGGCCGATCATGTAGACGGGCCCGTCCTTGCAGATCTGCTCCACCTCGTCGATCACCGGCTGGACTTTGTCGCTCTCTTCCGCATCCGGCTCCGCGCCGACAACCGGACCGCTCAGCATCATACAAACCACACAGAATGTCGCGCTCATGGTGATCTCCGGGGTGTTGGGCAACGGCGATGGGTATCCCTGCGCGCACCGCCCAATGGGAAAGGGACGTTCTCGCGTGTCAAGAAGTTCCGCCGATAAGCATACCCGTTCGCGGCGGGGGTTGCGACCCATGGGGTGTCGGGAGTCGTTGGCCGGGGCCACTCCGCAAGAACACCGATCGAACTTAGTGCTCTGTCAATCTTAGATCTTTGGGTGCCATGCCCACGCTTGCGTGGGCATGGCACCCGAACCCCTAATCTAATGCTTGACAGAGCACTAGCCGGGGGCGGAAGCCCCCGGACGGTCTCTAGTGTGGTTGGCTTGGCCGTCGTCATTGCAGGATGCACTTTTCAGGCACATATCTCTCCGGGGAATTCCGTCCCCGGCTAGGTTCAAAAGAACTGGGTTTCCCCCCCCTAAGTGTAGGCCAGCACGACAATGTTCGGATCGGCGGCCACGATTTCCCTTGCGGCGTCGCCCGGCGATTGAATAATAGAGGGATGGCGGCTCTGGTAGGATAGACGATTCCGATCCGGACGCCCGTCAGGTAGATACGGCCGACAACCAGCCCATCGTCAGGAGCCCCGGTGCAAGATTCGTTCGATCCCTATCTCGAGTGGCTCGACATCCAGGACCCGGTGCGGCCGCCGAATCACTACGTGCTGCTGGGGCTCGGGCCCGGCGAAAGCGATCCGAAGGCGATCGCGAACGCGGCCGACGTCCAAATGGCCAAGATCCGCAAGATCCGCCCGGGCGAGCACTTGCCCGATTGGGGGCGGCTGCTGGATCAGGTTTCGGCGGCAAAAGTCTGCCTGTGCGACCCGGCCAGCAAAGCCGCCTACGATGCCGGGCTGACATCCCAGCAACCCCAACAACCAGCACAGCAATCCCCCCCCACAACAACGAGCGCCTATCCCTCAACGCTCGCGACCCCTCCCACGCTCGCCACGCCACCCGGCGGACCTTCGGGCGCGGGCGCCGTTGGCCCACCACCAAGGCCCGGCCCGGCTCAAACGCCATCGCCCGGCGGTGCCCAGCCTCAATTCACCTCTCAATCCAACGCCAGCCAGCCGAGCACAGCTCAGCCCGGATCGCCACCGCCGGGCATGCCCCAAACGCCAACGCAACCGAACGATGGGATGGCCGCCGCGACGCAGCAGCCGCCGCAGTACGGCGGACCGGGCGGGCCTTCGGGGCCGGTGCCGGCCGATCCGATGGCCCCGCCGAGCGGCGTGCCGCAAGGAAGCATGCCACAGAAGACGACTGCGGCGGCCAGCCAGCCGCAGATGCAGCCCTCGGCCGGCGTCGAGCCCTCACAGCCGGCCCACGATACGTCGACGCCGGCCTATGAGCCGATTGCCCCGGGCGCAGCCGTCCGGGCTGAGCGGAGCCGCTCGAACGTGCTGACCGCCGCTCTGGTCGTGGCCGTGCTCGCGGGGGGCGCATACGTGGTCTACAACGAGATGGTCAATCGCCGCGCAGAGCCCGTGGCCGAAGGACAACAAGACGGCTCGGGCGAGGTGGTTACGCCGACCGCTACCAACCAGACGACGACCCAGCCGCCGATCGCGCCCCCGGTGACACCGACGGTGACGCCGCCGGTGGTCCCCTTGCCGCCGTCGCATCCGCCGGGCACGGTCGATCCGCCAACCGTTCCCCCGCCGATCCCTCCGAACCCAACGCCGCTAAACCCGAACCCCGACGAACCGGCGCCGCCGGAGCCGGAACCGCAGGTCGATCCGCAGAAGCGGGCGGCGTATGCCAAGGCAGTCGCCGACGCCCGAGCATCGATGGCGGACCCTGACCTGGCCGCGGCGAAGCGGCATCTGCAGTCGGCCACGTCGAATCTGCAAACGCCGGACGAACGCGCGGAAATCGACCGTCTGGAAGAGATGCTCAACTACCTGGGCCAATTCTGGGAAGGAATGCGTCAGAGCGTGGCCAGCCTGGGGGCGGCCACGGAGATCGAACTCGAGACGACCCGGGTGGTGGTGGTCGAAGCCAACCGCAACGTTCTGATGATCAAGGCGGCCGGCCGGTTGCGGCAGTGGCCCGTCGAGGGACTGCCCAATTCGCTGGTGATGGCCATCGTCGACCGAACGTTCGCCAAGGATGCCGGAACGAATGTGCTCTTGGGTACGTTCCTGGCGGTGGATCGCGGCGGCGACAAGGCCCAGGCCCGACAGCTCTGGCAACAGGCCACACAAATGGGCATCGACGTGACGCACCTGATGCCGGAGTTGGACGTCGACCCGCAAGCGCCGGGGACGGCCGGCAACGCATCGCGGATCGCGCCGGTGAACGACCCGGCTCGGCTGCAAGCGGCCGAGCAGTTGGTCCGTCAGACGTTTGCGCAGGCCTTCGGCGAGGCCGACACGGCACCGAAGAAGCTGGCCTTGGCGAGGGAGATGCTCTCTAGGGCGCCGGCCGACGGCGAAGATCCCGATATGCGGTTCGTGCTGCTGCGCGACGCCCGGGAGTTGGCCCTTGCGGCGGGCAACCTCGAGGTGGCCGCCGCGGCGATCGACGAGATGGCCAAGCGCTATCAGGTCGACGCCATGCAGCTTAAGACCAACGCCTTGGAGACGCTCAGCAAAACGGCCCGCGGCCAAAGCGGTCATCGCGAGGTGACCCTCGGGGCCTTGGCGCTCTTTCAGCAGGCGGTTCAGGCGCAGCGGAAGGCCGACGCCGTGCAGTTGGCCGCGCTGGCCACGACGGCCGCGCGAAACTCCCGCAGCACCACGTTGATGAGACAGGCCACCGAAGCCACCCGTCAGGCCGCTGCGATGAAGTAAGGGCCTGTCCGGAAACAACTTCGCAGTTTTTCGGGCGAATCATCACACGGAGTGTGATGGCTACCATGAAGCGGACGAAGTTGTTTCCGGACAAGCCCTAAGCGTTTTCGCGCAGCGGCCCAAATCGTCGTTTAGCCGCCGCCGGCACGGCGGTGTAGACTCAGAACTCACCCGTTGCACCGCCGTACCGGCGGCGGCGAAACGTCTCAGCAACACCGCTGCCCAGCGCATCAACGGCCGGACTCCGTCAACACGCGCACGCGCTGCGCCGCCCGCCGCCGGATGCGGCCGAAGGCGTCGTCTCCGTCGGGTTCGGCCGAACGGATCTCCTCCAAGGCCAGCAACTGCTGGTAGGCGTCGACGGTCGCCCAAAGGTATTGCGGGTCGTCGCGGAGGTCCAGGGCGTGGGCCTTTTGGAAGGCGTCGCGAACGGCGGTGGCTTCCGGGTGCTCGCGCCGCAACTGCTCGATCAACTCCTGGAAGCCGCCGACCGGCACCGGCTGGTTCTTTCGTTCGCTGAGCAACAGGATCGGTGCCACGACGGCACACACGGCGATCACGGCAATCTGCAGGATCTTGCGGCGCCGTTGCGCTTGCGCCACCTCCGACGCCTCCTCTGCCGCGGCCGCAGCAGACGCCGAGGCGGCGGCGGCCCCCGGCATCAGCGTCAGCGACACGCTGCGGGTCAACTGCAGTTGCCGGCCGACCGGCCAGGCGACCTGTGCGTTCTGTTCGATCGCTTGTTGCCCCAGGTAGACGACGAACGGGCTGTGGTTCTCCAGCAGATAGGAGCCGTTGCGATAGTCGAGCGTAATGGCATGGGGAGCGACCTCCGGGTGGTCGACGTGCAGATCGCACCCGGGATCGCGTCCTAAGCGCACCGCGCGCTGTTCCAGCGGCGCCTCAATGTCGCTGCCGCCCACAACGCGTATTACGAGCTTCTCAGCCATACACCACCTGGCACTTCGTTGCAGTCCAAATTGTCGATTGGGTGGCTGGGGCAAAGCGCAGCGGTGCCCCAGAAATTCGCGGCAGGAAAGGAACTCCGGCAGCCTGGGGCACCGCTGCGCTTTGCCCCAGCCACCCACAAAGTGAGTCGTCGGTGCGTACTCGTGTGCAGCCAATCATGTCCACCCACCCTAGAAACCCGTCCCGTCGGCAGAGAACATCGCGTTGAGCACGAACGGCGCGGCCACGATCACCAGGCAGCCGATCATGATCAACACGGCCGGAAAAACCAACATCACCTGGGCCTCCTCCGAGGCCTTTTCGGCCCACTGGCTTCGTTTCTGACGCATCTGGTCGGCCTGGTTGCGGAGAATGGTCGCCAGCGGGCTGCCGAGTTCTTCGCCCTGGACGACCGCAAAGACGAACTCGTCGGCGTCTTCGTCGCGCAGCCGCGTGGCCAGGCCTTGCAGGGCCTCCTTGCGAGGACGTCCGGATTGGATATCGACCAGCACGCGGCCCAACTCCTCTCCCAAGGGAGTGCCGCGGGCACGCTGGGCCACGGTCGCCAGGCTCTCCTGGAAGTTCCCGCCCACCTCCATCATCAGCGCCAACAGATCGATCGCGCTGGCCAAGTGACGCTTGACGGCTCGGCGTCGTTTGGCGGCCCGCTTGCGGATGTTCCTGCGCATCAGCCAGCGATAGAAGAAAAACCCGCCGACCCCGCAGGCCAGCGCAAACAGCTCTCCGGAGAAGAACCAACCGAAAACGGCACCGCCGATCGCCGCCAGAATCGCCTGCACCTGCCAGACGGCCTGGTATTCGGCGGCTTTCCACGCGGCCGGCTCGGCAGCGGTGGTCAGATCCTGTTGAAGTTTCTCCTCGGCGTCCGGGCGACGGCCCCCATTCGACTCGACGATCTCGTCGATCCAGGGCTCGAACAACCGATAGGTCCGGCTGAGCGAACGAAGCTCCTCGCGCCGAGTCTCCTCGAATCGCCCCAATTCCGGATCGATCACGCGCGGCTGGGTAACGATCGAGATCAGGTGCCACGCCAAGAACGCCAACGCCAGGCCAACCGTGGCCGAAGCGATCATCTGCCAGAGGGTCAGCGTGTCCATGGTGGCGTCGTACTCACAAGGTTCAGAAATCGATATCCAGTATCCAGACACACCATCGTACGGCGAAATAGACCACGGCCCCCACGCTCAGCAGCACGATCTGTCCCAAGAACGAATGATAGAGCGTGCCCATCATCGGCGGGTCGAGGAAGGTGAAGCCGATAAGGAAGGCAAAGGGGAAGCACGCCAACAGCAGAGTCAGCCGGCGTCCCGAGGCGGTATCGGCCTCCAGTTTGCGTTCCAGCCGCTGCAATTCCTGGAGGTCTTCGCTGATCCGTTCCAGGGCATACGAGATCTGCCCGCCCCGCTCCATGCAGACCAGCACGGCCGAGGTGAAGACGTTGAACACTTCGAGTTGCAGCCGCTGCTGCACGTCGCCGAGCGCGTCCGAAAGCGGGCGTCCGGCGTGAAACGCGCTGGTGATGCGGCGAAACTCGGTGGCCAGCGGCTCGGCGGCCTCTTTGGCCACGAGGTCCAGCCCTTGCGGCAGCGACATCCCCGCCCGCGCCGCGTTGGCCAATGCAACGGACGCGCGCACCATCTGATCGCGCAGCAGAATCCTCCGCCGCGAAACCAGATAGTCGAGAATGTAGCGCGGCGCAATCGCCACCAGATACGTCAACCCGATCGCCACCGGGATCATCACCAGCACGATGCCGAAGACGAAGAAGGTGGCAAACATGGCGATTCCCCACCATCGCAGGTAGCCGTCGATCCGCTCGTTTTCGATACCCAACGCCCGCAACCGCGGCGTGATGTCGGCAACGTAGCGCCGGGAGACCTTGTCCCACGCCGGCCCCACCCACAGCGCGCCGAGCGACACGGCCGCGAAGCAGAGTACCGAGCTGGTCAAGATCAAGGCTTGCATAACAGGGCGGAGCCGCAAGAGCGGGGTGGCTGGGGCAAAGCGCAGCGGTGCCCCAGGTTGTCGGAGTTCGTATTGTCCGGTGGGTCACTGGGGCACCGCTGCGCTTTGCCCCGGCCACCCATAATCCAAAGGTCAGTCACACTAGAGATAAAACGCTTCCAGATCGATCAGTTCCGATTCGATCAACTTGTCCATGAACGTCGGCAAAGCCCCGGTCGGCATCAACTCGCCGCCTGCTTTCTTCTTGTCGGTCTCCTCCCCTTCGCCGTCCTCGTCACCGGCATCCTCGGCACCATCCTGGTGGTTCTCGTCATTCTCGCCGCCCTCGTCGTCGTCCACCAGCAGGAATAGGTCCTTCGTGCGAATCGCCTTCTCCCGGGCGTCGTAGCCGATGATCTCCATCACTTGCGACACCCGCCGGCTGCCGTCGCGCATGCGGGTAAGCTGCACGATCAGGTCGATGGCCGAGGCAACCTGTCGGTGGATCGAGTCGATCGGCAATTCGGCCGCCATCTGCACCAACACCTCCAGCCGCAGAATCACGTCGTCGGCGTTGTTGGCGTGGATCGTGGTCATCGATCCGTCGTGGCCCGTGTTCATCGCCTGCAGCATGTCGAGCGCCTCGGCCCCGCGGCACTCGCCCACCACTACGCGATCCGGCCGCATCCGCAGCGCGTTGCGCACCAGGTCGCGGATCGAGTACTCCCCCACCCCTTCCACGTTGGCCGACTTGGTCTCCATCCGCACCACGTGGTCCTTCTGCAACTGCAACTCGGCCGTGTCCTCGATGGTCACGATCCGCTCCTTGTCCGGGATGAAGTTGCTCAGGCAGTTCAACAGCGTCGTCTTGCCGGAGCCCGTGCCGCCGGAAATCAGGATGTTGCACTTGGCCGTGACCGAGGCCCGCAGGAACTCGGCCACCGTCCGGGTCAGCGAGCCGCAAGCGACCAGGTCGTCCATCCGGAGTGGGCTGTGTGGAAACTTGCGGATCGTCAAACATGGTCCGCTGATGGCCAGCGGCGAGATCACCGCGTTTACCCGGCTGCCGTCGGTCAATCGAGCGTCGACCAGCGGCTGCGAGCGGTCGATCCGCCGGCCCACGCGTGAAACGATTCGCTCGATGATCGACTCGGTCACCTTATCGGAAACGAACCGCCGGCCGGACTTCTCCAACACGCCGTTCTTCTCGATGTAGATCTTCTCCCGGTCGACCACCATGATCTCCGAGATGTTCGGCATCCGCAGCAGGTCTTCCAGCGGCCCGTAGCCGAAAACGATGTCTTTGATCTGTTTCTTCAGGTAGCGCAGCGCGAGATACTGGACCACCTCGGGATAGAGGTCTCCGCTGAGCCGGCCCCAGGCGTCCCAGAAGCCGCGGTCGACGGCCTCGATCTTACGGCTGAGGTCTTCGATGGCCGGCAGGTCCAACTCGGCCGCCACGCGCTCGACCAGTGCGTCGAGTTCGCTCTCGAAGTCGGCCACCGCGGAGAACATCCGCAGCCAGCGCCCGTCCGACGCCCACACGTCGCCCCCCTCGGCCGACGTCTCGATCGTTCGATGCAGCAACTCCGCCTGGATCGTGCTGGCCGAGAAGTGCGCCAACAGCGCGCCGTATTCCGGCTTCAAAAAGCCCTGCAAGCGGGCGATCTCCTCCAGGTCGTTCTCCAACGACATCAAGTACTCTTCGTTGTCGCCGCGCTGCTCCTCCGATTCCGACGTGTCCATCCGCTCGAGCAACTCGCGATGCACGTCGAGAATCAGCCGCGAGCCCTGCATCTGCAGTGCCTCGCGCAGCCCGACCTCGGAGAGGCCTTCGGTCGCGGGCGGTTCCAGGCTCAGCGAGAAGGGGAAGATCTGGATCGGCTGCTCGCCGCCGATCAACACCCGCTCGCCCGGATGCAGCGCCTGCGAGCCCAGCAAGATCTCGTTCTCGCCCGCGGGCGTCAGTTCCCAGGCCGAGCCGCTCTCGGCGATGATCGCCGCCGTCTCGGCCACGAAGGGGCTGTCCAGTACGATGTCGTTGTCGGCCCCACGGCCGATCGAGATCCGATCGGCCTGCGTGTCGAAGACCTGCCCTGCGCGTCGCCGATCTTGTTGTACCATACCCGCATTACGGCGTCTCCGATCCCTCTTCCTGCGGCGAGTGATACTTGATCCGCAGCAACGTCGCCGCCCCGGCCGCCTGCTTGTCGCAGAGTTCCTCCAGCCGATCGTCCATCGCCGTGCGGCCCTCGCTGCCCTCTTTCTCGAGGATCACCCCGACGTTGGACACCTGCCCGATCTCATCCGGCTGGTTCTCGCCGTAGGGATTGTCGACGATCCTCGATCCGACGCTCCGCAGTTTGAACGGCCCCACCCACTCTGCGTCGTCGGGCTGCCCGGCCGCCTGGAAACGGAAGCTGATCTCACCGCCGATCCGCATGAACTGCGGCACCGTGTCGACGTTGCCCATTGAGACCACGTGCACCTCCTCATCGGCCTTGAGCGAGCCCAACGGGCCAGGTTCTGCCCTGTCGCGGCGGAAGACCAGGTCGCCCTTGCGATAGTGCCGTGTCGCCCTCTTGCCGAGCAAGACGCCCACGCCTTCGTCTTCGGCGTAGGGAAAGGCCGTATCCTTGAGGTCCGCATAATGGGCCGGCAACTCGGCGGCGCCCAGATTGTCTTTCGTGAAGACGGTCCCCTCGGCAACCTCGGTGGTCACCTGCACGAAGTAGACCGGCTCCGTCATCCGCTTCACCGCAAACCAGTTGATGCCCGCCGCCACGATCCCCAACCCCACCGGAATCAGCAACTTGATTGAGTGACTCATGCCGTTTCCCCTCGAAAAACCAGCGTAGACAGGCAACCTTCTCGGTGGCCAGTATAGGCGGAAACCGGCAGGGTGACCACCTTCGGCAAGAACCCGGTGCGGCTCGCTGCCAGCCGGACCGAAGGGCCTCCCATTTCGCTCTCGACTCCTATTCTGCCTCGATTCGCCAGTCTGCTTGACACCTCCTCGCTGCCCAACCACAATATCTCCCGTAACCCCTAGGGGAAGGTGATACGCCGGCCGGGCGGCCCGCCACGTGGTGAGGAAGCCCGGCCGCCGTGTCGGCTGCCCGTTCCGGTTCGAATCGGGGCGGGCCCTCCCCCATCGCGTCTCACTGGTCGGCAGGACAGATCCCATGATGCACCGCCTCCTCGACACGGCCCGACGTCCATCCCCCGTTCGCTCGCGGCCGGCCCATTCCGCCCGCCAGCTCACCGGTCGCCACCGGCGTTTGGCCTGCGAGCCGCTGGAAGCTCGCCGACTGCTCCATGCAGGCCTCGACCCCGCGGCCGGCCTGTTGGCCGAAGCCGCCGTGGTCGATCGCCACGTCTTCTACGACAACTCGGCCTTCGACGCCGCCCCGGACGCCGCCGGCGCATCCGACCCCCTCGACGACGTGGCCATCGCCGTCGACAAGGTCGCCCTGCTTCCGGGGCAGACCGCCGGTTTCGAAAACTACACCAGCTACGGCCGCGGCATCAACGGCGTTATGGTCGACGTTCTCGGCCTGCCCGAAAACGCCTCGTTCGACGCCGACGACTTCGTCTTCCGCACCGGCAACGATTCCGATCCGGCCGGCTGGACGACCCTCGACGTCGCTCCTTCGATCACCGTCCGCCCCGAGGCAGGCACCGACGATTCCGACCGCATCACCCTCGCTTGGCCCGACTATACGATCCGCAACCGGTGGCTCCAGGTAACCGTCCTCGCCGTAGAAGACACGGGCCTGACGCACGACGACGTCTTCTACTTCGGCAATGCCGTCGGCGAGAGCGGCAACCTCGACACCGACGCCAAGGTCACGCCCACCGATCTGCTCCTGGTGCGAAACAACCCCCACAATTTTCTCGACCCGGCGGCCGTCGATCTGCCCTACGACTTCAACCGGGACGGACGCGTCAACACGTCCGACGTCCTGCTGGCACGAAACAACCAAACGACGTTCCTGACCGCGCTGAACTTGATCGACCTCTCGGATACGCCGTCGCCCGAGAACGTCTCGACGGCGATCGTCGGTACGCCCGGCGACGACACGATCGAGGTCACCGCCATCGACGCCGATCGCGTTGCCTACTCGCTCAACGGTGCCGCGACGATTACGCTCGACGGTGTCGCCTCGCTGCAGTTCGACGCGGGCGACGGCGACGACCTGATGATCGTCGTCTTCCCCCCAGGCACGTCGCTGCCGAAAAGCGGCCTGATCTACAACGGCCAGGACAATTCCGCCGCCGGAATGGACGTACTCGAAGTCCGCGGCGGCGATTTCGACACCGTCACCTACAACTGCCGGAGCCCGCACGACGGCAGCATCCTGCACCTCCGCGGCGATCAAACCAGCACGATCCAATACACCGGCCTCGAACCCATCGTGGGAGGCTCCGCCGACGACGTGGTGCTCAACTTCCCCAACACCGACGACGTCGTCGTGATAACCGACGCCGGCGCCGGGCAGACCACCGTCGCGGCCACCAGCGGAACGATCGAGACCCACACCTTCCCCAACCCCGCCGGTTCGCTCACGATCAACGCCGGCGGAGGCGGCGACACGATCCGAATCGACGGCTTCGGCGCCGGCTTCGCGGCCTCGCTGGTCATCAACGGTCAAGGCGACACCGACCAAATCACCTTCGATACGGCCGTTACGCTCGGCGCCGACAAGAACCTCACTGTCGACGCCGAAACCGTCGCCCTCGACGCCGTAATCACCGTGTCCGGCGACGTGACCGTCCGCTGCGTCGATACGCTCGATCTTCGTTTCCCGATCGAATCCTCCGGCGGACTCATCGACCTCTCCTCCGACGGCGACATCATCTTGCAAGCCGCGCTCGACAGCGGCGGGGGCGAGGTGACGATCGACGCGGCCGGCGG
>CAYYNP010000009.1:0-37840 GCA_964472545.1 uncultured Planctomycetaceae bacterium | reverse complement strand
TGCAAGCCGCGCTCGACAGCGGCGGGGGCGAGGTGACGATCGACGCGGCCGGCGGCATCGGCTCGACGGCCGACGGGTCGATCGCCACCACGCCGGCGGCCGACGGCGACGACGGGGGCCACGTGACGCTCGAGGCGGGCACGGGCGTCGATCTGCTCGGCGCGGTCGATACGTCCGGGGCGGCCAACCCGGCCGGCGACGGCGGCAGCGGCGGCGAGGTGACGATCGCCACGCTCGACGGCCCGATCTCGATCGTCGACGCGACCACGTCCGGCGCCCCGGGCGACGCCACCCCGGCCAACGACGGCCTCTCTGGTGCGATCGCCCTAACCGCCGGCGACGCCGACGCCTCCGGCGGCAGCGACCTGAGCTTGGCCGGCGTGCTGTCGTCGCCCGGCGGCCGGATCACGCTCACCGCGGCCGGCAACATCCTCGACGCCAACGACCTGCCCGGCCCCACCGCCGTCGCCAATCTCACCGCAGCCGAACTGCTGGTGCCCGCCGCGGCCGGCTTCGGCACGGGCGACGCGATCGAATCGGAGATGGCCGTACTCGAAGCGGCCGTCGGCAACGGCGGGCTGCTGTTGGCGAACACCGGAAGCCTGACCATCGGCGGGATGACTTCGGTGTTGATCGGCCTGACCGCGGGCGGCGGCGACGTCGTGGTTTTCAACCAAGGAGCACTGACAATCGCGGAGAACGTCGCCGCGGCAAGCGGTGGGATCGAGTTGGTGGCAGGCGAGACCGGGGCAAGCGGCGACGATCTGAAGATTGCCGACGGAGGCATTGTGGCGGCTGGGGCCGGCGATGTCGTGTTGCGGGCGGGCGATGGCGTGGTGATACCGCAAGGAGCCGAAGTGACGGCGTCGGCTGCGGTCGAATTGCACGTGGGTGTCGACGACGTCGACGGCGTTGGAGCCGGTGAAATCGGCGGGAAGATCGGCAGCGGCGGAACTCGGTTGGAGGTTTACGGCGGCAGCGGCGACGATAGGTTGACGTTGAATCTGGATACGGCGGAATTTGAGACGGCGACGTGGCCCGACGGCGTACTGCGATTCGACGCGGGCGACGGGCAGGATACGCTGGCCATCGTGGCGACGGACGGCCGGGACGTGTTTTGCATCGACGACGGCGAAAGCGCCGTGCGATGGCAGGGGCCGGGCGGGCCGATGCGGTTCGACTATGAGGACGTGGAGGTGTTGGATATCGCGTCGGGCGGAGGGGACGACGAGGTGTCGTTCGCCGTGGCGGCGGGCAAATTGACGACGGTGCGGCTCGATGCGGGCGATGAGGCGGGGTTGACCGCAATCGGCGACGGGCTGCGCATCGCGGGCACGGACGCGGCCGACAAAGTGCTCGTGCTGGATTTCGTCACGTCGGCCGACGCGGCGTTGGCTGCATTGGCCGATCAGCACCCGGAGTTCGAAAGCCAGCGAAACGCCGCGGCGGAGTACCAGATCTTCCGCGTGGCAGACGTCGAGGCCGTGCAGGCGTGGGGCCGCGGAGGTGACGATTGGCTGGTCAACTTCACCGACGTGACGTCGTTGCTGGCCGGTGGCGACGGCGACGACGTGCTGGCCGGCGGACAGGCGGCCGACGCGATCTTCGGCGGCGATGGCCGGGACGAACTGTTTGGCCACGGCGGCGACGACTATCTACTGGCAGATCACCGCTTCGCGTATCCACGCCCGGAGTGGGTCGATCCGACGACGCCGGACGAAGTGGTCGAGGGCGGAGCGGGGAGGGATACGATCGTTGCGGTGGGCGACTTTGTCAACGGCGGCGGCTCGGCGACGGAAAACGATCTGTACGTGGAAAGTGGTCACCTGACCGTGATCGACTGGCTGATGGCCCGGTTCCGCAGCCTCAGCGACGTCGACTCGGTGATCGACGCCGTGATCGGGCTGCGTGCGACCCAGGCGTTTGCAGACTGCGCAGCGTTGTTTGGCGGCGGGTAGCGCGTCAGAGCATGTCCAACGGGTCGACGTCGACGATCCACTGGACTTCGTCCGGCGGCTGCAAGTCGCCGGTGGCGCGCTGTACGGCCGCGCGGAGCAGTTCGTGGACGAGGCCCTGGACCTGGATCTGGAATCGGTACTTGCCGCGGAGCCGGGCGAAGGGGGCCGGGGCCGGGCCCAGGATGCGTTGCGTGGGTTCGGCGCCGGCGGCCCGCAGTGCCTCTTGTATCTGCTCGGCCAGGTGTTGGGCGAATCCCGCAGCGATCTGCTCCTGGGGCCCGCGAACCACCAGGCGGATCATGGCGGCAAACGGGGGATACGAGAGCATCTCGCGGATGGGTAACTCGCCGGAGGCAAACAGCGGATAGTCGTGGCGCACCGCCGCCCGAATGGCCGGATGGTCGGGGCTGTACGTCTGCACCAGCACGCGGCCGCCCTTTTCCCCGCGGCCGGTGCGGCCGGCGACTTGCGTGACCAGGTGAAACGTGCGCTCGGCCGCGCGGAAGTCGGGCAGGTGCAAGGCCGTATCGGCATTGATTACGCCGACCAACGTGACGTTGGGGAAGTCGAGCCCTTTGGCGATCATCTGCGTGCCCAGCAGCACCTGCACTTCACCGGAACGAAACCGGGTGAGAGCCCGTTCGTGGCTGCCGGGGCGCTGCATGGTGTCGGTATCCATCCGCAGGCACGACACGCCCGGAAAGCGCCGGCGGACCTCCGCCTCCAATCGCTGCGTGCCAAGGCCCGAGTAGCGAATCCCGCCGAAGCCGCATTCGGGGCAAGTGGCCGGGGCGGGGATTTCGTGGTCGCAGTAGTGGCATAGGGCGATTGCTTCCGTGCGATGATGCGTCAGCGCGATGTCGCAGTCGGGGCATCGTACGGCATGGCCACAGGCGGGGCACTGGATATGGGTGGAGAAGCCGCGGCGATTCAATAGCAGGATCACCTGGCCTTTGGCGTCCAGAGCGGCGTGCATCGCGGCGTGCAACTGACGGCTGATCGCGCCGCCGGAATATCGCCGATGGGTTTCACTCCGCAGATCGATCGTGCCCACGACCGGTAACGGCCGATCGAGCACTCGCCGCGGCATGCTCACCAGCGTATACTCCCCGCGGCCTGCCCGATGCCAACTCTCCAGCGACGGCGTGGCGGAGCCCAGCACCAGCGGCACGCCTTCGGCCGACGCCCGGGCGATGGCCACGTCGCGGGCATGATACCGCGGGGCGGTGGCCTGCTTGAACGACGACTCGTGTTCTTCGTCAAGCACGATCAACCCGAGGTTGGGCGTGGGAGCGAAGATCGCACTGCGCGCGCCCACCACGACCGGCACTTCGCCGCGGACGATCTGCTGCCAGTGCCAATGGCGGTCGGCATCGCTTAAGTGGCTGTGCAATACGGCCACCCGGCCGAAGCGCGAGCGGAACCGCTGGACCGTCTGCGGGGTGAGACTGATCTCCGGCACCAACACTATCGCCTGGCGACCGAAGCCGATCACCTCATGAATCGCTTGGATGTAGACCTCCGTCTTGCCGCTGCCGGTCACGCCGTGGACCAGCACAGTCTTGTGCTCGCGGGAGTTGAGCGTGTGGAGGATGGCGTCCAGGGCCGATTGCTGGTCGGGATTGAGCACCAGATGGTCTTCGCGGACGGTCGTCTCGGAAAACGCCTCGCGGTCTTGCTCGACGCGGCCGGTCTTTGCGCGGATCAGCCCTCGCCGCCGCAGGGCCGTAATTGGTGCCTGGCTACACTTGGCCGAGCGGGCCAGCGCGCCGGGAGCCATCGGCCGCCGTGCCCGCAACAGGGCCTTCATCACGGCGGCCTGTTTCTCCGGGAGTTTCAATTCGCCCAGCTTTTGGACAACGGACGGATCGACGCTCAGCAAAGTGGTCAGCCGCGTTCCGGCCTGGCCACGGACGCCCGCCGGCACGACGGCCTGTAGCACGGCCGACCAGTTGCACAAGTACCGGGTGGCAATCCACTCGGTCAGACGCAACATGGCCGGCGAGAGGAGGCTCCGTTGGTCGACGACCTCGGCGATTGGTTTCAATCGCCGCGTGCCAGCCGGGCGCGTTTGAAGCCGCACGCAATAGCCGAAGACCAGCCGATTCCCCCGCCCCAGTGGTACGCGCACCCGGCATCCCGGTTGGAGCGTCTCGCCGATCTGGGCGGGCACCGAGTAGTCATACTCTTGCGACGGGCCATCAAGCAGCACGACGGTGGCGACCGGCTGCTCGGCCTGATCGTCGAGCTGCCACGGCTCGGGCTCGGTGTCGAATAGGTTTTGCTGCTGTTTCGGCATACGGCTGCTCATGATACGATGGCGACAATATCCCACCTTCGACGAACCGACACAAGACGCGGCGACACCATGCGGCTAGGCATCTTCGGCGGGACCTTCGACCCGGTGCATTACGGGCACCTGTTGCTGGCCGAGTGCTGCCGCGAGCAGTGCCGGCTGGACGAAGTCCGATTTCTTCCCACCGCCGTCCCGCCGCACAAGCAGGGCCGGACGATGACGCCGGTCGACGCGCGGATCGAAATGCTCGAATTGGCCATCGCCGGGCATCCGGCCTTCACGGTCAGCCGTTACGAGGCCGACCGCGGAGGGGTCAACTACACCGCACAAACGCTAGAGCACTTCCGCCAGCAAGAGCCGAACGCCGAGTTGTTCTTTCTCGTCGGCGCCGACATGTTGCACGACCTGGCCAATTGGCGCCAGCCGGAGCGAATCTGCGAGCTGGCCACGATCGTGGCCGTTCGCCGGGCGGGTGAAGCCGGGCTCGATTTCGAGAGCCTGGCCAGAGTCGTTTCCTTGGAGCGTCTTGCAGACTTCGAGCGTCACCAGGTCGAAATGCCCGAGATCGGCATCAGCAGCACGCAGATCCGCGGCTTGGTGGCGGTCGAGAAGAGCATCCGCTATCAGACGCCGCGGGCGGTGGAGCGGTATATCGAAACACACGGGCTTTACGCCGCTGAGGCTGAATAGCCCGTCTGCCGAGAGCGAAAGATCAACGGACCTGCGAGAATGGCCGAAATCGACGAGAACCTCCGTCAGTTCGGATACACTCAGGCGTGGATCGACGCCGGCGATTCCGGATCGACCGGTCGAACGACAACGATCGATAGTCACCATGGCGGAAAGAGAGGGCAACATCCACACGTTGAGAACGATCGGCCGACCATGGCCTAAGTGAATCGAATCCAGCCGCAGCAACATCACGCGGGGATACCATGGCTAAGACTTCCCGGAACAGGGTGAGTAGCGAACGAAACGTGTTCTTCTGGCTCGACGAAGTGCAACTCCGTACTAGCATGTTCTTCAACACGCTTCGACAGCTTGAATTTCAGATCTGCGGATACTACACGGCGCTAGGAGTCCATCGGGTCGTCGAAGACGTACCAGACATGGAGCACCACTTCCGCACTTGGCTCGGCCGCAAGACCGGTTGGTCAACCTGTGCCGGTTGGGCTGTCGCCCTTGAGGAGCACATCTCTGATCCCGCGGAACAAGTCGCTGAGTTCTTCCGGTTCGTCGAAGAGTACCGTCGACTCCGGCCACGTGTCTTGTGTACGGTTCTGCTTGGAAGGCGACACGAGCCGACGGGCAAGCGAGTTGTCTTTGGCTTTGACACCCGGATGGACAAACCGCGTCGGGTTGATGTCCTTCGGTATGAACCAGAGCCATTGCACTTCCTGCGGCTTCATTATCGGGGCTATGTCGTCGACCGGGATCTTCTGATGAAGTCGGACGGCAGCCACGACACAAGCATCCTCGACGCGAAGAGATGGGTCCGAGATGAACTGCAGGTCAAGCGGCACGAATGGCAGAGTCGACGTTGAACGCGTATGAGAGCTTGTTCTCCGCGCAGACTCCCGGACTGCGAAGGAGTGTCGTCCCACTCCCCGCTCCCCAGCCCCTAGTCTCCAGCCCCTAGTCTCCAGCCCCTAGTCTCCAGCCCCTCCGTTCGCGGCCGCACGCTCCTCGAAGCCGTGCCCCAGCCACCGCTTGCCTCCATTTCCTCTCCACCGCACCCTACCCCTCCCACCGCACGAACGCCTCCATGGCGTAATACTCCGGCAGCCCGATGCGGTTGTAGAGATCGGCCGTGTGGCGGTTGCGGTCTTCGGCCCGCTGCCAGAACTCGCGGGGGTCGTCGGGGCCGGGAAACAGCGCCGAGTCTTTCTGCGACTCGTGGCGGAAGATGGCCGTCTTCTTCAAGTTCAGGTCGCCGGGGCTAAGCGGTACGGCGATGTCGATCACGTGTGGGGCCCATTCCTGCCAGGCGCCGCGATAGAGCAACACCTCCGGCCGGCTGCCGCGGGCGGCCTCGATTTCGCGCAGCGCCCGGAAGATCACCTCCGCACAGAGACGGTGCGTGCCGTGGGGATCGGAGAGGTCGCCGGCCACGTAGACCTGGCCGGGATCGACCCGCTCGATCAACTCGCGGACCATCCGCACGTCCTCCTCGCCGATCGGGTTCTTGGCGATCCGGCCGGTGCGGTAGAACGGCAGATCGAGAAAGTGCAGGTGTTCTTCCGCACAGCCGCAGACGCCGGCGGCCGACTTGGCCTCGCTCCAGCGGATCAACTCCTTGATCTTCAGCACCTCCACCACGTCGGGCTCGCCGGGCTCTTTGGCCGTCAGGGCTTGCATCACGTCGGATTCCAGCCGCGGCGACTTCTCGGCGTCGATCTCGAAGCGGCGGTTCATTTCCGTCAGCAGATCGGCCGCCTCCAGCGCGTCGTGGTCGAATACGGCGATGTTGCCGCTGGTCATGTAGGCCACGTGGACCTCGTGCTGATCCTCGTGCAGGCGGATCAACGTGCCGCCCATGCTGATCACGTCGTCATCGGGATGTGGGCTAAAGCAGAGGGCCCGTTGCGGCTCGCGGCCGGCCGGTTTGTACTCGATGGTGTCCATCATCCACTTGAACACGCGATGGGCCACCTTTTGCGAGGGGCCGTGATCGCGCAGCAACTGGTGCAGATCGTGCTGGCGGAAGTCGCTCCCGGCGAGTTTCAGCAGGGCCTTGTCGGTCTTCTCGCACAGCCAGAGCACGGCCCGCTTGATCAACGCCTCGGTCCACTCCACGCGTCCGAGCGTCCAGGGAGTGGCCACGGCGGTCAGGTCGGCGGCCGCGGCGTCGTCGAGCACCACGGCCACGTCGGCGTGCTCGCGGAGGTAGCTGGCCGGCACACGGTCGGTCACCGGCCCCTCGAAGGCCTCGCGAATGATCGGGGCCTTGTGCTCGCCGAAGGCCATCAAGACGATCTTGCGGGCCTCGAAGATCGTGCCGATGCCCATTGTCAGGGCGTGTGAGGGGACGTTCTCTTCGTGGAAGAAATCGCTGGCGGCGTCCTTGCGGGTAACCGGGTCGAGCGTGATCAGCCGGGTGCGGCTGTGGCGCTCGCAGAAGGGCTCGTTGAAGCCGATGTGGCCGTTGCGGCCGATGCCCAACAGCATCACGTCGATCCCGCCGGCGCGGCGGATGGCGTCCTCGAAATCGCGGCAATGGCGGTCGGCCTGGTCCTGCGGCACGGTGCCGTCGAGAATGTGGACCTGCTCGCGGGGGATATTGACGTGGTCGAAGAAGGTCTCGCACATCCAGCGGTGATAGCTCTGCAGACGATCGGCGTGCAGGCCGTAGTACTCGTCGAGATTGAAGGTCACCACGCGCGAGAAGTCGAGCCCTTCGTCGCGGTGCATGCGGACCAACTCGCGGTAGACGCCCACCGGGGTCGAGCCGGTCGGCAGCCCCAGCACCGCGTGTTGGCCGAAGGCGTGACGCTCGCGGATCTTGTTGGCGACCATCTGCGCGACGTGCAGGGCGGCGTCCTCGTTCGTCTCGAAGCGGAAGCACGGGGCGTGCGTGGCGGGGATCGGGAGGGCGGTTTGAGGCATGGTCTGGCGAAAAATCGTTGGGCGTGAAGGGGACGGGCGTAGGAAACGCTGTGGGCGAGGGCATATTGCCACGCGAAAACCGTACAGAACCCCCTGCGTGACAAGAGGTTACACCGGTGGACGGGCGGAAGGACCAGTAGCCGGCTTGCGGACCGAAACCTGGCCCGCACGGGAAGATCTTTCAAAAGCCGCCCTCATTATCCTCGCTTCCGGTCAAGGGTCAACTGCAAGCCGGCCGATTCGCCTAATAGCGGCCGTGCCGGCGGCTTCTTCATCTCGGCCCCGGGCAACCACGGGGACCGCACCCTCGGCGAAAGCATGGATTCCGTCTGGTTCGTTTCCTACCTCGTGTTGCTCGCCGTGGCCTTCTGCCAGTCGGCGGCCCTGCTGCTGCAAACGTGGGAGAACCGCCGATACGCCCGAAGTTGCATGGGCAGCGCCCACCGCTTCCACCCCACCGGCCACGTCGCCGTGATCGCTCCCTGCAAGGGGCTCGACGTCGACCTGGCCGGGAATCTCCGCGGCCTGATGCGTCAGGACTACGACGACTACGAGGTGATCTTCGTGGTCCAGAGCGAGGACGATCCCGCCTGTGGGGTCATTCGCCAGGTGCTCGCCGAAGAAACCGGCGTGCCGGCGCGGATCGTCGTGGCCGGCCCGGCAGTCTCCTGCAGCCAGAAGGTCCACAACCTTCGTGTGGCCACGGCGGATCTGCCCGAATGGGTCGAATATCTGGCGTTCGTCGACTCCGACGCCCGGCCCGGCCCGCAATGGGTGCGAATGCTGATTCGGCAACTCCGTTTCTCGCAAGTTGGGCGCCCGCAGGTCGGTGCCGTCACCGGCTTCCGCTGGATGACGCCCGTGCGGGATTCTCTGGCGAACCATCTCGCCTACAGCATCAACGGCCGCGTGATGTCGCTCTTAGGCCGCAGCAGCCACTACCTGGTTTGGGGTGGCTCGTGGGCCATTCGCCGGGAGCGTTTCGATGAAATTGGGCTGTGGCAAGCGTGGGGCGGCATGCTCGCCGACGACCTGACTGCCACCCGGGTGCTGCGGCGTCATCGGCTGACCGTCCGCTTCGAGCCGGCCTGCGTGGTCGCCTCGCCGACCGACTTCCAGCCGGCCGAGATGTTCTTCTTCCTGCGGCGGCAATACCTGATGACGCTCGGCAGCTTGCCCGGCTGGTGGGCCTTTGCGTTGGCCGCCTCCACGTTCGGCTGCCTCCTCTGGGCGGCCCATCTGGCGGCGTTCGCGTCCGCACTGGCCACCGGCAGCCCGCCGCTATGGCTTCCGTTGACGGCCGGCGGCGCGCTCTACCTGCTCACCGCGCTACGCGGCACGATCCGCGAGGACCTGTTGCGGACCTACTTCCCCGACGATCGCCAAGCGATGCGCAAGGCGAAGCGGTTCGACGTCTGGATGGACCCGTTGATCGGACTGGCCAACTGGGTCGGCATGCTCGCCTCGGTCGTCGGCCGCCGCGTCACCTGGCGGGGAATCGTCTACCGAGTCTCCGCCGGCGGCCGGGTGCGCTCGATTCGCCATGGCGACGAGGCATCTGCGGACTTCGACGGCGTCGATCATCGCGGACGGGATGCCGTGCCCACGCGATCCCGGTCGATGCGTTGCCCCTCGCGGCCCGTCGCACGTTGACGACCCAATCACTTGAAGCTGCGCTGCGGCTTGAGTCCAGTTGGATGCTCTGTGAGCTTCCTGCGGGCTCGAGTGTGGGGATACACAACTCGGATGTTGCCAAGAAGCATCGTCAGCGTACCAACGGGTTATCGTGGGTGGCAGGGCGGCATGCGTGTTTGCCAACCGCCGCTTCGTGACCTATGCTTACCTAGATGGGACGGTCTGCCAACGTACTTATCGAGTTTTCTTGTGGCGGATCGGATCATCGAGGCACCGCCGGTCTGACCTTTGGGTAGGCCCGTTCGCGGCTTCGGCCGGCAGGTTTCCGTGATAGCCGTTCGGCACCCTTTTTTCGGCCTTTCGCGCCGCCCGTGAACTCCTGACTGGTTTATCGTGTCTGCCGAGTCGAATGCACATCTCGACGGCTGGGATTCCGTGCAGAATGCACTCACGGAGATCCGCGCCACCAGCGGGCAGTTCGAGAGCTTCTTTGCCGACGTCTTCGGCGAACTCGACGACCTGGCCGGGCAACTCCACCGGCGGCAACAACAGTGGCATAGCCAGCGCGACGAGGCCCAACAGGAACTCGACCGCCGAGAGAGCCAACTGCAAGAACAGCGGCATGCCCTGGCTTCCGAACGCGAGCAGGCGGCCGAAGACGGGCTGCAACGGGCGGAAGTCTCGGCGGAAAACGGCGCGCAACTGCAAGAACTCCTACAGCAGATACGCCAAGAGCGCGCCGAGTTAGGCAACGCCCAGGATACGCTCCGAGAGCGACTCGATCACTTGGGAGCTACCACCTCGCAGATCGC
The DNA here is from genome assembly GCA_964472545.1 of uncultured Planctomycetaceae bacterium. GTDB lineage: Bacteria > Planctomycetota > Planctomycetia > Pirellulales > Thermoguttaceae > CAYYNP01. The sequence goes on along the minus strand of CAYYNP010000009.1, from coordinate 27,533 downwards.
CGAAACCCAGCAGCGCTTGGCCGCAGAGGCCGACGCCGCCGCGGCCGGAGACCGACAGTTCGGCCAGATGTTCGATGAGACCCACCAGCAATTGAGCGAACTGCGCGGCACGCAGGAGTCGCTGCGAGAAGAACTCGGCCGATTGTCCACCTCCACCGGCGAATTGGCCCAGAGCCAGCAGGCGGCGGGCCAAGACGCCGACTCCGGCGCGAATGCCGATGAGCAACTCAAAGAGATGCTCCAGGCGGCCCAGCAGGAACGGACGGAATTGCGCGGCATGCAGGAGTCGCTGCGAGAAGAACTCGGCCGATTGGCCACGACCACCGGCGAACTGGCCCAGAGCCAACAGGCGGCGGGCCAAGACGCCGACCCCGGCGCGAATACGGACGAGCAACTCAAAGAGATGCTCGAAGCAGTTCAGCACGAACGGACGGAACTGCGCGGCATGCAGGAGTCGCTGCGAGAAGAACTCGGCCGATTGGCCACGACCACCGGCGAACTGGCCCAGAGCCAACAGGCGGCGGGCCAAGACGCCGACCCCGGCGCGAATACGGACGAGCAATTCAAAGAGATGCTCGAGGCGGCCCAGCGCGAGCGGGCCGAATTGCGTGGCGCCCAGGACGCGGTTCGCGAAGAACTGGGACGCCTGGCCGGTGTGACCGGTGAATTGGCCGAAGCTCGGCAGGCTCCGCCAGAGAACGCCGAGGTCGACGGGCAGAGCCTTCAGATGCTCGACAAGGCACGGCAACAGCAGGCGTTATTGGAGCAGGAACGGGCCGTGCTGGAAACGGAACTCGAGGCCGTCCGCAATCGCTCGGCCGAAGTGGCCGAATTGCTGACCGAACAGAAACGCGTGGCCTCCCAGCAACAGGCCGAATGGGGCGAAGAACTCAAACGCCTGCGACTGATGATGGAAAACGTTTCGCAACAGATCGCCAATGGAGAGGGCGTTGCCGATACCGTACCGCTTGTGCCGGATGCGCCGGTACCGACGGCGGAACTGAAAGCTGTGGAATACCAGGCCGAAGCCGAAGGCGCCGCCGACGCCAACGCCGATCCGGCCTTGAATTCCGTGATGGCCCAGTTCGAGATGCTCCAGCGCGACCTCGCCCGGCGGCGAGCGGCCGGAGCGTAAGCTAGTATTGCGGCGGCATCGTATGCAGCACCGATCCGGGCCGACGTTCCAATCTCTGCGAACGTCCCGTTTCCGTCAGATCTGCCGCTCACGCGGCGGATGACCACCTCGGAGGTAATCGTGCGAGTCAAATCCAGCTACGTCCTCCCGGCCATGATCGCGTTGATTGCGTTGGTCAACGTGGCCTTGGGCACCGTCGTGTCCAACGTCTGGCTGTCGGCCGTCGGCGGCCTGGGACTCTGCTACGCGGCGTTACGCGTGGCCTACGCCGTGCGGCAGCCGGCCGCGAAGGCCGATCGGCGTTCGCCGAGAGCCGTCCACCCGCCCGCCGGCGCGCCGCGCACGCTGGTCGATCCGAACGACACCGACGCCCTGGTCGAGCAGATGCTCTCCCAGGGGCGTTTCCCCTTGCTGTTGCGTTCGCAGATCGCCGGCAACCTCAGCGCAGAACAGTTCGACCGCGCGCTGGTCGAATTGGAGGAGAACATGGCCGTGGTGCCCGACGGCGAGGTCGTCTTGGGCCGCGTCGACGACGCACTGGACGACGGCAAGCTCGACGCCGAGGAACTCGTCGAGACTCAGGGCCGCGTGATCCACGTGCAGCCTTACTTCCTCGACCGTTGGCCGGTGACCAATCGGCAGTTCTACGAGTTCGTGGCCGTCGGCGGTTACGAGCAGATGGCGCTTTGGGACAAGACGATTTGGCCGGCCGTGCTCGATCTGGTCGATCGCACCGGCAAACCCGGCCCGCGGTTCTGGCAAGACGGCTGCTATCGGCCCGGCGAGGAAGACCATCCGGTGGTGGGCGTCTGCTGGCACGAAGCAGCAGCCTTTGCCCGATGGCTGGGAAAGCGGCTGCCCTCCGACGCCGAATGGGTTAAGGCCGGGAGTTGGCCGGTGCCGTTGTCGAAAGACGAACGCTCGCAGCGGAGATACCCCTGGGGCGAAGCCATGGACCTGAAGCGGGCCAACGTCTGGGGCGCTGCATCGGGGCGAATCGTCAACGTTCGCGAGTTTTCCGAGGGCGTCAGCGTCGGGGGCGTCTATCAGTTGATCGGCAACGTCTGGGAATGGACCGCCGCCGACTTCATCAACGGCGATCATCCGCTGGGCGAACTGATCCTACCCTCACCCATGAAGAGTATTCGCGGCGGGGCCTTTGACACGTTTTTCGACGCCCAAGCCACCTGCCAATTCCAGAGTGGCGAAAGTCCCCTGCGGCGGCGCCACAATATCGGGTTTCGTTGCGCCGTGGGAGCGTGCGATCTGGTGCTTACGCAACCGGTGGCCGCCGGCGGCAGCCGTTCCGGCGAGAATCCGAAGCCGGCCGATGAAGGCTTGCAAGTCGAGGAGGTGCTCGTATGACAAAGAGCGTGATCCAACCCTTGGAGTCGTTACGGCTAACGCAATACGCGGTACCCGTCGCGTGTTACATCTGCGAGAACGACAACACCTTCGACGCCGAGTTCTGTTCCCACTGCGGCGCGCCGATGGCGTTGGCCCATCAAGCCAACAGCCAGAAGCTGCGTCCCCAGATGCTGGCGGTGATCGGCCCCAGCGACTCCGGCAAGACGGTCTACCTGGGCATGCTGATGGACATGCTCTCGCGAATGCCCGAGCGGATGCACCTGCTTGCCCGCGGCGCGTTCTCGATCACTCTGCAGCAGACCACGCTGGCCGCCTTGGCGCGATGCGAATTCCCGCGCAAAACGCCCAGCGAGCCGGACCACTGGAACTGGGTCCACTGCCAGATCCGCAATCGAAAACGGAAACGGAAGATGGAACTGATCATGCCCGACATGGCCGGCGAGGCCGTGCTCGAGGAGGTCGACCACCCGCACAGCTACCGCGTCGTGCGGGCGTTCCTGCAAAAGTGTACGGCGGCCATGATCCTGATCGATTCGACCAAGCTCCGCGACGGCGGCCGCGAGCAGGACTACTTCACGATGAAACTGCTGAGCTACCTCACCGAACTCAGCCGCGGCAAGAAAAACGGCTGGTCGAAACGGCCCATGGCACTGGTGCTGACCAAGTCCGACCAGTGCGACGAGTGCCTCGAAGATCCGGCCGGTTACGCCCAGGCCCACGCCGCCGGCCTCTGGCAACACTGCCAGGAGCGGTTCCCGCGCTGCAAGTTCTTCGCTTGCGGAGTGGCCGGTACGGTGGCGGCGCACGAGTCGATGACCGAGGGCCGCATGCGCGTGCCGTTGCGGATTGAGCCGCGTGGCGTGGTCGAGCCGTTCGAGTGGCTGCTGGGGCAGATGCAAGGGTAGGAAAGTAGGCAGTAAGCAGTAGGCAGTAGGCAGTAGGCAGTAGGCAGTAGTAAGCAGACAGTCGTAAGGGCGCCGGAGACGGACGACGAACGTGGTCCACTGATCCCTAGCCCCTATCCCCTAGCTCCTAACCCCCGGCTCCTAACCCCCGGCTCCGAATTCCCATCCCGTAGTTCCTCGGTTGCGGCCGACGATCGCCCCGAGCGGCCCTGCACGGCAAGCCTCAACAGCAACACGAACCCGATCATCAACGCCCATGGCCCGTATCGAACAAGCCGTCTTCACTTCCGCCGAGACCGACCGCTCGGCCGGATACCAAGTCGTGGCCCATAGTCCCGGGGCCGTGGAATCGGACCTGCGGGAACTGGCCGTTTGGGGGCCTTCGCACGATTCGCTGTTGGACTTCGGCCCGAATTCGGCCAGTCTCAACTTCCATCCGCTGCCCAGCGGGGCGTATTGCGTCTCGCGGACCACGGCCGCCGGCTGGGAATACAGCGGCCGAGGCGGACATCGGGTCTATACGCAGTGTTTGATCGTGCCGCCGGACGTGCTGCGGCGATTTGCCAACAACCCGTTTTCGCTGATCCGCGCGGCAACGGCCGGGGGCGTGATCGAAGTCTACGATCGCGTGCCCTCGCGGCTGGAGCCGCTGCAATTGGCCGGCCGGGCGTCGGCAGTCGATCAAGACCTGTTGGCGCGGCTCGCCGCCAAGGTCGGCCCGCACAAGCTCGCCAAACTCGTGCAAGCGGCGCTCGACTCGACCTGCTTGGCGCTGGCCTGTGGCGAAGCGGCCGAAGATCTGATCGCCGGACTGCTGGCCTGCCTGCCGGTCGAATGCCGCTTGGAGATGCCGTTTTCCACGGCCTTGAAGTTTTCCTCCCGGCGGCCGTTTCGCGTCGTGGCGCTGTCCGACGATCGGGCCGAACACCGTTGGGTAGCCCATCGCGGCAACGTCGCCGTGCTCGACCTTGCCGCCGACGCGTCCAACGGCGACGGCTTGCTCGACGGCTGGGCCCGGCTGATCGAACGCGTGTTGACGGCCGGCCGTGCCGGGTTTCTCTCGACGCAACTCTCCCGGCGCCGTCCCCAGTTGACGAGCGAAGACTTGCCCGCCCTGGCCCTGCAACTCTGGGAAGATTTCGACGCCTCGGCGCTCCGCAGCGATCACGACGTGAAGCGAGAATTCACCGTCTTTCCCAGCAGCGAGTCGGACGACGATCTGCCGCGCGGTGATCACCCCGGCGGCGAGGTGGCCGATCTTTCCCGAGCCCACGCGCCGCATCGCCGCTTCGAAAAGACGGCGGCCACCGAGGGGGCCGTGGGAATTCGCGAGATCGCCCCGTCAAAGATCCTCGAGGCATGTTCGCCTGAGGTCACCGAGAAGCTCGAAGAACTCGACGACGTCGTCTACGACGCACTGTCCGGCAAAGAGACGGCGCTCGAGCAGGTCCAAACCCTCTGGCCCGAAGTTCTCGGCGAATTGGGCGACGAGTTGGTGGCCGAATCGCGCGAGCAGTATCTCTGCTACGCGCTGTCGATCTGGCAGCAGCAGTCCGACCCCCCCGGCACCCGCGACCCGGTCCGCGCTGTGCAGGCGCTGGAAGTGCTGTGCGTGCTGTTCGAGGCGGATTAGCCGCAAATGCCGGGGACGGGAGTCCTCTTCATCACGCACTTCGACCCCGCGCCGTCTGCCGAACGAACTGCAAAGCGTCTTCCAACCCAGCCATTGATTCGGAAGAGGACTCCCGTCCCCTTCCCCAAGCCTCGTTGGCTGCCGCCTGGTCTCACGGACGACATCCAATCGAGGACGCCTATCCAGCCTCGGTGGTGATCACGGTCTTCGATAAGTACGAAGCCAGCTTCAACGGCGACGTGGCGGAGTAGGCGGGCGCCTTGGTCCGCTAGGCGGAATCTCCGTAGGGTGCGTCTCGACGCACCACAACCGGCCGCACACATCGCCCTGGGTTCATGGTGCGTCGAGACGCACCCTACGGGACTTGCCTACGAAGTCTATTGCAGCCCTTGCAGCGTATTGGTCGCGACCAAACCCAGAACTGTAAGACTTCGTACCAGTGCCGTTGTTCCTCCTTCGTGAACGTAAACGGCTCTCCACAATCACGGCACTCCCGCTGTTCGTCGAAGTATGCCAAGTACGGCTCGCAGTCCAACCAGCGCTGCTTCCTCGGATTAGCAGCCGACGCGCGTCTTCGCCAGATGCACGAGTTGCATGCCCAGTATAGCGCAAGCCGTTCCTGCCCGCAGTGGCCTTCGTAGTACTTGCCAAAGGCAGCGAGCCGGGCGATCGCTGGAACGACGGCCGTGCCGTGCAAGCTCCACGACTTGAGGACCTTCTGATCCGCCAACGGGACCTCGGTTCCGCAGCATGGACACACCGCCTTCGTCGGTACGGCATCGGCACGCGCGAGCCGGCCCCTTCCCTTCTGTCCTTGCCGCTCCCGGCGCTGTTTGTGGCGCTTGCCCGGTTTGTGTTTGCGTTTCACGGATTAACCCCTCGGCATTGGCACTTTACTCCACATACTCCTCCACCACCAACTCCGCCGGCTTCTCCTTCCCCGGCGTGAACCGGACGGTCCAACCGTCGTCGACGCCGCGGTTGGGAATGATGCGGACGGCCAGCCCGTGGGACGGCTCGCCGCGCGCCCAGGCGCGGACGGCGCGGGTGACGTCGAGTTCGTAGCGGCGGGGTGGGTCGAACGGGGCGCCGGGGCCGTTGCCGCGGGAGACGATCGTGGTGCCGACGATGCGGCCGAGCTTGGTGAAGTCGTACGGCTTGTCGGCGGTGAACGGGGCGTCGAGCGCCACGGCCGCCACCTGCATCGGGGCCTTGTCGTGGGCCTCGTAGACGTAGAGCACCAGTTTGGCCGAGGCCAACGACTTGATCTCGGGAAGGTTCGTTTTGTCGAAATCGAGCAAGAGAATCCACGCCTCGGAGTTGTCCTTGAGCCACTTGACGAATTGGTGCGAAAACACTTCGCCGGATTTCGAGACGTAGGCTGCCCGGGCGACCGGACGCACCTCGGTCTTGGTCGCCCGCTTCGGCAACTCCGGCGGCTTGCCGGTGCCGATCAGCCAGGGGTTCGGTAACAACGCCAAGCGCTCGCCCGCGCCAACGCTCGGCTCGCTCGGCTCTTCCGGCACGGGCATCGGCGATTGGCCCGGGGCGAGCACCTCGCGGCGCAGAAAGACCATCCGCGGATAGACCGGCTGTTTGCCCTCGGGCGTGGGCACGGGGATCTCGAACGTGGCGGGAAACTTGTCGATGGTCCGCTGCACCACGATCGGCTCGTCCGACCAACTCGCGTAATGTGCCCGGGCGACCTCGGCGTCGCGGTCGAACATCTCTTCCGGGCTGCGTTCGCGCTGGCCGAGGCAATAGGCGTACGTGACCACCACACGGTTGCCGCCCAGCGCCTTCGGATCGTCCACGTCGACGGTGATCCGATTGCGGCCCGGGGCCAGGTACGGCAGCGATTCCTGGTTGTGCTGAACGATGCCGGTCAGTTCCAGGGCGGTGATCGGCTTGGTGAACGTGACGCGGACGAAATAGCGATACGCGCCGGTGACGGCCTCGCCGAAATCGGCCAGCTCGGCCGGCTGCCACGTCTTCGCGTCGGTCGAAACCTCGATCTTCGCCCCGGCTGACGCAATCTGACCCGAAGCCTTGGCCACGACGTAGGGCGAGGCCATCTCGACGACGAAGGTGCCCGGCCCAAACGGATCGGCCACGTGCAGGGCGTTGCCGCGATAGGCCACGTTGTCGACTTCGCTCAAGCTGGCCAGGAACGCGTCGTTGGCGAAATCCGGCCGGAAGACCAGCGTGCCGTTCGACCAGGTCCGCTCGGGCCGCAGCTCGCGATACGGCTCCAACAGCGGGCCGATCGACGGGCAATTGCGATAGTCCTTGTCGCCGCAGGTATGGTAGGCGCCTTGCTTGCGGCCGCGGAAATACCAGGCGTCGTCAATGCGGTCCCAGTCGAGCGTCAGTGCATAGCCCGGGCCGAGGTCGACGTCGGTCGCGTAATCGCCGTCGAAGCGGATGCCGCCCCAGCCGCGCGGGCTGCCGGAGTTGCGGCTGCTGTTGACTCCGCTGAGCACGCCCGGCAGCGTGTCGCCGCAGACCATGAACGCCGGCGCGATCCAATTCACCTTCTCGCCGACGTAGTCCAGCGGGTTGTTGCTGTGGAAGCAGACGCGGCGCGTGTGGTTCATCGCGAAGCCGTCGGTCACCAGTGAAGGATTGGCCTTGATGTCCTCCTGGCTGGCGATGGTGCGTCCGCCGGGCGCCTGAGGGTCGGGCGTCCAGGCGTAGAACTTCAGGAAGGTGTCGAGGTAGTGCCACCGCCCGTCGTAGAAGACCTCGACGGTGGTGTGGCCCGGGCTGCTCCAGCCCCGATATCGCCACTCGTATCCGGCCGCTTCCCAAAGCGCGGCCATCACCGTGTGTTGCCCGCCGCAGAGCCCCCAGCCGTAGACGTTGATCAGCTTCAGCGCCGAGATGCCGCCTGCCTCGTTGGGATAGGCGTGGTGGTAGTGGTCGTAGCGGCAGAAGTTGTAGATGGCGATCACTCGCTCGTCGTTCGTCTTGCAGCCGCGCGTGACCGAATCGACGATCGACTTCAGCGAGGAGCAATCGGGGGCCCGGTCGCAGGTGATTCTGACGTTGCCGATGCCGTCGGCGAAGGCCACCGAGGTGGCCAGGCAGACGATCGCAACACAGAGGGTGAAGACGGTGAATGGTGATCTCATGTGGCTGGCCTTTCGGAAGGGGGTGGCTGAGAGTCGGGGGCTGGGGACTCGGGGGCTGGGGACTCGGGGGCTGGGGACTCGGGGGCTGGGGGCTTGGCGCTCGTCTCTCGCACGCCGACCCCAGATGGGTATGGAAGCTCGCTGCTTTAAGTGTAGTAAACTGAACGTGTTTACACAAACATGGTTTACCGAAGGAGCAACGAGCATGAAGAGTTCAGCAGTCTATGTTGGCTTGGACTACCACCAGATGCAGGTGTGCATTCTCGATGCCGAGGGCTGTGCATTCTCGATGCCGAGGGCTGTGCATTCTCGACGCCGAGGGCTGTGCATTCTCGACGCCGAGGGCAAGGTGCTGCTGAATCGGAAGCTGGAAAACCGCGTGGCGAGGGTCGCCGCGGCGGTCGAACGGTTCGAGGAGACGCCGACGGCGGCCGTCGAGGCGTGCTGCGGGGCGGCCGGCACTCCTCGAAACAACCCACATGGGCTAGGCCCCCGTGCCGATGCTCGAATAGAAGAATGGGCGAAGACGGTTGGTACCACGCTTGACAAGCGGTGGGCTTTCATAGAAGCCACCCACCCGCCGAGTGTGCCACTGCTTCGCAGAAGCAGTGCCACACTCGTTCTCGGTGGTCCTTCAGCAGCCCGTTGAAGAAGTAGGAGTCTGAGAGTTCGGGTGCCACTGCTGGCTTGCCCAGCAGTGTTCTTGCGCTATCTCAACTCGGCACTGCTGGGCAAGCCAGCAGTGGCACCCAGTTTCGCCCTTCTTCAACGGGCTGTTAGAACCGTCCGGTGCCGTACCAGTAGTTGCTCCGAGCGGCCGACATATCGTAGCCGAACTCGGGATGGTAGCGGACCATGGTCCCATAATGGGGCGGCGATCCGCGCCAGATGCGGACCATGTTCAACGCGCCGTCGACGATATCTTCGCCCGGCCCCGGCGAAGCGATTTCCGCCCGCATCGGCCCGCCGGCGTGATGCCCGCATCCGTAGCGGCGCTGCAGGATCGAGTTCTTCAGCGCAAAGCTCATCAACGTCTGGTTCGGCCGGCCGTCGGCAGAGCGGAGCCGCTGGTTGGCACCGTAGCCCTTGCTTACGCGAATGGCCCAGGTCAACGTTCGCTGGCTGAGCGTGTTGGGTTCGAGGATCAGGAACTCATGCTCGCGTTCTTGCTCGCCGAAGACCCGATTGCCCGGATTGGGGCCAAGGTACCGATACGGCATCGTGCTGACCACCTGGCCGTAATACTCCTCGCCGTGATGGCGATAGTCGTAGATCACCAGGCCCGGCTTCTGACGCATGGGGGTCAGGTCGGCCCGTTGGAGGATCTTGCGCACCACGCCCTCGACGCGGCATTCCGACTCGGTCGACTGCCGCAACAAGACGTATCCGTGCAGCACGGGAATCGCCTTCGCGCCGGGTTCGTACTTCTCGCCTTGACCGTCGATGGCGATCAGGAGCATCTTCTCCTGCTTCTTCGCAAGGTCTTTGGCTTTCTCGAAATCGGAGAGCCACTTCAGCGGCGGCAGCTTTGACTCGCCGTTGGCCAGCGCGATCATCGCTTGCGTGCCCGCCATGGTCACGTATTCCGACGGCAACACCTGTACGACCTTACCGTAGCTCTCGCCTTGGTGTTTCAAGTCGATCAGCCCGATGCCCGGCCCACGATGGAACAAGCGAAAGGCCGAATCGCGAAGCAAGTCGTCGGACTCCTCGACGCGGAGTCGGGCCACGACGACGTCGCGGAGCACGTCGGCCGTCTTCGTGTCGGGCAAGAATCGCACGCCGTCGGCGTCAAAGGCGATTAGCAACAACCGCTCCTCGTCCTTGGCCTGGGCGTAAGCTTCGGCGTACGTGGTATGCCACTGAAGCCCGAAAGTGTCGGCCTGGACGGCCGGGCCGAAGCGTGCGTGCGGTTCTTCGAGAAGCTGCACCACACGGGCGGCCGATTCGTTGGCCTCGGCCAACTTCAGCGAGCCCACCACGTCGCCGTGCTTGGTGCCGGGATACTTCAAGTTGACGACCGCCAGCCCGGGTCCGTTCTCGAGCCGGCGAAACGCGCTGCAATCGAGCAGACGCTGCGCCTCTTCGTCATCACCGATGGTGGCCGACGTCGGCACGGCCAACAGGACGTAGTCTTTCAAGTGGTCCAGCGCTTCCGGCTGCGGTGTATAGCGCGCGTTGTCGTCGTAGAAAGCAACCAACAGCAGTTGCTTCTGTTCCTTGGCCTGATGATAGGCCGTGGCGTAATCGTCGTGCCACGAAAGCGCGGCGGACGCGATCGGCGTACAGACGCCAGCGAGCAACAAGAGAACGCCGCACAACGGCAGAATGACTCTCGACGAAAGCATGGACAACTCCTTCCAACGTCATTGGACCCTGACGTCATATGACCTCGTTGGGCCGTGCCGCCGAACACGCGTTCGGTTGTGCGGCACACGGAAACGCACACCTGCAAAGAAGGGTCTTTGCCACTCGGCAAAGTCACTTGATGCCTCGCGTGTACGTCCGGCCGACGACTGTTCCGCGACGCTGCTCGGACGGTTGGATCGGCCCGCGGCGACCGGTGGAAAGGCTCGGCGGGCCGTCCGCTGGGGTGTGTTGGTGTGGGGTAGGTTCCACCGGTTACGCCCGACTATAGCAGGTCGCGCGGCGATTGCAACGGCCTCGGCCGTTAGATGCGGACGACTTTCTCGCCGATGCGACACACAGGCGCGATACCTCTTCCATGCGGGGGCGTGAAACGACCATCGACACGGCGGGGAATTGATGTAATTACCCCAGGAAAAAAGAGACCCCCCGGCAACCACCTTCGAGAAACCGCCATACGGCCGTGAGTCGATCCGCTCACCGGGACGGAAAGAATTCTTCCGCAGAAAACGAAGGGGTGGCAAGCAGACGTCCGCTGGATGCGGACGCGTTACGCCTCGTCCGCGTTCTGCTCGAGCAGGTCGTTATCGTACTGCTCTTCCAGCCGGCGGACTTCGCTGGCTAGCTCTTCGTTTCGCTCCACGGCGCTGCTGGTAGCCAACTCCCACTCGGTGCTGGCGCTGCGCAGCGAGTCGAGATCCAGCGGCAGCTTGAGGATCTTGGCCAGACGCCGAGTGACGGCCTCAATGCTCAGCGGGTTGGTGCCCTGCAGGTAGCCGGGGATTTCGGCCACCAGCGAGACCATCTGCATGCCGGCCGATTCGGCCTGCGTCATCAGATAGCTGGTAAAGGACCCGGGGCCGGAGTAGGTGCTGGGCCGGAGGCCGTACCGCTGGATCTGCGGCAGGATTTCCGGATCGGAGCAGGAGACGTAAAGCCGCGGCTCCCGCGTGTGCGGCACGGCGCCGCCGAACGAGCCGACGAACAGAATGCGGCTGACGCCTACCTTGCGGGCGAGATGAAGGACACATTTGCCGAACGTCTGCCAGCGGAGGTTCGGCTCCTTGCCCACGAACAGCACCAGATTGGCCGGCGTGTGGCAATAGAAGACGTTGGCCGGCATGTCGATCGCGCCGACCAGGCCGTCCTCGATCTCGACGTGCGGGCGGAACAGCGCGGCGACTTCCATCGAGCCGGGGAAGTTGTAGATATAGAACGGCTCGGGATCGATCTCGGCAATGCCCACCGCGTCGAGCAGATGCACCAGGCGTTCCACCGTACCGGTCGATACGTCGCCCCCGTCCATCCAACCGCCGAAGGCGAGCACCAATGTGGCGTCGTCCAGCTTGGGACAATCGCGGAAACGGAGGATGTCGTGAAAGTCTTCTGCCATGGGGGGGATTATAGCATCGATCTGCCACGGCGGCAACGGTCCCTGACCACCGGCCACCTGCGAAGCTGCCGAGACTGTCGCCGCCCACACGCCGCGCAAGTTCAGACCTCGACGAATCCAGGCAGGCCGCAGTTGAAGGAGCCCTTGCGTTGGAGGTGACAGTGTGAGAGGATGGACCCACGGCAGTCGTAACCTACCCCGGAAAACGGCACGGCCGTTTGCCCGACGTTGCCGATTGGAGTCTTCCGAATCGTGTCATACCGAAGATCCTCCGTCTGTATGGTTTTGCTCGTTTGCGCGTCGAGTTGCACGAGCCGTTCGAAAGAGACCGACTCCGGAGAATCGGGCGGGACGTTCGCTGAGGCGCACCTTGATATCAGCGGCATGGCATCGATGTCGAACGGCACGAACGGCGAGTCTCGGTATTTGGTCGTCAACGACCGCAAGAACGACCGCGACCCCGGACCGCGGCTGGGCGTTCTGACCGTCGCGGCGGATTCCGCCTACACCTACACTGCCGTGCAGGTCGCCGACTGGATTCATCCCGACGGCGAGCCAAGCGATCTGGAAGGCGCATGTCCGGTACCGGACGATCCGGGCTGCTTCTTGCTGGCCGAAAGCGGTTACTTCCGATCGAAATTTGGCCGGGTGTTTTCCGTGCGGGTTCGAGCGGAAGCCGGCGGCTTCATCGGGGAAGTAGAACGCGTCTACGAATTGCCGCGACTGGCCGGCAAGGAGCCCTACAACCTTGAAGGAATTGTGTGCTTCCGCTGGCAAGAGAGACTGCACGTCCTGCTGGCAGATCGCGGTCAGTACTCGATGCAGCATGGAGGCGACGGCGCCGGGACATTGTTCTGCGCACTGCTCCCGCGACCGAAGAAGGACGAGCGGATCCTCGAACTCCAATGGGAGAGGATCCATCGCCTTTTTCGCGCTCCGCCGGCCGAAGTATGGCACTACCGTATCAATCGGCATTTCTCCGATCTGCTGCTACAGCTTCCCCCGCCTGGTACGGCCGAGAGGCCCAGGCTTTGGGCCGCTGCCACGTACGATCCGGATCTCGACGCAGGCCCGTTTGCGTCGATCGTGTATGAACTAGGCACACTCGATCTGTCGGCCAGCGACGTGGACGGTCTGATCGAGGATCGTGAAACGCCTTCAACTGCCGAATGGGTCTGTTCCGGTGTCAAGGTGGAGGGCCTCGCCGTTTGTCCCCAAGACCCGGAGCAGTTCTGTTACGGAACGGACGATGAGGCGTTTGTGGGCATCTGGCGCAGGTTGCCGGAGCGAGATGAGAAGCCTCGCAAGTAACGGTCACTCTCCGTCCCGCCGCAACGGCATTGGGCGGTGCTTGCCGAACGGTGGCGGTACCTTCCCTTCGGTCTCGACCTTGTATATCCCGAAGACCTTTCCGTCCATCTCTCTCTCGTGGTCTTGCCAGGCGTATAGACCAACGAAAACGGCGAGGATGGGTGCCAGGTACAGTAACGTACACAACCAAGGCCTGGCCCGCCGGGACGCCCATTCGAGTTCTTCCGACGTCGACTTGCGCCGCTTCTTAGTTCGCCGACTCTGGCAGATATCAAGTTGAATCAGCAGGTACTTGCCCGACTTCAAGACGAGCCTCAGCATGAACAACACAAACACCGCAGTTCCCACGAGACACCACGCGCGTGCAATACTGATCTTGCGCTGAGCGTATAGCAGACGTTCTTTCGACACGCGATCCCACACCACGTAGTTTTTCGCATTGTAGTAGGCGGCGGTCTTCTTTCGCTGTAAGACTTCTCGTTGTTCAGGGCACAAGCGATTGAGGTGGAGTACGAGTTTCGCTGCTTGCTTCGTGTCCCCGTATACGATATCGAACATCGCCGCCTTTCGTTCGTCGTCGTCCAGACCGTCGAAATCCAACAGCAAGACCTCCCGTTCCCCAACGAACGTTGAGAGGTCGTCAACGTAGGTGTCCGATAGACGGTCTGCCAAGACACCCGTATGGTACGAGAAAAGTACAGCCAAAAAACAGACGGCAAGTGGCCCATATTCGCCCGTCACCGCCATGTCCTTGCCGGTTCCCCCCTCGGTTACCGTCGTCACCTTCGTTTCTTCCGTCTCCTTCTTCTTTTTTTTCTTCTTCCTCTTCTTCTCCTTCTTGTGCTGACCCCACCAGGGCAAAGAGCGGCTCAGCCGCCCCAGGGCTTTCACGGCTTGCCGTGGCAGGTCGACGATTGCCTCGTTCAGCGGCTTGTCGAGATTCACAATCGCGGACAAGCCGAACATCACTGCGACGGTCGTCAGCATTCCAATCAGGGCAATGTTCCAATCGATGATGCCCGATTCGACGAGCTTGTCCACGGCGCCGTCCTCAGCGTGCGCTGGTGAACTGCAAACGAAGAGCGTGAAGCAGGCCAGGCCCCCACAGAGAATCGCAGTACGCACAGAAGAGCCACGCATGGAATCGCCTCCTCCTGGCTAGTTTCGGCCGAACGACGAAAGTGTTACGCTTCTCCAGTCAGAATCCGAGTTCTCCGCGAGACGGCGACCGTCCGATCATTCCCCCTCCACGCCCAACGCCGCCGCCAGTGCCTGGCGGTACTCCTTCTTATCGATCACCGTCCATTCGCGTATCCGCGTTAAGCCACAGGAATTGAACGTCTTGAAGAACGGCTCGAATCGCTTCCTGGCCAATTGCATCGACTCCTCATCGGCAGGCAGCTTCTTCTGCGCTTGCAGCCGAGCCCGCTCGAGGATCGCGTAGTCGACGCTCATCCGCGAGAGCTTCACGCGCGCAAGCACCTCCGGTTCCGCCGCCACGGCCGCTTCGGCCTGCTGCCAGAGTTTGTCGGCAGCGATCAACAACGGGTCGGTCAGGTGGGGGCTTTCCGGGCCGGCCCAGATGTTCACGTGGATGTTCTCCTTCTCGACCCGGTCGTGCAACAGGTCGAGGTATCGCTGGATCGGCTCGGCCGCCTTGCCGTAGTAGCCGGCGAGAAACTCGCGGATCGCCTTCTTCGGACCATAGTAGCGGTTCCAGAGCAGCTTGGCGGTGACGTAGCCGCCCAACTCGGCCAGTTCGCTGTTCGAGGTGTTGTAGGTGTCCTGCTCGAAGATGCCCTTGACGTTGTGGTTGACGAAAAACTGGATGTTCTTCGCCCGCACGCGCTGGTTGGGAAACGGCAGCAGGTAGTGGCGGAAGTCGGTCACGTAGTCCCAGACCCAGAGCCGGTCGCAAACCTTGGCCCAAGCGTCGGCGTCCTGGTGGAACTTGCGATTCTGCTCGCTATCGCAGCCGGCCAAGGCGTGCGAGAAGCAACACTCGATCGAGCACAGCCGGATCACCACGTTGGGCCGCGGACGCATCGACTTTGGCGCCTTGCGGGTCCATTGATAGGCCAGCGTCTCGACGACCTTGTCGGGAAACTCCTTCTCGACCGCCTCGGCCACGCGATTGACCAGGTAGAGCACCGGGGCCATCTGCGAGTCTTCCTGCTTGGCCAACGCCTGGCACTCGTCGCATTGACAGGAGTTGTGCCAGTCGTTCTGCGAGACGGAAAAGGCGAATGCGTCGGGCTGCGCGCGCATCGCCTCGCGAATGCCCTTGATGCAAAGCCGCACCACGTCTTCGTTCGTGCAACACAATTGTGATCGCTCTTTCAGCCGCTTGCCGTCGATCAGCGAGAAGTACTCGGGATGCTCCTCGAAGTACTTGTCCGGCGGCACCAGCCGATTGAACGTGTGGCAAAAGAACCCGCCGGCGAACTTGATCTTCCCGCCGTGCTTCTCTTCCAGCCGTCCGCTGCTGGAATTGACGCGGTTACGGGCACACCAGTCACCGTCGAAGCAGTCGAACGTGAACGGCTCGCGGTATTCCAACGCCGGGATCACCTCGGAGTTGAGGTATCCGATCACCATTCGCTTGTACTTCGGAATCCGGCTGACAGTGGGCGTGAACCACCGGCAGCCGAGATGATCTTCGAGCATACCGTAGACCCCGTACAGATTCCCCCGCAGCCGCCCGCCGGCGATCACCAGGTGCTGGCCGACGGTGCGGATCACGTAGCCCTCCGGCCCCAGCTTCTCGAAATCGACCGGCGAGTCGAGCTTGCGCAGATGGGCGTTCTCGCCGAGGATGATCTCCTTGTCGGTCATCGGCGAGTTTTCGTCCACGATCGGCAGCTTGGCGCCGGTCATCTGTTCGAGAAACGACTGGAGTTCCTCGGCGGCGTACTTGGTCGACGGCGACGGCGCGCTGGGAACGACGATTCGGTAAGGGGATTGGCCGTTTTCGGCGAGGATAAGGTTTTCGGCGAGAAGGTCGCTTGTCGTGAGTGCGAATACCCCAAGAGCAAGTGCAGTAAGGAAGCGTGATAAAGGCATGGCGTAGCTCCTCGTCGGTTGTGGCTGGCGTTGTGGCGGAGTCTCCGTGGGCGTGTGGCGCGACCACCGGTCGCGGCTTTATGTCGAGGCGTGCAAATCGTCGACGACGAAGTCGAGTCCTAGTGCGAGTAGCGTCTCACGCTTCGGCACGCCGGTCGCCGTGTCCCACTCCATGGCTTTGAGGTAGTCCTCGACTTGGACGTCAAGTTGAACCGTGTTGCCCGCCGTGGGGCCCTTCTCCAGCGGCGGGTCGCCGATCACGCGGCCGGGCATGGGGATCTCGATGTTGCGGATGCCCTCGCGCAAGTTGAACGCCGTGCGCAACGCGGCGATCCGCCGGCCGGTCGTCATCACATCGTCGAACGTGAACTCGGTCCCCGTGGCGTGGGTCAGCGATTCGGTGACAAAGTGCGGCTGCATCGTCAACAGGATGAACATGCAGATGCCGGACGATTGGCCCACGTGGAAGTAGTTGTTCACCTTGGCGTGGGCCTGGCCCTTGCCGGGGTAATGCTCTGCCGGCTGCGGCTGGTCGACCAAATCCGGCGGGCCGGCGCCCAGTTCGGAAATCCACGTGCTGACCTGCGTATGGCGGCCCGGCGTGGCGTCCATCTTGTAGGTGGTCCCGGCGCTGGGCACGCAGCGCGGATCGTGCATCGGCGGTTCTTCGCCGCCGACGTGGATCGCGTATTGTTCGGAACCCCTGCCGATCCGCTGGGCCGCCACGCGCACGCCGTCGGCCAACACGGCCCCAATCCCCTCGCGGCGGCCGATCCGCTTGACCAATTCAACGATCGATCGGGCGTTGCCCCAGGTCAACTCCAGCCCGCCGGTCTCTTCGCTGGTGATCAGCCCGTTCTCGTAACACTCGATCGCGAACGCCACCGTCCCGCCGGTGCCGATCGTATCCAGCCCGAGCCGGTTGCAGAGTTCGTTGCAGAGGTTGATCGATTCGAGATTGTCGTTCAGACACATCGCCCCGAAGGCCCCGAGGGTTTCGTATTCCGACTTGTGCCCGCTGATCGCGAACTCGCCTTCCTCGACGCGCGTCAACCCGCCGCAAGCCATAGGACATCGCCAGCAGGCGTACTTCTTGTATTCGATGGCCACGGCCGCGTCGCCGCTGAGTTGGCCGACGGTGGGCAGATCGATCTCGGCCGTGCCGCCCCAGTTCTTTGTGGGCGTGTCGCCCTTCATCGCCAGCCCGGCCATGCTGCCGCAGGTGCCGTATTTCCGCATCAGGTCCCATCGCGGGCGGCTCTTGAGGAAGTCGCGGTGGCGATGCATGGCGGCCTTCATCCCTTCCGGATCGGCAACCTCGACCACTTTGGTGCCGTCGGCGACGACCAGGGCCTTGAGCTTCTTCGAGCCCATCACGGCGCCGAGCCCGCTGCGTGCGGCGGCCCGGCCCTTTTCGTTGACCACGGCCGCTAGCAGATTCAGCCGCTCGCCGGCGGGCCCGATGCAGGCCGCCCGGGCGTCGGAGCCGTAGAGCTCGGTGATTCGCTCGTCGGTCTCGGTCGTGTTGAGGCCCCAAAGATCGTCGGCCGGCAGCAACTCCGCCTTTCCGCCACGGATCAGCAGATAGACGGGCGACTGGCTCGCCCCGGTAAACAACACCCCGTCGAACCCGGCCGTTTTCAGGGCCGGCCCAAAGGTGCCGCCGGAGTTGGCGTCGCCCCAACCGCCGGTCTTGGGGCTCTTGCCCACGACGACGTAGCGATTGCTGGTAATCCCCGCCGTGCCGGTAATCAGTCCGGTGAAGAACCCCAGCGTATTGTCCGGCCCCAGCGGATCGGCGCCCGCGGGCTGCTCGCGATAGAGATAGTACGCCCCCAGGCCGTATCCGCCGAGGTAAGTCAGGTAAAGCTGGTCGTCGGGCGTTTCGGTGGAGATTTCCCCCGTAGTCAGATTCACCCGAAGGATCTTCCCGGCAGTAGCGGGCACGGACATATCGGCAACTCCCATGGACAACAGAACCACGAATCGGCCGCATCACAGGGCGGCCACGCTGCTGTGATGGTGGCAGGTTGTGGGGGGGTGTCAATGGGAGGGGATGGCGCGGTGGGTGCTGAAACGCGGCAAGTCACCAGTCGATATCGCACTCCGGCAGTGCCTCTCGGAGCTTTGCTACACCGACGTAGGTGACGTCCGTGGATGTGAGATCCAAGCGCTGCAGACTGGGCACGGACTCCAAATGTTGCAGCCCCGCATCGCCGATCCAGTTGCCCCTGAGGTTGAGCATTTGGAGGTTCTTCAATGCACCAAGATGTTCAAGCCCGGCATCGGTGATATGCGTGCCCATGAGTGTCAACTCTTCGAGTTGCGTCAACCTCTTCAGATGTTCCAACCCGGCGTCGGTGATGTGCACTTGGCGTCCAAAAACACGCCTATCGTAGAACGGCTCCGCCGGATAGAACGTTCCAAGATGCAGGCTCCGAAGCCCGCCTGCTCTGGTCAGGCGCTCCAGCCCAACGTCGGTGATTCCAACGCTGAAACCGTCGCTGGTCGGTACGCTGGAGTGTGTCAGGTGTTTCAGGTGAGGCATCGCGCCGACGTGCTCCATCCCGGCATCGGTGACCTCAGATCCAAACAGATGCAGGTAATCGAGCTTCGGTAGCCTTTTCAAATGCTCTACCGTTTCGTCGTCAAAGGACCCGGTGGGCGTGAATGCTGCGCGGGTTTCCAGGCGGTGTGACAGATGCGGCAGAAGATTAAACTCTGTCGGATTGTCAATACCGAAACTACCGACAGCGACAATGTCCGCAAAGAAATCAACACCACCAAGCGACTTGCGCAGCCATGCTGGCCCCGGCATTTCTACGTTGGGTACAAACTGACGATCCGCATCATACTCGCAGTCATAGTTCACGTCCCCCCCAGCGCTCCAAACTACCTCCAGAACTTCCCGCTGCTCTCTTGCCTGCTGCATCTTCACTGTTAGCCAACTGCACGCAATCGCCACCGTGACGACCAGCACCAGCAGCGAGCTGAGGCTGAACTGAAATCGCCGGCGAAACAGCAGACTGACGGCGAACCAGAGCACCATCAGTGATATCGCCACACAGACGGTGGCCACGGCTATCAGCACCGTGTAGCCCTTCTTCTCGTGGTATGGCAGGATACACAGTAATCTTGGCGCCTCAAGAACTGGAGCCGGATAAGGCGTTTCTGCGTGCGGCCAGGGTAGTTTCGCGGCTTTTCGCCGAGTCGGGAAAGGGGGTGCCGGCAGCGGCAGTCGCCTCGAAATTGGGGCTCGGCCGGCGAGCGGCGTCCGGGCGGCTGAGGTTCGCGGCTCGGGCAGGGTATTTGCGGTGTGTCGGCTCGGGGGCGGGCGCCCGTTGGTTTCCCGTGGATGCAGGCAACGTCGAGAGCCCGACGCCGGTCTACCGGCAGGCGGCGGACGCGGTCGGGAGGTTAGAGAACGGGGAGCCCGTGACCGTTCGCCAAGTGGCCGCCGAACTCGGATGGGCGGCAGGTCGGGCGGGGGCGGCCGTGCATAACGCCGGAAAGAGGGGGCTTATCGTGGCGGTCGGCTGGGGGCCGGGGGCCGGCTGGCGGACGGCCAAGGCCCCTTCCCGTCGGAAGCGCAAATCCGTACACTGACCAAATAGTCGGGTGGCGGGCAAGAGTCGCTCTCTTCGCCCGTCCAACGCGCCGGCCGGTTCCCACGGTTTCCACCTGTACCGCGGGGAGCCGCCGGTGGCCCGGCCGACTTAGAAACAGGTGGAATTATGCAAATCGAAACGGACTCCCTGCTGTCTGACGACCCGCTTTGGGCCGCGCTGAATGAGTGCATTGCCCGGTTCGTGAATGATCCTGATCGTGTTGTCTATGGCAAGTCGCCCGACGATTCGAGGGGCTTCGCCGTCGCCGAGATCAAGCGATTGGCTGAGAAGGCCGGCTGGCCATCGTCGCGGCCGGTACTTGATGTTCGCGTCGAAGGCCCTACGAGCATGGAATCGGTAGACGTATTCGCCCCTGACGGCACCAAGGTCGAGTGGCTCGCTCGATCCGCCGTTGGAATGCTCGGCTATCCGATGCCGCCGTTGAGGCGGGACCAGACGGTGGCCAATCTGAAAGCGTGGCGGGACCTGCGCCAGAAGGAGATTCTGGGAGAGGCGCCGGGATTGAAAACTGAGCCGAAGCCAGACGGTCCAGTCGAGCCTAACAAGTTCCGTTACGCCGGGAAGGAGTTTCCCGGATTGCCTCCACGTCAATTCCAGCTCGTAAAAGAACTCTGGAAGAGACGCGACCGCGCTGCTTCAATTGACGACCTGGCTGAGCCGGTATGGGGGGACCGGGAAGACCCACCCACGCAGAGCGCCGCAAAATCCATGGTTCGACGAGTCAACAACTTCTTCTGCGACAACAGTTTGCCGCTGGAGTTGTCGTTCTCCAAGATCAGCAGAACCGTGTCAATGAAGGAAACGTCGCAAAAGAGTCGCTAGCGACACCTCTCCGACACCTCTCCGACACCGGACACCAATAGAATGGCTTCTGAAATACGGAGGCCCGCAATGTCCGGAAGTCAATCTTCTCAATCGCTCGCAATCATCCCTCCCGCACAGGAAGTGCGAGTTCGCCTTGCCCGCGCTATGCGGGAGGTGGACGTGCTGCGGCGAGCCTTGCGACTTGCTCAGTACGCCGAAAGGAAGCTCAACGCGCCGTTGATTACGCCGGATGACTGTAACGGGGAAGGGCAGCCATGATCGCCCCCGCCCATCCCCTGCTGATCGAGACCGTCCCCACCGAGGCCGAGATCCCGCCCGAGGCGATCACCGCCGTGGCGGCTTTCCTGCTGTCGGTTGTGGACGGCGAGGGCGAGACCGAGGAGGCGGCCGCATGACCCTCATAGATGCATCCGAACTTCGCAAGGCAGTGGCCGACCTGATCCGCATCGACCAAGCCCGCCGGATGGCAGAATTGCGTGAGAACGTGGCAGCCCGTAATCGCGAATCCGCTACGGGGCCGCGCGACCTTGACCATTCCCCCATCGGAACTCGCCTGCAAGCGCAGGAAATCGCGAAGGTCGCAAGCGGTCTGCTTGGAGTCCCGGTGGATGATTGCCTTGCCGCCGCGGCCGAAGTGCTACTGCCCACAAAACAGCAAGACGTCTTGGCAGAAATCGCGCGCATCACCCGCGAACTCGACGGCACGACGGCGTCCAAGCCAACCGAACAGGGCGTTCCGGCCGCGATTGCGCGAGCCAGGGAGGGTCGCTTATGACACGCATCGCCTTGCACGTCGGCCCTAGCAACGGCCGTGCCGACCGACTGGTGGTCTTCACGGCTAACGGACGGGAGTTTCGCGACAAGATCGACACCAATAGGTCGTTCCTACGGCAGAAGACGCTTGAACGTGCGGCGGAGCGGTTCGGCGTGCCGGTCGACGAACTAAGCCACCTTGATGCGGAAATGGTCAAGTTGGCCGACGAGGAAGACGCCCGTGCGGGCCGTGGGAGACGTGCGGACCGTGCGGAGGAGTTCCACCTCACTGACACAGGCAACGCCGAACGTCTCGTGGCCAGGCACGGCGAGAATCTCCACTTCTGCTATCCCTGGCGCAAGTGGTTCGTGTGGGATTGTACGCGATGGCACGTCGATGCTGCCGGACAGGTCGACCAGTGGGCGAAAGAGACGGCCGTTTCGATGCTGATCGATGCCGCGGCCGCCGATGACGACGCTAGGCGCCAAGCACTCGTGAAGCACTCACGAGCGAGTGAATCGGCAAACGGGCGGGCAAACATGATCCGCTTGGCCCAAAGCGAGCCGGGCATCCCGATTCAGCCGAAGGAATTCGACGCCAAGCCGATGCTGTTCAATTGCACGAACGGCACGATCAACCTCGAAACTGGCAAGTTGCAGCCGCATCGACGCGAGGATTACATCACCCAACTGTGCCCGACGGCGTTTTTCCCGGACGCCACCGCGCCGACGTGGGAGAAGTTCCTTGCCGGCGTGTTCGAGAACAACGCGGAGTTGATCGCGTTTGTGCGGCGGCTGTTGGGGTATTCGCTGCTGGGCGTCACGCTTGAACACCTCCTAGCGATCTGGCACGGCCGGGGAGCCAACGGTAAGTCCACGCTGCTGAACACCGCCAAGGCCGTCATCGGCGAGGACTACGCGATGGAGGCAGCCACGGACTTGCTGATCTGCAAGCGGAATGAGCATCCGACCGAACGGGCCGACTTGTACGGCAAGCGGCTGGTGACCTGCATCGAATCTGGTGAAAGTCGCCGTCTTGCCGAACCGCTCGTCAAGCAGCTTACCGGCGGCGAGCGCGTCCGGGCCCGCAGAATGCGCGAGGACTTCTGGGAGTTTGCGCCGACGCACACGATCTTCCTCGCCACGAACCACAAGCCGGTCGTCCGTGGGACCGATTGGGCGATCTGGCGGCGGATCAAACTGATTCCATTCACTCGCATCTTCGCGGAATCGGAACAGGATAAGCGACTGCCCGACAAGCTGGCTGCCGAAGCTGAAGGAATCTTAGCCTGGCTCGTGCGTGGATGTCGTGAGTACCTCGAGCGCAGCAGCCTTTGCGAGCCCGCAATGGTGAAGGCCGCCACGGAAGATTATCGAAGCGGTGAGGATTTGCTTGGCGAGTGGATCAGGGAGTGTGCCGTCGTCGAACCTGGTGGGAGTGCAACAGCAGCCGACCTGTTCGACTCCTACCGGCAATGGACCGCGGACAAGTCGCTGAATCAGACACGGTTTGGCCGGGCCCTTGGCGACCGTGGATTCCTGCGCGAGAAGGTCAGCGGTCGCGTTTGGTGGTTTGGGATCGGACTGACACGCCTGGAATCGGCAGGATGGGACGACCAGTGAAAACACGTAAGCACCAAGAAGGACCCTTAGGACGGTTGGGACCACTTTCTAGGTTGCGCGCTTGGTCTCGTTCTCGTAAGGCGCTATACGGAAAAAGGGTCCTAACCGTCCTACCGTCCTTCTTGGGGTTTGCGACACGTTCCCGCGCCTCGCCTGGCGGGGCGGTTTCGACGCTCAATTTGCCAGCGGGCGGCGCGTATCTTGGAAGTGAGAAACATGACCTTTGCGGTGCTGAAAGACCTGGCGCGACAAGCGCATGCCAACGGTATCGGCTGGATCACGTTCCGTTGGGAACACGCGGCCGCAATTCACCGGCTTTGCCCCGGCGACGCGGTCGCTTACGGAAAAGCCGTGGGCATGCTGCTACACATCGTCTGCACAGGCGAAGAAGCCGGCATGCGACCGCCGCCTGTCGCCGGCGACGACGAAATGATGCCGTGGGAGCGCGACGACGCGGCGGCGAAGTTCCAGGGGCGTTTGTTCGACAACTCATTGGAGTATTCGTAATGAAGACGACACGGAATTGGACTGATCTTGTCGGAATTGAGCCAGCGCTCGACGACGCCAAAGCGGCCGCGATAGCCGACCTGCAACGTGCCGGCACTACGGTGAACGGATGGCGGACGATCCACGCGCACCTTCAAGGGCTCGTCGGTCCGTCGGCTGCGCAACCGGAACTGCGTTCGATGGCCGCGTTCCGAACCGCGTATCGACACATTCTCGCCGCCGTGCAGAACGGTGGGCAGTTGCCGCGCGACACAGCGTTTCGCGGTGACGGCGTGGAGCGAATGATTCCGCACGGTTCGCAGGTCAGGACGGCATGATACCTCGCCCCTCCCTAGTATCTCTAGGGGGGTGCCAGGGGAGACCGTGCTTGCTCGCGCGTGTTTTCGCCAGCGAACCCGATTGAAATCGAATTCCCATGAGTCACGACAAAGAAGCACCGCGACCGCCCGATCACCTAGAAGCCGCCACGGCAGCGTGGTGGTCGGCGGTAATCAGCGACTACGACTTGGAGCCTCACCACATTCGGTTGCTCACGTTGGCCGCCGAAGCATGGGACCGCGGTCAGCAAGCGCGGCGGATCATTGCTGCGGAAGGATTGACGTTCGTCGATCGATTCAGTCAACCGAAAACGCGGCCCGAAGTTTCGATCGAGAGGGATTCGCGGTTGGCGTTTGCCAGGTTGGTGCGAGAACTCTGCCTCGACGCAGTCGAGCCGCCCGACGCGGCCGCGCGCCCACCACGGGCGGGAGGTGCGAAATGGTGAGACGCAAGCACCGCCGGTCCCGCCGTCAATTGACGGGGCTGCACATCGTGCAACTCGCAAACGGATTCGATCACCTTGGCTGCGCCTTCGGCGACGACCTGCCCGCGATGCGCGCGGCGTGGCAGGACGTTCAGATTCGCGCGGACGTGTTGGCCAGGCAGCAGGCAACTGGTCGCGCTGTGTCATTTGCAGAATTCTGCTTTGGCGTCGATGGCGCCGACGGTGTCGACCTCACGTCGCAAGATATGGCGCGCGTGCGTCACCAGTACATCACACGTAACCTTAGGAGAAGAGAAGATGCGAACAGCAAAGAAGCGGACTAGAACTCTCGACGCCGACAACGGCCGCCCGACGCCGGACGACTTCCCGGAAGTCACCGCGGCGAAGCAGCGCCTGGCGGAACTGCGAGAGCAGAAGGACGATACCGAACGGCGATTGCGCCAAGCAAGCGGCGAGCGCCACCGCCCCGAACGCGACAGGCGAATACTTGGGAGGATGGCCGAACTGCTGGGCCGTAAGCCGCCGGGTACTGATACCGAAGCCGCAGTGGTGGACAGGGCCGCGCTGGCCGAAGAGCGCGACGCTGTCAATCAGGCGTACAGCGAGCAGCAGCGCGTGGTCGCCAACTTGGTCGTCGACGCAGCCCGCGAGTGTGTCCCGGCCTACCGCGACGAGCACCGCGAACTATTGGCGAACGTCGTCGACGCGGTGGTTGCGTTACGCGAGGCGGTCGCCGCCGAAGATGCATTCCACGAGCGGATGCGGCGAGCGGGCATCGACCCGTCGGCAGTGTTTACGCGGCTTAACTTCAACGAAAGCGGCCAGTTGCCGCGGGCGATTCGCGTGTTGCGAGCGGACAAGTTTCGGCGAGACAATCGGAGGCATCTGAAATGATAGTGGCTGCGGAAGGAACATTGCCACTCGATGGCCACGGCCACCCGATCGGTGTCGACCGCGAGGCCGGCACGGCGGGTGTCGTATTCGGATACGTCGCGGCGCTCGTCGGCCCGTTCAAGTCCGATGGTCGCGGGCAGTTCACTGTCGATGGCCTGAAGGAGGCGATCCGCATCTGGCCACGGCGAGGACTGCCGGTCCACGTGCAACATCCGGACTTCCTTGGACTGGACGATAAGACTGAGAAGTTCGTCGGTCGGTTGCGAAGCCCGCGCTTGGCCAAAGCGGTTCACGTCGACAGTTACGGCGGGACGTGGAAACGAACTTGGCGGGACGCGATTCGCGCCGATCTTCATTTTGACCGGGCTGCGCGGAAATCGCCGGGCGGCGATTTGGTCGACTACATCGCGAGTCGAATCGAAAGCGATCCTGAGTCGTTATCAAGTTCCTTTGTCCTACGGTTCCACGAACGCTACGAGACCGACAACCGCGGCCGGCAAAAGCGAGACAAGAACGGAACTCCCCTGCCGCCCGCCTGGTGGCCGTGGGCGCTGCTGGCGAGCGACATCGTCGACACGGGCGACGCAGTCAGTGGCCTTCTTGGAGTCGGCGGCGATGTCCATCGCGCTTGTATGCAGATGCAACTTGCTGCACGCAAGGAACGGATCGCCCGTCTCACGTATTCCCCGGCTCACGACCCCTTCCGACGTGCTGCCCTGATCCGTCTCCAACGAATGAAGCGCCGTCGGCCGCGGCTGAACGCTAGACTTTTCGGCTATGCGGCCGTCTTCGACAAACCGGGCCACCGTGGCGACGGACCGCTTCCGGCGATTGCCCGCGGAGCATTTCGGAAGGTGCTCGAAAGCGGCAGGAATGTGAAGTTCGTGCTTGACCACAAGATGGACAAGGCGCTTGCAGAAACGGCGGACGGAACGCTACAGCTTGTCGAAGACGCCGTCGGCCTGCGATTCACGGCGCATCCGGCCGACACGCGTCTCGCGCGAGAAGCCGTGGCGGGCGTTCGATCCGGACGGTGGAACGGCGTGTCGTTCCTCGCGGCTTTCGGCCCAACACAAGCGAACCGTGTCTCCCGTATGAACAATCTGACAGAAATCAGCCTCGTGAATCCGCCCGCGTACGAAGGCACTTCGGTGCGTGTGCTGAATACATCCTGATCGGTCCTGTGGGGTCGCCGTATGCGGCCCCATGCCCGGCGGCCGGCGATGGCGCTGGTCGCCGGGCGAATTGATAACCTCAATCAAAGGAAAAAAGGACGTGAGCTACACTGGATACCCCGAACAACTGACCGTAAGCCGAAAGTTTGACGTTAAGCCCGGCGGCGAGTTTAGGCTTGCCGGAGTCCAGGTCACCGCGACCGCCGGCGACTTAAACCTTGTGACCGGCGCCGCCACGGCCGTCGGCACCCCGAACGGCGCGACCGTCACCGCAACGGAAAGCGGCACGCCGCCGTGGCACGTCACCCAGTTGGACTTGTCGAGCACGGCGGTTACGATCACCGAAGACTCGACGGCCGGCTACGGCAGCGTGCTGTTGTACACGTACCCGTCAGGCATCATCACGTTGGCGAGATCGATGGCCACGTTGTCCGTCGACGTGAGTGGTTCCGCGAACATCAGCAACACGGGCAGCGGCGATATCTCGCTGGGTTCGACTGCGGTGGGCGGCGCGGCGCTCGACGACTGGGAAGAAATCCAAGCGTTGGGGTCGCGCGAATTGACCGATCCCTTCGTGGCCGGCGTCGGCAGCACCACCGACTACGTCGCGTTCGGCGATTCGTTCTGGACGGATGGCACGAACGAAGTCCATCTGAATCTGATCTTCGACACCGGCGACGTCAGTGGTGCTGGTTCGGCGTTGGTGACCGGGCGGATCGTTCTGCTGTGGGCGAACCTGGGGGCACTTTCGTAGGCGCGGTTTGCCGGTCACGAACGGGGCGGACGTTCTTTGACAATTCGGTATGTTGCGAGCCGCCGGTGTGGCGAGCCGGCGGCTCGGAAAATGGGCGTTGCGTCGACGCTCTCCCTACTTAGCCCCAAGGCAACCGTCCCCATCAAGACACTGGGGGCAGATGCGTGCCAAACCGACTCCGAGAATTCGGTCGCTCATTGGGACAATGGGTAACGCAGAGCAAGGAGGCGACCTGGAGCTACTCGTACGCAACAGACATGCGCTCCATCAGAAGACAGACCGGTCGACTGTCACTGAATAC
>CAYYNP010000008.1:0-77580 GCA_964472545.1 uncultured Planctomycetaceae bacterium | reverse complement strand
GGAGCCAGTCCCCGTTTTCCACTCCCGCGAATCGACTTTGCAGTTCTCCTGGGGATGTGTGCCGTGCGTGATGGGCCCCAAGATCAGAAGCCTGGAAGGGAAGCTCGAAGGGAAGAAGGGGCGTTTGCGTAGACGACAAAGAAAATGGCGGTTGCCGCAAGCGCGCACGCCAGCGAACTACCCGGCTACCGCACCGCCACAATTCCGACTACCCCCGAAGTAGGGGCCGAATCGAGCCAAATCTGCTCGATCGGCCGTTTGTAGCCCAATTGGCCTTGAAAGCACTCCTGCTGAACCTATAATTCGGTGTTTTAGCCCGGTCGCCGGGCTGCCGAATAGTCAGCTTGACTGGCGTTGGTGGGAGACGCGATTGGGGAACAGCGGGTGTAGCTCAGCTGGCAGAGCACGACGTTGCCAACGTCGTTGTCGTGGGTTCGAATCCCATCACCCGCTCTTTGGCGTTTGGATGAATCACTCTCGCCGCCGGCGCGCCGGCTCTGGTGTGTCTCGCCCGCGCAACTCCCCCCGTGGGTTCCCTCCCGTTGAAACTCGATGGCGAAAAACATGGCCGATACCGACAACCTCGATAACGATGATGCCGCGGCGGCTGCGGACGCGTTGCAGGATGACGACGCTCTGACCGACGTTGACGACGCCGAGTTGGACGACGCCGAACTGGACGACGCCGACGACGCCGAAACCGAAGAGGCGCCCGAGCGCTTGGACCTCGAGGTGGCCATCGACAAGGCCAGCGCCTGCGAGCGACACATCTGTGTGACGGTGCCGGAGACTGAAGTCCGACGCTATTTCGACAAGCAGTTCAGCGAGTTGATGCCCGAGGCGCAGATTCCCGGTTTTCGGCCCGGCCATGCGCCGCGGGAGTTGATCGAGCGGCGTTTTCGCAAGGACGTCAGCGAGAAGGTCAAGAGCGAACTGCTGATGGACAGTCTCAGCCAGATCAGCGAGGACGAGGAACTCTCGGCGATCAGCGAACCGGAGATCGACCTCGAGGCAATCGAGATCCCCGAAGAAGGTCCCTTCACCTTCGAGTTCGATCTGGAGGTCCGGCCCGAGTTCGACGTGCCCAAATGGAAGGGCCTGCCGATTGAGAAGCCGGTGCGAGAGATCAGTAGAGAGGACGTCGATCGGTCGCTGGAGAACGTGCTGGCCAATCGCGGCCGACTGGTTCCGCACGAAGGGCCCGCCGAGGCAGGCGACTACATCACCACGAACCTCACCTTCCAGCACGAAGGCGAGCAGCTTTCCCACTCGGAAGAAGAGGTCATCCGTATCCGCCCGGTGCTGAGCTTCCGCGACGGGAAGATCGAGAAGTTCGGCGAGATCATGGACGGGGTCACCGCCGACGAGACCCGCGAGGCCGTGGCCACCCTGACCGACGACGCCCCGAACGTCGCCCTGCGAGGCCGGGAGATTACGGCCGTCTTCGAGGTGCTCGAAGTCAAGCGGCTGGAGCTTCCCGAACTCGACGACGACCTGCTCGAGGAACTGGGCGGGTTCGAGTTGGAGGCCGATCTGCGCGACGCCATCCAAGACCAATTGGAACGTCAACTCGAATACGAACAACACCGCCGCGCCCGCGATCAGATCACCTCGGCCTTGACGGTTGCCGCGGACTGGGAGTTGCCGCCGGAGTTGCTCGAACGGCAGAGCCACCGCGAGTTGGAGCGTGCCGTGATGGAGTTGCGGCGCAGCGGCTTCGGCGAGCAGGAGATTCGCGCCCACCAGAACCAACTCCGCCAGAACAGCCGCGCGTCGACGGCCCGGGCGCTGAAAGAGCATTTCATCCTTGAGCGGATCGCCGAAGAAGAGTCGATCGATGCGGACGATTCGGATTACCAGGACGAGATCCGTTTGATCGCCCGGCAGAGCAACGAGTCGGCGCGTCGGGTTCGGGCACGGTTGGAGAAGGCCGGCTCGATGGACGTGTTGCGAAACCAAATCATTGAGCGGAAGGTCATCGAACTGATCCTCTCCGAAGCGCAGTTTGTGGAAGTCCCCTACGAGTTCGAGCGCAGCGACGCGGAGGCGATCGATCAGGCGGCCGGCGGTCAGGGGAGCGACATCCCCGAGGCCCAGCCGGACGCCTCGCCGGCGTCGCCGGGCGGCCGTCCGGCCGAAGAACCGATGCGCGGGTAGAGAACCTTGTCGGCTTGCAGATTGTAGATATCAGATTTCGTACTCCACGCCGAAGGCAGTAACCGAATGACCGTCGCCACGACGACGGGATACGACGTGTCTCGCGTTTAGCCGTCGCCGGCACGGCGACGAACGGCTTGCCAGCGGCCGGCGGAGTACGATGTCGCGTTACGAAAGATCGCCCATGAGCAACATGCGACGGCCGGTGACGGTTGATTCGGCAGCTTTTCGCGACTACCAGCGCCAGCGTCAGATGACGCTGGGCGACCTCTTGCTGGAGAATCGGATCATCCTCTTGCAGGGTGAGATCCACGACGGCAACGCCAACGAGTTGGTGATGAAGCTGCTCTACTTGCAGAGCGAGAATCGCCGCAAGGACATCCACTTCTATATCAACTCGCCCGGCGGAAGCGTTTCGGCCACGTTGGCGATCTACGACACGATGCAGATCCTTAGTTGCCCCGTGTCGACCTATTGCGTCGGTCTGGCGGCCAGCGGCGGGGCCGTTCTACTGGCCGGCGGGACCAAGGGCAAGCGGCTGGCATTGCCGCACGCCAAGGTGATGATCCACCAGCCCTACGGCCACGTGGGCGGCCAGGTCTCGGATATCGAGATCCAGGCCGAGGAGATCATCAACACCCGCGACGTACTCAACAAGATCCTCGCCGAGCACACGGCCCAGCCGATCGAGCGGATCGCCAAAGACACCGACCGCGATTTCTACATGAACGCCGAACAGGCCAAAGAGTACGGCATCGTCGACGACATCCTCACCGGGCAGCCGCTCGAAGAGGGTGACGACGACGAAGACTGAGTTTGGATTTACGATTTGGGATTTATGATTTCCGATGGGAGCACGCCGGACGCGACCTGAAACTCCGCTGTTTGCTCTCCACACTCCACTCTCCACTCCCCACCTATCATGCCACTGATTCCCTACGTGATCGAGAAGAGCGGCCGCGAAGAGCGGGCGATGGATATCTACAGCCGGCTGCTGAAGGACCGGATCGTCTTTCTCGGCTCGCAGATCAACGACGAGGTGGCCAACTCGGTGGTGGCGCAGTTGCTCTTCCTGCAGTCGGAAGACGCCAAGGCGGACGTCCATCTCTACCTCAATTCGCCCGGCGGCAGCGTGACGGCCGGCATGGCCATCTACGACACCATGCAGTTCATCAACTGCGACGTGGCCACCTATTGCGTAGGGCAGTGTGCGTCGATGGGCGCCGTGCTGTTGACGGCCGGAACCGCCGGCAAGCGCAAGGCGCTGCCCAACTCCCGCATCATGATCCACCAGCCGCTGGCCGGCATGGAAGGCTCGGCCGAAGACATCATGATCCACGCCAAGGAGTTCAGCAAAGTCAAAGAGCGGCTGAACAAGATCCTCATCAAACACACCGGTCACCCGCTCGAGAAGATCGAAGACGATACCGACCGCGACCGCTTCATGACCGCCGAAGAGGCCCTCGAATACGGGCTGATCGACGACGTCATCGAACACGTCGCGGAGACCGAATCCGACTAACCCGTTCCGCTTATCCACCTGCGTATCACCGATACCGCATAGCCATTTCCGTTTAGCCGCCGGCACGGCGGCGCCCTCGTCTCCTCCACGCTTTTCTCCTCCGTTTCGTTCCTTCCCATCACCACCCGCGTTCGGTTGGCAGCGCCCGTGGCGCCGCCGTCCGAGGGACTATCCTGCGCGAGGTCGACATGAAATTCTGGCAATTGCCCAGCGTGGCCCTGGCCTGCCTGGCGGCGGTCGGGTGCT
This sequence comes from uncultured Planctomycetaceae bacterium, assembly GCA_964472545.1. Lineage (GTDB taxonomy): Bacteria > Planctomycetota > Planctomycetia > Pirellulales > Thermoguttaceae > CAYYNP01. The sequence continues at coordinate 73,655 of CAYYNP010000008.1, read as the reverse complement.
GCACGAAAACCGCTCAATCGATCGCGCTCTTGGAGCGGGAGAATCGTCAACTGGAGGACAAAATCTACCGGCTGCAATGGCAACTGGAGGACTGCCGCGAGGCCGCGGGCAGGACCTCGGGCAAGAGGGACGGCGGGCCGCTCGATTTCATGCTCCCGGCTGCCGGCGCCGATGAGCCGGCTGCTCAGCGTGACGAGGCGCCTCCCTTCGGCGGCTCCGGCGTAGACATCAAGCTGCCGCTTAAGGAGGTCTCGCCCGACGAGGCACTCGCCCCGTTGATGGGAAACCCGAAGCCTACGGACGATCCGCGCATTACCCCGGACGTAGATCCGCCGGCACGTGCCGCTCCCCCGGCGGATGACCGGCTGCCATGGCCGGACTCGGGCGAACTGCCCGGTGGGCCGAGCTTCTATCGGCCGGATGTCCACGGCGCACCGCCTGCATCGACCGATAGCACCCAGGTCGACAGGATCGACGTGCGTCAGCAACTCGCCGGCGGCTTCGACGCCGACGGCCGGCCGGGCGACGACGGCATCACGTTGGTGGTCGCCCCGCGCACCGCCGACGGACGGCCGCTAGACGCCGCCGGCAAGATGGCCGTGGTCGTTCTCGATCCGGCCTACGACGACGAATCGGCCCGTGTGGCGCGATGGGATCTCACGGCCGCCGATGTCGCCCGCGCTTCCCGCGCCGGCGGTTCCGAAGGTGGCTTTCGATTGCAGTTGCCATGGACGGCCGCGCCGCCGACCCACGGGGATCTCTACGTCTTCGTGCGCTACTTCACCAGCGACGGCCGCCGGCTGCACGCCGAAGGCCCGATCCATGTGGCCTTGGCCGGCGACCCGGCGTCGGGGTGGACGCGCTCCGAAACGCCGCGGCAAACGAACCCGCACGCCGAGTTGCAGCAGGCCGATACGCTTCCGCCGGCGCGCGTCGGCAGCTTGCCCGAGCGTCGGCAAACGGTTCCGCCGCCGGCGCCGACGATCCGCCGGCCCGTCTGGTCGCCGAATCGGCCATCGTAGCTTGTAGGGTGCGTGCAACGCACCGCACGGCGCCGAGAGCATGTTGGGGTGGTGACCCGCTGGTTCCAGGGGTAACCGATCGGCTGGCAGCCTGGGGCGCCGCTGCGCTTTGCCCCAGCCACCCGGCACGTTAGCCTTGCCTTCCTCCGTTTGGGGCGGTGCGTTTCACGCACCCTACGCCGCTAGCTGAGAATCCCCCGCACCACGTTACCCTCGACGTCGGTCAGCCGGAAATCGCGGCCTTGATAGCGGAACGTCAACCGCTCGTGATCCACGCCGAGGCAGTGGAGGATCGTGGCGTTAAGATCGTGGATATGCACCGGGTCCTCAGTGATGTTGTAGCTGAAATCGTCGGTCTCGCCATAAACGATCCCAGGCTTCACGCCGCCGCCGGCCAGCCACACGGTGAAGCAGCGGGGATGGTGGTCGCGGCCGTAGTTGGTCTTCGTCAATCCGCCCTGGCAGTAGATCGTGCGGCCGAACTCGCCGCCCCAGACGACCAGCGTGTCGTCGAGCATGCCGCGCTGCTTCAAGTCGGTGATCAGTCCGGCACTCGCCTGGTCGACGTCGCGGCACTGCAGCCGGATGTCGGACGGCAGGTTGCCGTGCTGGTCCCAGCCGCGGTGGAAGATCTGCACGAACCGCACGTCCCGCTCGACCAGCCGCCGGGCCAACAGACACGAGGCGGCAAACGTGCCCGGCTTTCGCGAGTCGGGGCCGTAAAGCTCGAGGGTCTTCTCCGACTCCTGCGAGAGATCGGTCAATTCCGGCACCGACGACTGCATGCGAAAGGCCATCTCGTACTGGGCGATTCGCGTTGCCGTCTCGGGATCGCCCCAGCGCTCGTGGTGGCGGTGGTTCATCTCGGCCAGCCCGTCGAGCATTTGCCGCCGGGTCTTGGTGCCAACTCCCGCCGGGTTCGACAGGTAGAGCACCGGATCGCCGCTGGAACGAAGGCTGACGCCTTGATGCCGCGACGGCAGGAAGCCGGTCCCCCATAGCCGGGAGTAGATCGCCTGGGCGTCGCGTTTGGCGCTCCAGGTGGCCTGCATCACCACGAACGTGGGCAGGTTCTCGTTCATCGTCCCCAGGCCGTAGGAGAGCCACGCCCCCAGGCTCGGCCGGCCGGGCAGTTGGCTGCCGGTTTGGATGAACGTGATCGCCGGGTCGTGGTTGATCGCCTCGGTGTGGACCGACTTGACGATCGCCAGGTCGTCGACGATCGACGCCGTATGCGGCATCAGTTCGCTGACCCAGGCCCCGTGCTTGCCGTGCTGGGCGAACTTGAACATCGACGGGGCGACCGGAAAGCGCTTCTGCCCGGAGGTCATCGTGGTGATTCGCTGGCCCATGCGGACCGAGTCGGGCAGGTCCTTGTCGAACCAGTCGTTCATCACCGGCTTGTAGTCGAAGGTATCGAGTTGCGACGGGGCGCCCGCCATGCAGAGGTAGATCACCCGCTTGGCCGTCGGTGGAAGATGAAACCCGGGCATCACGCCGCCGACGCCGGGCGACGGGCCGTCGGCTTCCGCGGCGGTCGCGCCGGTCCCTAATAGCGAACTGAGCGCCATCGAGCCGACGCCGACACCGGCCGCCGTGCGCGAGAGAAAATGTCGTCGGGTTATCAACCGAGCAGATTGCTGCCGGGGGTCCATGCGTATTACCCTTTGGTGAGTGTCTCGTCGAGGTTCAAGATCAGATTGGCCACCATCGTCCAGGCGGCCAGTTCGGCGACGTCGAGCGACTCGTCGCGCGGCGATTCACCCGCGGCAACGACCTTCGCGGCCGCTTCTGCATCCTGGCGGAATTCGGCCAGGTGGGTTTCGAACTGCCGCAAGAGCACGCCGATTTCGAAGTCGCCGGCACGGCGGGCCGTGGCCAGCCGGAAGCCGTAGGCGGCCCGCTCCTTGACGGTCGAACCGCCTTCGAGCATCATCCGCTCGGCCAGCTTTCGGGCGGCCTCGAAAAACTGCACGTCGTTCATCAACGCCAGCGCGGCCAGCGGCGTGTTGGTCCGGGCGCGATGGACCACGCACGTTTCCCGCGAGGGGGCATCCAGCAGCAGCATCGTCGGCGGCGGCGACGTCCGCTTCCAAAACGTGTAGAGGCTGCGGCGATAAAGCGCATCGCCTTGGTCTTGCTTGAAACGGGCCGTGTTGCTGCTGGTATACGCCACGGCAAACCAAAGGCCGTCGGGCTGATACGGCTTCACGCTCGGGCCGCCCAGCTTCTGCACCAACAGCCCGCTGGTGGCCAGGGCGTTGTCGCGGACCATTTCGGCATCCAGGCGATAACGCGAGCCCCGGGCCAACATCCGGTTTTCCGGGTCGCGCGCGGCTGCCGCCGGCGACACCCGTGACGACTGACGATAGGTTGCGGAAGTGACCATCAGCCGCTGCATGTGGCGGACGTTCCAGCCGCTGTCGATGAACTCGGCGGCCAGCCAGTCGAGCAGTTTCGGGTGCGAAGGCCACTCGCCCTGCGAGCCGAAATCGCCGGACGTCTTCACCAAACCGGTACCGAAATGCTGCTGCCAAAGGCGGTTCACGGCCACCCGCGCGGTCAACGGATGGCCCGGATCGACCAGCCATCGGGCCAGGCCGAGCCGGTTGTCCGGTGCGTCTTCCGGCAACGGCGGCAAAACGGCCGGCACGTTGCGCTGCACCTCGTCGCCCGGCTTGTCGTACGCGCCGCGGTTGAGAAAGTGGGCCATTCGCCGCTCGGGCCGCTCGCGGGTGACCAGCGTCCAGGGGATCTGCTTGTCGAGGTCCGCCTTCTGCTTCTCGACCGCCGCAATCTCGCCGTGCAACCCGGCAAACTGCTCGCGGCTCTTCGCATAGACGTGCTCGATGAAGTGATCGCGAATCTGTTGCCGCTGGGCGTCGTCGCGCGTTTCGGGCTCGACGAGAATCGCCTTGCGGACCGGCTCGGGCAGCTTGGCGGCTTTGGCGGCCCGTTGCGCTCGTTCCCAGACGATCAACGACTCGTTCTGCGGCGGGCCTTGCGGCACGTGCGTCACGATGCCGGCGCTGTCCCAATAGACCGTGCCGCCGAACTGCGTGAAGGCCCAGCCGCGGACGACCGCGCCGGCCGATAGCCCGACCTTGGCCGCCTCGATCTCTAGCCGCACCCACTTTCCGTGTTCCGGCAGTGCCCCCGCCGCTCGACGGCTGGCCGTGTCGGCCGTCCCCCAGTCGATACGGTCTTCGCCCCAATAAGCACGATGCTCCCAGGTTCCGTCGTTGAACTGCAGCATGATCTCTAGCGGTGGGTTGTCCGGGTCGAGATAGACGTGGGTGAAGAGGACGTCGCCCTCGCCGACCGTCAGCCCCGGATCCGCCTCGGTGAAGTAGTTCTGCGTGAGTTCTTCGGCCGTGCGGACGACCGCCCTCTTGCCGCTGTGGACCGGATGCTCGGGCGCCTCGACAAATTGCCACGCCGTGCCCGCGTCGGCCGCCGGTTTCGCCCCCTTCGGCAAAGCGTCGTCGATCCAGACGACCTCCCGCCGGGCGGGCTCCGACGGTTCGCTCTCGGCGCCGGGGTCTTCATACTCGACCTTCGCCACCTCCGTGCGAATCCGCTCCCGGATCTCGACCAGCGTGCGGTCGAACTCCGCGAACTGTGCGGTCTGCTCGGACGTGGGCACCTTCATATCGACCGACTTCTGATACGGCTGGTTGCCGTCCATGGGGTTTTCGGCCGTGTTGTTGAAGTAGGCGTAGAGTTGATAGAACTCCTTCTGCGAGATCGGGTCGAACTTGTGGTCGTGGCAGACCGCACAACCGACGGTCAGCCCCATCCAGACCTTGCCCATCGTTTCGGTGCGGTCGACGGCGTAGCGAACGACGTACTCCTCCGCGATCGAACCGCCCTCGCTGGTGGTCACATGTGCTCGATTGAAGCCACTGGCCACGTGCTGCGAAGGCGTAGCGTCCGGCAACAAATCGCCGGCGAGTTGCTCGATCGTGAATTGGTCGAAACGTTTGTTCTCGGCAAATGCGTCGATCACCCAATCGCGATAGAGCCACATCGAGCGGAGGTTATCGAGATGCAGCCCGTGCGTGTCGGCGTAGCGAGCAGAATCGAGCCAGTAGCGGGCCATGTGCTCGGCGCGGGCCGGCGAATCCAGCAACCGATCGACCAGCTTCTCGTAGGCCTGCGGCGATTCGTCGGCCAGAAAGGCGTCGACCTCGTCCAACGTCGGCGGCAGCCCGGTCAGGTCGAAGGTGACGCGGCGGATGAGCGTCGTCTTGTCGGATGCCGGCGACGGCGACAAGCCTTCCTGCCGTAGCCGGGCGAGCACGAACCGATCGATCGGATTGTGAACAAAACCCTCGTCGGCGACTTCCGGCGGCGTGGGCCGCTTCGGCGCGACGAACGACCAGTGTCCTTCCCAGGGGGCGCCCTGATCGATCCAGCGCACAAGTGTGGCGATCTGTTCTTGGCTGAGTTCCTTCTTGCTCCTCGGCGGCGGCATCCGCTCATACTTGTTGGTGCTGCGGATGCGGCGTGCCAGTTCGCTCGCATCGCTCTTGCCCGGCTCGATGGCAACCTCTCCCGAGTCGGTTTCGCCCAAGGCCGATTCCTTCAGGTCCAGCCGCCAATCGGTCAGCCGCGTGCCGGAATCCGGCCCATGACAGAGGTAGCAGTTGTCCGATAGGATCGGCCGCACGTCGCGGTTGTAGTCGACCTTTGGCTCCGGCTCCGCACTTGTGGCCGCCGTGGCCGACAAGAGCGAGCCGCCCAACAGGGCAAACGGGGCCAACAGGCAAAGCAAGCCGGCTTGTCGCATCAGTGGTTCTCCCGAGTCGTGGTGGCAGTGATCGGCGCATAACACCAGCGCAATTGCTCCTAACACCGATTCTACAATGCACGTCCAACCCGCAACACGAGAAATCCGCCCCGAGCCGGTCACCGCAGCCTCAACGAATCCCCTCGCACGAAGGGTTGCCGGCGGCCACTAGAATTCCGAAGCTGAGATCGTGCTATGCGCTTGCCGGTGAATCGGACTCATCCACGGAGGACCCTGCCAGATGAAACTCGCCTTGCCTGCGGCCCTTTCCAGCATCATTCTGGCGACGCTGCTGCTTCCGCTTCCCGGGCGTTCGCAAGACGCGGCGTCGCCCACATCATCCGCCACAGGGCTGGAGCAGACGCTTCAGCCGTTTCTCAAGCGCAACTGCCTGGAATGCCACGAAGACCCGGATCCCGAGGCGGATTTGCGATTGGACACTTCTCTGGATGCCGACTCCTTCGCCACCGACGCGAAGAAATGGGCGCTGGTGCTCAAGAGGGTCCGCTCCGGGGAGATGCCGCCGAGACCCCTGCCGCGGCCGAAGAAGGGGGAACTCGATCCGGTTCTCGCCGCGTTGCAGGAGAGCCTCAACGCCGTGGCCGCCAGAAATGCCGACCCGGGCAGCGTGACGATTCGGCGATTGAACCGAGTGGAATACGCCAACACGATCCGCGACCTGTTGGGCGTCGACTTCGAGGTCGACGATCAGTTCCCGGCCGACGACGTGGGCTACGGCTTCGACAACATCGGCGACGTGCTCTCGCTCTCTCCGCTGTTGATGGAGAAGTATCTTACCGCGGCGGAGCAGATCGCGGCCCAGACGCTTACCGAAGAAACACGATCGCAACGGTTGGCGAGGGAGCCTAAAGAAGACGAGGCGCTGAATGACTCTGCACGGGCCGTGCTGACGCCGCTGCTAGCGCGAGCGTATCGGCGTCCGGTTGCATCACACGAGATCGATCGCCTCGTGCGGTTGGCAGTGGCCGCCGGCGGCGACGACGCCGACTTCGACGCCGGGATCGGCCTGGCCCTGAAGGCGATGCTCGTCTCGCCACACTTCCTCTTCAAGGTCGAGTTGGATCCGACGCCGGATGCGCCCGAAGAGATCCGGCAGCTAAACGAGTTCGAGTTGGCGACGCGGCTTTCGTATTTCCTCTGGAGCACGATGCCCGACGGCGAGTTGTTCGACCAGGCCAAAGCCCGCACGTTGCGGACGAACCTCGACGCACAGATCGCGCGGATGCTGAAGGATCCGAAACGCGATGCGCTGGTGGCGAACTTCGCCGGGCAGTGGCTCCAATTGCGGAACCTCGAAACATCTACGCCCGACGGGAAGCTCTTTCCGACGTTCGACGATCGGCTGCGACACGACATGCGTCGAGAGACCGAGCTGTTCTTCGCGGCCGTGATGAACGAAGACCGCAGCGTATTGGAACTGATCGACGCCGATTTCACGTTCCTCAATGCCTCGCTGGCCAAGCACTACGGGATCGGCGGCGTGGAGGGAGATACGTTTCGCCGCGTGACGCTCGAGGGCTCGCCGCGCGGCGGGGTGATTACCCAGGCCGCGGTGCTGACGGTCACCTCGAACCCCACGCGTACCTCGCCGGTGAAGCGGGGCAAGTGGATCCTCGAGAACCTCCTCGGCGAGCCGCCCCCGCCCCCGCCGGCCAACGTGCCCGACCTCGACGAAGACGAACAGGCTGTGCTCTCCGGTTCGTTGCGGCAGCGGATGGAGCAGCATCGCAAGAACCCGAACTGTGCGGTCTGCCATATCAAGATGGACGCCATGGGTTTCGCCATGGAGAATTTTGACGCCGTCGGGGCATGGCGAACCAAGGACGGCCAGTTCACCATCGATCCGGCCGGCGAGCTTCCCGACGGCCAGGCGTTCAACGGCCCGGCCGAGTTGAAGCGGATCCTGCGGGGAAGCCTCAAGGACCAGTTTGCACGCTGCCTGACCGAGAAGATGCTGATCTACGCGCTGGGCCGCGGCTTGGAGCCGGGCGACGAGGCCGCCGTAAACCAGATCGTCGAGTCACTCGCCGAACAAGACTACCGCTTCTCGGCACTGGCGCGGGGTATTGCGGCCAGCGACCCATTTCAGAAACAACGCCGAACACGGAGTGTACGATGAGTCGTTCACAACGAATCACGCGACGCACGATGCTGCGGGGGTTGGGGGTTACCATGGCGCTGCCGTGGTTGGAGACGATGAGCCGGTCGGCGTCGGGCGCCGAAGTGCAGCCCGCGGCGCCGCGGCGGATGGCCCTGCTGTTCGTCCCCAACGGCATGCACATGCCCGACTGGACCCCGGCCGAAGACGGCCCGCTCGAGAAACTGCCGTCGATCCTCGAACCGCTCGATAAGCACCGCCGGGATCTGCTGGTGCTCAGCGGGTTGACGCTAAACGGGGCCCGCGCGCTGGGCGACGGCCCTGGCGACCACGCCCGCTGTGTGGCAGCTTTTCTGACCGGCGCCCATCCGCACAAAACCAACGGCAAGGACATCCGCAACGGCGTCTCCGTCGACCAGGTGGCCGCGGCGGCGATCGGGCAGCGCACGCGATTCCCCTCGCTGGAACTCGGCTGCGAGCCCAGCGCCCAGGGCGGCAATTGCGATTCGGGCTATAGTTGCATCTACACGTCGAACGCCTCCTGGCGAACGCCCACCTCGCCGATGGCCAAAGAGACCAACCCTCAGGCCGTGTTCGACCGGCTTTTCGGCGGCCCGCCGCAAACGGCCGGCGCCGGCGGTCCGCAGCGTGCCCGGTTTCAGAAGAGCATTCTCGACCTGGTGGCCGAAGACGCCCAGGACCTGCATCGCAAGCTCGGCACGACCGATCGGCGGAAACTCGACGAATATCTCTACGCCGTGCGTCAAATCGAACGGCGGATCGCCGCCGGCGAGAAGGTGACGCAGTCGGCCGCAATGAAGGCCGCGTTTCCTCGGCCCGACGGTGTGCCGAAGGAATATCCGCAGCATCTCTCGCTGATGTTGGACATGGCCGCGCTGGCATTCTGGATCGACGCCACGCGGATTATCAGCTTCATGTACACCAACGCCGGCAGCAACCGCAGCTATCCTCAGATCGACGTCCGCGCCGGCCATCACGCCATCTCGCATCACGGCAACGACCCCGAGAAACAGGCCCAAATCAGAAAAATCAACCGCTACCACGCCACGTTCCTGGCGAAGTTTCTCGACCGCCTGAAGTCGTTCGAGGAGAACGACGCAACGGTGCTCGACCGCTCGATGATCGTCTACGGAAGCGGCATCGGCGACGGCAATCGCCACAACCACCACGATCTGCCGATCCTGCTGGCCGGCCGCGGAGACGGCACGATCGAGACGGGCCGGCACGTAACGCACGAGCGAGACACCCCGCTGACGAACCTCTACCTCGCCATGCTCAATCGGATGGGCGTCGCCGCCGAGTCGTTCTCCGACAGCACGGGCGTGCTCGGCAATCTGACCTGATTCGGCCTCAAACACGGGCAAATGCGGGCTGGTTCGACGAGCCGGTTTCCGATAGAATTGCCGCGTTTCCCCGCGGGCCACCCCCTCTGTGGAGGAGTGAACCATGGACGGTTCTCTTGTCCTGGCGTTGTTAGTCGCATTGCAGACCCCGGCAGCCACCCCTGCGCAGCGCATGTTGCAGAGCCGCCGCGAGCCCCCACCTGCCCAAGGTGTTCCGGCATCGGTCGCCACGCCGCTGGTCCCGGCAATACGGATGCCGTCGGCCGATCCGCCGATCTCCGCCACCACGGCTGCGCGCAACGCTGCCACGCCAACGTCCGATCCGGCCATGCTGGCCGCCATGCGCGGCGACGCCCGGCTGGCCGACGTCTGCTTCGTGGGCCCGTTGCACGGTTGGGCCGTGGGCGACCGCGGGGCCATTTGGCACACGGCCGACGGCGGACAGCACTGGCAGCTTCAGCCTTCCGGCGTTTCCTGCCGGCTGGAGTCGGTCTGCTTCGTCGACGAACGGACCGGCTGGGCCGCCGGCGGATCGTCGCAGCCGTATACGCACACGTCCCACGCGGTGATCCTCTCCACCCGCGACGGCGGCCGTCACTGGCAACGCGCGATGAACTTGCCGTTGCCGGCAATCCGGCGAATTCGCTTCTTCGACCGCAAACGCGGCTGGGCCGTCGGCCGACCATCGGCGATGTACCCCACCGGCCTGTTCGCCACCGACAACGGTGGACTCAACTGGCGCCCGATGTCCGGCGGCAAGATGTCTGCCTGGCTCACCGGCGACTTCCTCGACCCCAACACCGGCGCCGTCGCCGGCCGCCACGGGACCGCGGGCGTGGTGCAACGCGGCGGCGTGCAACCGGCGCGCAACGGGCAGTTCGGGCTGCGAAACCTCACCGGCATGAAACTCGTCGCCCCGGTCTACGGATGGCTGATCGGCGACGCCGGGCTAGTGATGATGACCGCCGACCTCGGCGTGAGTTGGCAGACGCCGCCGGGCACGATTCCCTACGAAGTCGCCGGGCAGTTCGACTACGCCGCCATCGCCGTGCGCGGACCGAAGTGTTGGATCGCCGGTTCGCCCGGTTCGTTGGTCTTCTGCACCGAAGACGCCGGGCGAAGCTGGACGGCCTTTCGCACGGGGACCCAACTGCCGATCCACGCGTTGACCTTTGCCGACGATCAACACGGCTGGGCCGTCGGGGCGCTGGGGACCATCCTGGCCACCGACGACGGCGGACGCACCTGGCAGCGGCAACGCTGCGGCGGCACGCGGGCCGCCTTGTTGGGCATGTTTGCCACCGGCGACAACGTGCCGCTGGAGATGCTCGCGTCGCTCTGTGGCAACGAGGGGTATCTCGGCGTGGTCGAAACGCTCGGCAGACGCGACGTCGAAGTGCCGTCCCGCAGCGAGGCCCATCCGGCCGACCGGCTGCACGAGGCAGTGGTTGCCGTCGGCGCCAGCGATGCACGCACCGCGTGGCAGTTTCCCTTGCGGCAAGAGGGCTTGCAGGCGACCGAAGAACAGATCGTCGACGGTTGGGATCGGATCAGCGACGGCCGCGGCCGGCAGACGTTCGAGGCCCACCTCGTCCGCCGAATCCGCATCTGGCGGCCCGAGGTGCTCGTAACCCATGATGCCCATGGTACGGCCGGCGATCCGCTGGCGACGATCGTCCATCGGGCCGTGCTTTCGGCCGTCGAGAAGGCGGCCGACGCAACCTGCTTTCCGGAGCAGATCACCCACGCGGGCTTGGAGCCGTGGAAGGTGAAGAAGGTCTTTGGTGCCGTGCCGTCTCCCGCCCGAGGGCCGACGGAAATCGCCACCGGCCAGTTGGCCACGCGGCTGGGGCGTTCGTTGGCCGACGTGGCCGCAACGCCGCGCGGCCTGCTGCACGACCGCTTTGCCGCCGCACCGAAGACGCTCGGCTTTCGGCTCGTGTTGACTGAGTATCCCCGGCAAACCGAGGGCTCCGACTTCTTCCGCGGCATCCCGCTCTACCCCGGCGGCGACGCGCGGCGCGCGTTACCCGAGCCGCCGCCGGAGGGATTGCAGCACTTGCGGAAGGTCGCCCAACGCGGCCGCAACGTACGGGCGATTCTCGAACAGTCGGACGGCGACCTGCCCGGCAGCAACGCCCTGCTGGCCCAGGCCGGCGAGTTGACGCGAGGCCTGGACGGCGACACCGGCGGCCGCGTTCTCTACCATCTGGCCAATCGATACTACCGCAATGGCCGCTGGCCGCTGGCCGCCGAAACGTTCGACCTGCTGGTCGATCGTTATCCGGATCATCCGCTGGCTGAATCGGCGTTGGTCTGGCTGGTGCAATACTACGCGGCGGGCGAGGCGGCCTGGCGAGTGCAAGGCACACAGCGAGTCGCGGCTGGGCAAACGGACGACGGCGCGGGAGACGGCGGTGGCGGGCCGTTTGCAGTGCGGCAGGCGTCGGCGTTGGCGGTCGACGCGTCACACGAAGAGAATCGTCCGCAACGGGCCGTACAATTCGGCAAACACGTGGAACTGACGCGGCCTGCCTTGTTTGCCGATCCGGCACTGCGGTTTCCGCTGGCGGTGGCCCATCGCTACCGCGGGCTGCCGCAACAGGCCGAGCGTTACTACCAGAGCCGGGCCCGCAGCGCCGAGCAAGACGCCTGGTGGGCCTGTGCCCAAGGCGAGCGCTGGCTGGCCCAGCCGCAGGGCGTGACGCCGAAGAAGGTGCTGCGCTGCGTGGCGGCCGCATCGAAGCCACGTTTGGACGGACGTCTCGACGACGACGTCTGGCGCCGGGCACAACCGATCCCGTTGACCAGCCCACTGGCCGACGACGCCGACTGGCCCGGCTCCGTCACCCTGGCCTACGACTGGGAGTTTCTCTACATCGCCGTACACTGTCGCTGCGCCACCGGGGCCGAATATCGGCCAAGCACCGGACCGCGGCCCCGTGACGGAGACCTTTCCGGCCACGACCGGGTCGACGTCTATCTCGATATCGACCGCGACTTCGCCACGTACTACCGTCTTTCGATCGACCACCGCGGCTGGCTGGGCGACGGCTGCTGGGGCGATGCGACCTGGGACCCCACGTGGTTTGTGGCTGCCGAAACGACCGACGGAACCTGGACGGCCGAAGCCGCCATCCCGCTCGATCAACTCACCGGCCGCTATCCGGCGGCGGGGGCCGTTTGGGCCGCCGGCGTGCAACGCACCGTCCCAGGCGTCGGCTTCCAGTCGGCCAGCACACCCGCCGCGGTCAAGGTGATGCCGGAGGGTTTTGGGCACTTGGTGTTTGAGTGAACTGCCAGATTGCTCACCACAGAGGATGCCCAATAGCCGGGGGCGGAAGCCCCCGGACGGCCCCTCTCTGATCGGACGTGTTCTCGGCGAAGTCGCCATTTCGGCCCTTTTCTGCTTGCGGCCTCGCGAATATCCGATATACTGAGATGTGCTGAAGCAACCACCGTTGAGGTAGTTTCCCCTTTCTTCGTCTCCCAAACCGGAGGCAGCGAGCGGTACCCCCAACTCTTGAGAGTCTGTCAGGCCGCCGTCGGCGGCCGGTTCGGGTGCCGCGTTCGACTCGCCGTTCTGTGAGTCGATTCCCCGTGATTTTCTCAGGCGGAGACGATCCGTCAATTGTTGCGCATATTGGCCAAGTAGTTCTGTAGTTTTGGAGGCACGAACGATGAGACCGTTGTCGGCCGGCCCGCCGTGGGCAGCGTGTGTTTTGTTGGGGGCAATGACGCTCTTCGTCCTCTGCGGCTCCGCGAAGGCAAACACGACGGACCCCATCCAGTTCGGGTTCGAGTCGATCCCTCGTACCGACCGTACCAGCTTGACGCTCGAAGAAGACGGACTCACCGCCACGATCACGCGGTCGGGGATCGTCTTTCGTCTGAGTTACAACGCCAACTACCCGAGCGAATTGGGCAACCAGGCGCTGAGCCCCTGGAACGACATCGGAGGCGTCTACGTCGACAACCCGTTCATCGTCGATTTCTCCACGCCGATTACCGGCGCTTCGGTGGCGATGGGGGATTCCGGCGGCGACGGCGACAACCTTCTGCTGCGGGCCTATTCCGGACCAGGCGGCAGCGGCACGTTGTTGGACGTCGACACCGGTTCGCTGCCGGGCGGCGGCAGCCAGTTCAGCTACGCCACGCTCTCGGTCGCCGGCGATTCGATCCAGTCGCTGGCGATGATCGGCGGCGTCTCGCAGTATCCCAACTCCGTGGTCTACGACAACATCACCGTGACGCCGATTCCGGAGCCGTCCGTGCTCGCCGCGTTGGGCATGGCGGGGATGGGATTGGTGATGTTCGTACGCAGACAAAGAAGGCTCGTCTGAGACCGACTCACTCGAACCGAATCAGATCGTGTCCACAGGCGCCGTCGTCCTCCGACTCGGTCATTTCCATGATCTTCCGCGCGGCCTTGCAGGAACACCCCAGGCAGTGCTTCTTGCGCAGCACGCTGACGGCCAGCCCGAGGAAGGCCAGGGCGAAAATCACCAGGGCGGCGATGTAGATTTGCATGAGGCACCTCGTGCCGGCTAGGGCGCCGTCTCCTCGAAGCGGGGCGTGGCCTTCTCCGAAAAGCCGTCGTCGGTCCGCTCGATCAGCAACACGGCCAGGTCTTCCTTGACGGCCAACTCGTAACCCGCTTTCGGGCCCAGCACCATCAGTGCAGTGGCTAGCGCGTCCGCCCGTTGGCAGGACGGATCGAGCACCGTGACCGACGCCAGCCGATGTCGCACGGGGCGGCCGGTACGTGGGTCGATGATATGGGCGTATCGCACACCTTCGTGTTCGAAGAAGTTGCGGTAATCGCCCGAGGTGGCCATGCCGGTGTTGTTCAAGCCCACCACCCGCTGCCGGGCGCGAACGCCAGCCACGGGCGCCTCGACGGCGATCTGCCACGGCTTGCCTTGAAGGTTTTGGCCCTTGGCTCGCAATTCGCCGCCGACCTCGACCATGTAGTTCTCGATGCCGCAGGATTCAAGGTGCGCGGCAACCCGGTCCGCGGCGTAGCCCTTGGCGATGCCGGAGAGATCGATGTAAAGGTCCTCGTGTCCCTTGCGAATTGTCGGCGGGTCGTGGCGGAGTTCGATCAGGTCGAGGCCGACGATTTGCATTGTGGCGTCGATCTGGTCGTCCGACGGCATCGTCGGCTCGGTGTCCTTGTCCTTCTTCGGCCCGAAATTCCAGAGATTAACCAGCGGTCCCACCGTCACGTCGAACGCCCCGTCGGTGAGCTTACCGATTTCCAGCGCCGACTCGACTACGGCGACGGTCTCCTCAGAAACCGCAATCCACTCGCCGGCCGCCGCCGTGTTCAAGCGCGAGAGTTCGGAGTCGTCGCGATACGTCGACATCAGTGCGTCGACGGCGTCGAGTTCCCGCTGGATCTCGGCCCCCAGAGTCTCCTGGTTGATCGAATCTGGCGGATCGACCACCTTGACCGTGTAACTGGTGCCCATCGTCGGCCCGGGGCCGATAGCCCAGAACTTCTTCTCCGTGGGACCACAGCCGAGAAGGAGCGAGACGATTGTCGCGCAGAAGAGGGATGGCGCCGCCACAGACAGGGCGCGTGGGTGGCTGGGGTCGAGGTGCGAGGCACGAGCACCGAGCCCCCAGGGGCATACACTTCCCTGAGGGCAAACGTCTGGGGGCTTCGCACTCGTACCTCGTGCTTCGACCCCAGCCACCCCTGATTCCCATCTCCGCTTGCGTAACCTGCTACCCAAAATCATCAAAGAAGATGTTCTCCTCTTCGACGCCCATGTCGTCCAGCAGCCCGATCACGGCGCTGTTCATCATCGGCGGACCGCAGAAGTAATACTCGCAGTCTTCCGGTGCCGCGTGGTCCTTGAGGTATTCGTCGTGCAGCACCTGGTGGATGAAGCCGGTCGAGCCGGTCCAGTTGTCCTCGGGCATCGGCTCGGAAAGGGCCAGGTGCCAGGAGAAGTTGGGGTTGGTGCGCTGAAGCTCCTCGAACTCGTCGGCATAAAACACCTCACGCAGACTCCGGGCACCGTACCAGTAGGAGATCTTCCGCTTGGAGCCGACCCGCCGCAGCAGGTCGAAGATGTGCGACCGCAGCGGCGCCATGCCGGCCCCGCCGCCGATGTAGATCATCTCGGTATCGTTCTCGGTGACGAAGAACTCGCCGTACGGCCCGGAAATCGTCACCTTGTCGCCCGGCTTGAGGTTGAAGATGTACGACGACATGATGCCCGGCGGGGCGTTCGGGGCGTTCGGCGGCGGCGAGGCGATCCGCACGTTGAGCATGATGATGCCCTTCTCCTGCGGATAGTTCGCCATCGAGTACGCCCGCACGGTCTCGTCGGAGACCTTCGACGTGTATCGCCAAACGTCGTACTTGTCCCAGTCGGGATGATATTCATCTTCGATCGCGAAATCGCGATAGGAGACCGTATGCGGCGGGCATTCGATCTGGATGTAGCCGCCGGCACGGAAATTGACGTCTTCGCCCTCGGGCAACTCGAGCACGAGTTCCTTGATGAACGTGGCCACGTTTTGGTTCGAGCGGACCGTACACTGCCACTTTTTGACGTCGAATACCTCCGGCGGGATCTCGATCTTCATGTCCTGCTTGACGGGCACCTGGCAGGCCAGCCGGGCGCCGTCGCGGACTTCGCGGCGGGTCATGAAGTCGCGTTCGGTGGGCAGGATATCGCCGCCGCCGCTTTCGACCGTCAGCTTGCACTGGGCACAGGTTCCCTGGCCGCCGCAGGCCGAGGGCACGAAGATCTTCTCGCCGGCCAGTGCGCCGAGCAGCTTGCTGCCGGTGTTGACCGACAGCGCCTTGTCCGCGTCGTCGTTGATCAAGATGCTCACGTTGCCCCGCGGCACCAGCAGCGAGCGGGCGGCCAGAATTACGCCCACCAGCGCCAGCACGATAACCGTGAACATCACCACGCCCGTGCCAATCTGTAATACTTCGTCTCCCACGGCGTCCCTCTAAACAGCTTAGATTCCCGAGAAACACATAAAGGCCATGGCGATCAGCCCGACCGTAATGAAGGTGATGCCCAGGCCGCGGAGGCCGTCGGGCACGTCGCTGTACTTCAGCCGCTCGCGGATGCCCGCCAGGGCCATGATGGCCAGCGCCCAGCCGACGCCGGAGAAGATGCCGAACTGTACGCTCTCGGCGAAGCTATAATCCCGCTCGACCATGAACAGTGACCCACCGAGGATGGCGCAGTTGACCGTTATCAGCGGCAGGAAGATGCCCAATGCGTTGTACAGCGCGGGAAAGAACTTATCGAGCGTCATTTCCAGAATCTGCACCATGGCGGCGATCACGCCGATGAAGCTGATCAGCTTGAGGAATTCGAGGCTGGGGATGCCCACGCCGGCCAGCGCGCCTTCCTTGAGGATGAAGTGATACAACAGGTAGTTCACCGGCACGGTGATGCCCTGCACCACGATCACGGCGATGCCCAGCCCGGTGGCCGTTTCCACGCGTTTGGAGACGGCCAGGTAGGTGCACATCCCCAGAAACAGCGAGAGGGCCAGGTTCTCGGAGAAGACCGATTTGACGAACAGTTCACCCATGGCTTATCTTTCCTCCTCGACCTGATCGGGCTTCCACACCCGCACGCCCCAGATGAAGAACCCGATGAGGATGAACGCGCTGGGGGCCAGCAGCATCAAGCCGTTGCCGGGATACCAGCCGCCTTCCTCGATCGCCGGCTTGAGGATGGTGTAGCCCATCAGCGTCCCAGAGCCAATCAGTTCGCGGATCGCGCCGACAAACAACAGCAGCACGCTGTAGCCAAGGCCGTTGCCGAGTCCGTCAAGGAAGCTCAGCTTCACACCGTTGGTCATGGCAAAGGCCTCGGCCCGGCCCATGATGATGCAGTTGGTAATAATAAGTCCCACGAAGACCGAGAGCTGCTTGCTGATGTCGTAGGCGAATGCCTTGAGGAACTCGTCGACGATGATCACCAGCGAGGCGATGATCGTCATCTGCACGATCATGCGGATGCTGCTGGGGATGAAATTGCGGATCACGCTCACCGCCACGTTCGAGAGCGTGATCACGAAGATCACCGCAAAGCACATGGTGATGGTGGTTTCGAGCTTCGTGGTCACCGCCAACGCGGAGCAGATGCCCAACACCTGCAGTGCGATGGGGTTGTTGTCGAAGATGGGTTTGAATAGGGCGTCTCGTGCTTTACCCATCGTCACCTCCCGTTCGTTGTGCTTGCAGGAACGGCCCGTAGCCTTCCTCGCCCAGCCAGAAGCGGACCGTGTCGCGCACGCCGTTGGCAGTGAGCGTTGCGCCGGAGAGGCCGTCCATCTTGTAGTTGCGGTCGGGGTCGTCGTTGCGGACGTTGCCTTTGATCACCGTGATCTTCGGAGTCCAGAGCTCGTCGGCCGGTTGCTTGGCCTCGTCGAACGCCAGCTTGCCGTTCCAATTGGCCACCCACTTCTTGTCCTCGGTGATCTTGCCACCAAGGCCGGGTGTCTCGCCGTGTTGATAGAAAGATAGGCTCTTGATGCCAATGCCGTCACTCTCCAGGGCGAGAAAGCCGTACATCGTTGCCCAGAGCCCTTTGCCGTGTACCGGCAGGATGATCGTCTCGATCTTCTGCTCCGCGTCACGTTTCAGGAAGACCTGCCGGTAGTTCGCCCGGCGTCTTAGCTTGGCAATATCTTCGGTGATCTTGGTGCTCACCGCTTTGTCCTTGCTCTTGGCCGCCTTGGCTTCGTCGCGGCAGGCCTCGGGAACTTCTTCCTCCGGGACAAACTTGCCGCTCTTCAACTCGACCCACTGGCTCTCGATCTCGGCGTCGAAGGCCGCGTTGATCTCCTCGGCGCTGAGCTTGTCGACCGGCGTTCCGTTGTACTCCGTGATGCCGGCCGCCAGCAAGACGTTCTTGCGCTTGTCGGCTTTCCGCTGCACGTCCTGGATCGGTTTGAGCAGGACCGCGGCGGTGCAGACCACCACCGAGCAGACCACGCACACGCACGCGGCCACCAGAAAGGTCCCGACTGTCGAGTCTTTACGCATAACCCATGGCCCTTCGTTTGATGTTCGCTCGCACCACGTAGTAGTCGATCAACGGGGCGAAGGCGTTGCCGAAGAGGATCGCCAGCATGGTCCCCTCGGGGAAGCCCGGGTTGGCGACCCGAACCACGATAATCAGCACGCCGATCAGCGCGCCGTAAATGTATTGGCCCAAGGGGGTCGTGGTGGCCGTGACCGGATCGGTGGCCATAAAGACCATACCGAAGGCGAAGCCGCCCAGGACTAAGTGCCAGTGGACGGGAATCTCGAACAGGGCGTTGCTGTCGCTGCCGACGGCAAACAGCGCCCCGGCCAGCGCCGCCGCCCCGACGAGCATGCTGAGCATCACCCGCCAGGAGGCCACGCCGGAGAAGATCAGGATCGCCGCCCCAATCAGACAGGCCAGTGCGGACGTCTCGCCCATCGAGCCGGGGATGGTGCCGATGAAGGCGTCCCACCAGGTGACGTCGACCGTGCCGGCCGTGGTGGTGACCTCGGTCATCGTTTCGCCCACCGCGGCGGTCGCCGCTTCGCCCAAAGGCGTGGCCCCGGTGTATCCGTCGACGGCCGTCCATACCTTGTCGCCGGAGATCTCCGTGGCATGGGCAAAGAACAGATACGCCCGGGCGACCAACGCCACGTTGAGGAAATTCCGGCCCGTGCCGCCGAAGATCTCCTTGGCCACCACCACCGCGAAGCTCGTCGCCACGGCCACTTGCCACAACGGGATCGTCGCCGGCAGAGTCAACGGCAGGAGTAATCCGGTAACGAAGAAACCCTCGCTGAGTTCGTGTCCGCGGATCACGCAGAAGAGCATCTCCCAGGCAATGCCCACCGCCATACAGACGATGTAGATCGGGAAGAAATAGAGCGCACCGTGAATCACGTTGTGGATCACGTTGCCCGGTTCGAAGCCGATGCCCAGGCCCACCATCACGTCGCCGCGCCAATTGGAGATGGGAACGTTGGACGCGTCCACCTCCGCATTGCCGCAGATCTCCTCTATCGCCAAATTGGCCTGGAGGCCCGTATTGTACATCGCCATCAACACACACGGCACCAACGCCACCAGCACCACCGACATGACGCGTTTGAGCTCGATCGAGTCGCGGACGTGACACGAGCCCTTGTTCACGTCGGGGGCCGTGTAGAAGAAGGTATCGATCACCTCGTAGACGGGATACAGCTTCTCGAGCTTCCCGCCCTTCTCGAAGTGAGGGGCAATGCGGTCGAAAAAGGCTCGAAGCGGTTTCATCAACCTTCCTTCTCGATTGTCGTCAGGTTGCGCCGCAGCAGCCGACCGAAGTCGATCTTGCCGGGGCAAACACACGTGCACAACGCCACGTCGTCTTCGTCCAACTCCAGGCACCCCAACGCCTCGGCCTGCTCTACGTCGTCGGTCTCCAGCGCCCGAAACAGAAACGTCGGCAGAATCCTCAGCGGCATCACCTTCTCATACGAGCCGATCGGCACGATCGCCCGATGCCGCCCGTAGGCGGCCGTGGTCATGGGGAACTTCTTGCCGGGCGTAAGACACGAGGCCATCGTCTTGGTCAGCGAATACTTGCCGAAGCCCGGGGCGATCCAGCCGAAGAAGTCCCGCTTGCGAAACTCGGCCAACACGGAAATCTGCAAGTCGTAGCGGCCCAGGTAGCCCAGCGGTCCGTCGGCCTGGCGCCCCGCGATCACCGAACCGGAGATCACCCGATTGTCGCCCTCGGCCAGTTCGCCTTCGACCAGCTCGGCGACGTTGGCACCCAGCCGCGTACGGATCAGCCGCGGCTGTTTCACCGCGGGGCCGGCCAAGGAAACCACGCGCCGCGTGTCTAGCCGCCCGGTGAGGAACAGGCTGCCGATGGCCATCACGTCTTGGTAGTTGACGTGCCAGACGGTCTTCTGGCGGCCGACCGGATCGAGGAAGTGGATGTGCGTACCGGGTAGTCCGGCCGGATGGGGGCCGTCGAACTCGGCCGGAACGACGCCGCTAACGACGCCGCCGGG
Organism: uncultured Planctomycetaceae bacterium; assembly: GCA_964472545.1. Classification (GTDB taxonomy): domain Bacteria; phylum Planctomycetota; class Planctomycetia; order Pirellulales; family Thermoguttaceae; genus CAYYNP01. Next base: position 53,323 of record CAYYNP010000008.1, on the reverse strand, counting down.
AACGTCGCGCCCCGGCGCCTTGCACAGATAGACGGTCGATGCCAGCCGCGCGAGCACCTTCACACCGGCCACGAAATCCTCCGGCCGCTCGGAAATCACCACACTCGGATCGGCCGCCAGCGGATTGGTGTCGATGGCCGTGATGAAGATCGAGTTGGGCGTCGCCTCGGGCGCGGGCACTCGGCTGAACGGCCGCGTCCGCAAGGCCGGCCAGAGTCCCGACCGCACCAGATTCTCGCGGACTTTCTGCGGATCCAAGCCGTCGAGTTGTCCGGCCTCGTATTGGGCAAACGTCTTCGCGTCGTCGCCGGCAAGCTCGACCGCCACCGACTGCAGCGCCCGTTTGGCCCCGCGGTTCACGCCCACGACCTTCCCACAGCCGGGCGACGTGTACACCACGCCGGGGGTCTTTTTGTCGCTGAAGAGGACCTGCCCGGCCTTGACCGTGTCGCCCTCTTGGACTGCCATGGTGGGCTTCATGCCGACGTAGTCGGGGCCCAGCACGGCGACCGAGCCGACCGGTTTGCCGTTGCTGATTTCCGGCTTCGGGGCGCCGTCGATCGGCAGGTCCAGCCCTTTGTGTATCTTGATTCGTTGCATCAGTCTACCAGGCCCATGCTGCGAGGCTCTCTTTCGCCCCCGGCAATGACGCTTTGTGTGGCAACGCCACGTTTCGCAAGCCGGAGAGAAAGGCGGTGCGAGCAGGATGCCGCTCGCCGAGATTGGCCGAAGCCGCACTCAATAGTGGCTTGCTATCCCTTGGATATACCGGCGGCAGGCCGCGAAACTAGAATTCTAAGTTCCAGCGTCGGCATCGTCAACCCACGGTGTAGTCTGCGCGGCCTCTTCTACCCACTTTGCGAATTACGCCGAAGGCGTTAACCGCCAACGTTGTTTAGGCTTCTACCCGCACACCGCGATCCAACCGTTTGCCCGCAACCCGCCGAAGAACCATCGACACGACAACCGCGACTGCCGCGCGACGGCCAGGGGAATCAGTTCCTCGACGTGGAAACCGGCCCGGCGCAACTCGCCGAGCAATTCCCCACGCGTGAACGTGTGCAGATACATCTGTGGCACGCCCCGATATTGGAAGTACTTGTCGCCGCGCTCGACGCCACGCCGCAGCAGCGCCGCCGGAAGATGCCGCAACAGCCATCGCCGTCCGGCCGGATCGAAGAGGTTGAACCAGAAATTGTGTACGTGCAGCACGAAGAGCCCACCGGGCTTGAGGATGCGTCGCACGTGCATGAGGACATGTCTGCGGTTCTCGCGTCCACGGATCATCCCCAGCGTGCTAAACAGCGACACCGCATAATCGACGGCCGCATCGCGCAGGCAGCCCAGCTCGACCATGTTGGCACGAACCCCCCAGATAGGCAGGTCTTCCGCCCGGGCCTTCGCGGCCACGATCCGCAGCATCTCTGAGGAAAGATCGATGCCCAGGCCACGGAATCCTGCTCGCGCCAGCGGCACCAGGCTCCGTCCGGTTCCGCAGCCCAAGTCAACCACCACTCCGGTCTTAGTAAACCACCTCGATAGAACCTGTTTATCAAACTCGAAGAGCCGGTTGCCGGCGAAGTAAGTATCGTACTGGTCGGCAATATGGTCGGCTTGGGTGTACTGCCAGACACCTCGGCTGACGCCGGGGGGAAGCTGCCACTCGGGTCGGCGGGCAGAAGGCAAGACGGGCACCCGTGGGTGGTTGTAGCAGGACGGCCCTAAAAGTATAATGCCGGGTTCTACATTCGCCCAGAAGGCCGGCCATGGGCCGGATCAAAGTACATGCCCCGTGAAAGAGAGGGGCGATATTCTCACCCAAAGGAGTAGTATCGTGGCAATTCGTGTTGGTATCAACGGGTTCGGTCGGATTGGTCGGTTGGTGTTCCGTCGCTTGATGGAGAAGTCGGACGTGTTCGAGGTGGTCGGTATCAACGACCTGACCAACAACAAGACCCTGGCCACGCTGTTGAAGTACGACAGCATCCACGGCCGTTTTCCCGGCACCGTCGACTTCGACGACGAGACCCTGACCGTCAACGGCAAGAAGATCGCCGCGATGGCCGAGCGCGACCCGGCCGCATTGCCTTGGGGTAAGCTGGGTGCCGAGTTCGTGCTGGAGAGCACCGGCGTGTTCCGCGGCCGGGCGACTGCTGACAAGGCCGGCTTCGACAGTCATATCAAGGCCGGCGCCAAGAAGGTCGTGATCAGCGCCCCGGCGAACGACCCGGACCTGACCTGCGTGCTGGGTGTGAACGACGGCGACCTCAAGCCCGAGCACCTCTGCGTTTCCAATGCAAGCTGCACGACCAACTGCCTGGCCCCGGTGGCCAAGGTGCTCAACGAGAAGTTCGGCATCGTCAAGGGCCTGATGACCACGGTCCACTCGTACACCAACGACCAGGTAATCCAGGACTTCCCGCACAAGGATCTCTACCGCGCTCGCGCCGCGGCGTTGAACATCATTCCGACCACCACCGGCGCCGCGAAGGCGGTCGGGCTGGTGATCCCCGACTTGCAGGGCAAACTGACCGGTTATTCGCTGCGCGTGCCCACGCCCACTGGAAGCTGCGTCGATCTGACCTGCGAGATGGCCAAGCCGGTCACCGAAGACGCGGTCAACGCCGCGATCAAGGCAGCCGCCGAAGGCCCGATGAAGGGCATTCTGCACTACACGGAAGACCCGATCGTGCTGTCGGACATCGTCGGCGATTCGCATAGCTCGATCTTCGCCGGCCCCTGGACCACGGTCGTCGGCGACAACCTGCTGAAGATCCTCACCTGGTACGACAACGAGTGGGGTTACAGTTGCCGCAGCGTCGACCTGATCGAGAAGCTCGCCGGTATGTAGAAAGCCGCGACCGATGGTCGCGCCCGACTCGCCGCCATCCGTGGCGCCGAAAACAACACCGGCGACCGTGCCAATGGCACGGCCGCCGGTTTTTTCGTACCCACTGGTTCCCAAACTGGAGTTTGGGAACCAGTTGCAAACGTATACTCGCTACTCGCCGCCGGCCTCGGCCTCTGCGCCATACACGGCCGAACACTGTAGGCCGCTGCCGTTGGTGGTGTGGAACACGCGGCCGTTGGAGACGAAGGCCCCGATACAGACCAGCAGATCGACCGGTGGGCCGCAAGAGACGAGCCTCACCTTCTTCGGATCGGACAGATCGAACATGTCAAGGTTCGGGCCCAGCAGATACGGCTCCGAGAGACTGAACCGCGTACAGCGATAGCCCTTGGTAAGGGCGTCGGAGACGATCCGGCCGGTCTGCTTGTCGATCAGAAAGCCGTTGTAGTATTGCGACTGGGCGAACAGCAGCCGGCGGCCGACGGTCACCACGTGAATCGCCCGGCTAAGCGGCTCCGACTTCCAGACCAGCGAGCCGTCGTTGGCGTCAAGACACCAGATGCGATTCGTCTTGCCTTCGACCGGGTTGTAGCCACCGAGGTAGAGCCGCTTCCGGCCGTCGGGCAGAACTTCGCCGGAGACGGTGCAGCCGGCATGCACGGCGTACTCGGTCGTCTGCCAGCGGATGCGGCCTGTCTCCGGTTCGATGGCCGCGGTGACGCCCAACGGCCCATCGCCGCCGAAGTAGCAGGAGTAATAGAGCACCCCGTCGAGCAAACACGTCCCCGCGTCGTCGCCGCCGGAACCGTGCTCGGAGAAGTCCTTCGTCCAGGCCATCTTGCCGGTGTCGATGTCGTACGCCCGCACCAGCGGCTTCTCGTCTTTGGGGAAGCCGAAAGTGCTCTGATGTTCAAAGAGCCATCGTTTCGGCGTCGGCTTGGCCGTGCTGAACTGGTAGAGCAGCAAGTTGTTGTGGACGATCGGCGGCTGTTGACGGTTCCAGCTTGGCGTGCCGGAAAAGGGAGCCTCCCAAAGCAGGTTGCCGTTGGCCGCATCGAGACAGCGGAGGCGGCACTTGTCGAATCCAGCCTGGGGCACGAACAGACGGCCTTGGTGAAACACGGGCGAGGTGAAAGAGACGTGTATGCCGGGAAAGTACCGCCGCCACAGAAGCCGGCCGGTCTCCTGCTCCACGGCAAAGATCTGCCCTTCGGCCGTGTGCGTGTACATCCGCCCGCCGCCGCAGACCGAGAAGTGCTTGCAGGTGCCCTTGAATCGCCGGATCCACTTCAGCGCCAGCGGCGGCCGCAGCCCTTGCCCACCGTTGGCGTTGGTGTTGGCCTGGTCGGCAAAGCTGGTGAAGCGGTCGAACTCGGCGGCGGCGAACTTGCCGGTAAGCGGGCTGCGAATGCGCGATAGATCGAGGGGCGCCGTGGGCAGCGCCGCCGAACCACCGGACCCCAGAGCATAGAGGTAGCCGTCCTCGCAGCCGAAATAGACATTGCCGTCGCAGACGGCCGCCGCGGCCGAAATCGGTTTGCCAAATGCCGTGGCAAACGACCATGGCTTCTTCTCCCCGCCCTCAGCCAGCGGCACCACGTGCAGCTTGCCGTCGAGCCCGCCGTAGACGGCCGCGTCGTCGAGCAGGATCGGGGAGGCGATCGACGGCGAGCCGCCGAGATACGTCGTGGCCCCGTCGGCCGCGTGACGGCAGAAGCCGAACGGCGCCTCCGGCCGGCAGCGAAAGACGTCGTCGCCGCGCAGGCTCACCGAAGTGAAGCTCAACGACTCGGCACCGGAGTAGCTGGTGACGGTGCCGGGTACCGTGTCGACCGAGAGTTTGTCGCCGGCGCGGCGGAGGATCTCGACGCTGCCGTTGTTGTCGCGGCGGTGCCACTGGCGATAGACGTCGCCCGCGGGGCTAACGGTCAGCCCCAACGTGATCGGCGATTCCCGCGTGCTGTAATAGGTGCTTCGCAGTTCGGCTTCTTCGCCTGCGTCCTCCAGCCAGACGATCGTCCCGCCGGCCGGCACTACCAGCGTCTTGCCCGTTAGTGCGACGCTGCGGGTGCAGAAGAAGTGGTCCCGCCGATTGCCCGGCCAGCCGGTTTCGCCTCGGGCTTTGTGCCAATCGGCCGGGCTGTAGCGGTCGCCGTCGAAGCCGATCTTCTCGCGGACGTAATCCCAGGTCCAGCATACCTCGCCGTCCGGTTTCAGCGCGTAGACCCGCGAGCCGAGTGTGGCGAAGTAGACCCGGCCGTTGCCCAGCACGGGGGCCCCGAAGATCGGCTCGCCGCAGTCGATCCGCTTGACCACCTCACCGGTCGCCGCGTCGAGCACGTAGTAGCCCCCGGCCATGGTGCCGAAGTGGAGGAAGCCGTCGACGACGGCGGGCGAGGAGACGTTGTTACAGTTGGCCGCACCACCGGCGGTTTCGGTCTTCCAGAGGACTTCGAGCGTATGGGCGTTCAGAGCGAACGCCACGCCGGAGCCGTCGACCACGTACACGCGTCCGTCGGCCACCACCGGCGACGTGAAGACGGCGTCGGTCAACGGCGCGGCGGCCATCAGTCCCAACGGCGTGTCGACGTGTCGTTTGGGCAGATTTCCGCAGCGGCCGCCGTCGTACTTCCACTGCGGCCACGACTGGCCGGCATGGGCGGAACCGGTCATCGACAGGAGGCTCGTCGCCAGGAAGAAGGCCGTCCACGTACCGACGAAGCGCATCGCCATCTTCATCCTGCCGTCTCCTTCCGCGGGTTCACGTATCGAGTACTCGATTGACCGCCTCGGGCACGGTCTCGGCCAGATCGAAGAACCGGTTCAGCCCGGAACGGTCGACAACGATCGTCACGAACGACCGGCACGCCGCCAGCACCACGCGGCTGGAATTCGTGTTGGCGTTGACCGCCAGCGAGACCAGAGCCCCAATCCCCATCGAGTTGATCCGCTCGGAGTTCGACAGATCGAGCACAACCTTCGTCCCCGCCTGGCCGACCAGTGGATGGAGATACTCGCGAAACAGGTCGCCGGCCGATTCGTCGATCGGTCCGCTGGTGTTGGCCATGACGTAGCCTTCTTGGTGGGAGAGAAGGAGTTCCATAGGTGAGTTTGCTGAGTGTCTTTGCTAGCTGAACCGACTATTCTATAATAAGCTCCCAGGCAAACTCAAGGAGTCGTCCGAGCAGTTGTTCTGGAGCGGCGGACCGAGGCGAAGAACGGATGTTGCCCTCACTCCCGCCGGATTGACACTCAGTGTGGACAAGAGATGCCGATCTCAGGCCCCCCCGATCCCGACGTACATCGGCTATGTATCCGGTGCCACAAGTGGTGCGAGGCGTCTGAGGGCCAGGCCTTCGCGCCTGGCGGTGGCAGTGGCTTCGCCGTGGATCCCATTAGTGCCCTGGTTGTCGGCCTACGAGGCTTGATAGCCCCGTCGAAGCCTCGCATCCGCTTCATCTGTTTTCGGTGTCGCAAGATCCGGCGATACATGCGGATCGGCATTTGGGGCGCGTTCCTTGTGCTGGCCGCGTGGGCGTTGCTCCTGCAATAGGCGGGAGTGCTTCGGCAACGCAGTACCATGTCCACGCTTGCGTCAAGGGCACGGAACTCAACCCTCATCCTGCTTCGCCTGGCGCATCACCTCGGCCAATTCGCGGCGGCTGCTGAGATAGTAGCCGATGCCCAAGGCGGCGATCAGCACGCAGATCAGGCGATAGCCCAAGGCCACGATGAGGCCCTGGCCGGCGGCGATCACCACACCGGGCTGGCTCACGTTGGTGTAGAGGAATTCCAGCACGAACTCGAACGGGCCCATCGGCAACGGCACGGCGCCGGTGGTGGCGCTGAGCGGACAGACGACGAAATGGGTGCCCAGCGAGAGCACGTCGCCGAACAGCCCGGCGGCGATCAGGAAGACGCCGGTGGCGAAGAGGCTGTGGACGGCCACGCTCATCACGGCGGCACCGACGAGCACGTGCGGCTTGCGGCGATACATCCGCACGGCCTCGATCAGGTGTTCGATCGAGCGGCCCACTTTCGGCAACCGCCCCAGCGCCCGGGTGCCGCGCCCATCGGTGAAGCCGGGCGTGATCAGCACGCCCAGCGCGATTCCCCCGACGGCCGTGAGCACGAACGTCAGCGTGCAGATGCCGCGGATTTCGGCGACCTCGGTGACCCAGAATTGCGTGGCGAGGATGGCTACCGTGGCCACCACGAAGAGCATATAGAGCCCGATCACGCGATCGACCAGAACCGTCGCCACGGCCGTGGCCCTCTGACGCCGGTCGAATCCGCGCACGAGCATCACGGCCTTGAGCAAATCGCCGCCGACGATACCCATCGGTGCCAGGTTGAACAGATAGCCGAGGAACCCCAGCCGCAAGGCCTCTCGCAGTCGAAACGGCAACTCCAGCGCCCGGACCAGGAACCACCATCGCACGAGTGTCAAGAGGACGGCCGAAGCGCAACAACACCACGCGGCCACCAACAGCCCCCAGTGTTTCGATTGGTTCCGCAACTGCTGGAAGATGTTCTCATCGGCAGCGTTCTTCGTAGCGGCGGCGTCCCAAACGAGATAGCCCACGATGGCCAGCGAAATGCCGATCTTCAACGAGACGACGACGATTTTCTTGGCGGTTTGCTTCACGGCGCCGTTGAGTGGTCTGCTGGCGTAGGGATCGTGTTCGATACTTACCATAGGATTCCGAGGCTCCAAATGACCGCCGCGATCCACCCCACGGCACAGAGTTGGCTGGAACGCGAGTTGTAGGCCACGTCGACCGGCGAGCCTCCCTGGTTTTCTACGCTGGCCAGCCGCAGATAGTTGAAGATGCCGAACGCCACAAACGGCATCGACGCCATCGCCCGGCCTTCCTTGAAGAGCTGCGATTCGATGCTGTACAGCGCGTAGGAAACCACCGCCACGCCGGCGCAGATCGTAATCGCCTGGTCGAGAAACGTCTGCGAGTATCCGCGGAGGCTGGGGCGATGGGCCGGGTCGAGCCCCGCGGTCAAGTCGGCCCGGCGCTTGACGAACCCCAAGAACAACGCCAACGACGACGTGCAAAGCAACAGCCAGGCCGACGCCGTGGCGGCGATCAACACGCAGCCCAGCAATACCCGGATCACGAATCCCGAGGAGAGCACAAACACGTCGAGCACGGCCACGTGCTTGGCACCCATGCTGTAGCAGACGTTCAGCAGGAAGTAGCCTAGTGCCAGCAGCACGGCCGCGAGCTTCATCGTGGCGGCACAAATGCCCAACCCGAGCACCAGCAGGACCACGATCTGCACGGTTGCCGCCCTGGGTGAGACGATGCGCGCGGCGATCGGACGCAGGCGTTTTCGCGGATGTAGCCGGTCGGCCGCGGCGTCGAACAAATCGTTGAGCGTGTAGACGGCCGAGTTGATCAGGCAGAAGCCAAACAGCCCCAGGGCGAAGGTGAGCAGGTCGAAGCGGACCTCGCCGCCCTCGGCCGGAGCCGCCGCCAAAGCGAAGGGGACGGGGATCAGCACGAAGATGTTCTTGATCCAGTCGGCGGGGCGCGCCAGTCGAAAGAGCGCTGCCGTCATGGGCATTCTCCCGGCGATTGCGTCGGCCCGTTGTTCACCCGCACTACTCATCTTGCGTCCGTCGGTTCCTCAGAAGTTGATCCGTCGCATCACGCCGCGCGGCAGCCGCCGGATGACGCACATCACCCAGCGCCACATGGCCGGCGCGTAGACCTCCGGCCGGCCACGGTCGATCGCCCGCAGCACGCGTGCGGCGACGTCGTCCGGCTCGCCGGCAAACGGCGGCGGATCGAGCCCGGCCGTCATGCCCGTCTTGACGAAGCCCGGCTTCACGCAGACCGTCTTCAAGCCTTGGGCGCGGAACTTGTGGTCGAGGCCTTCGAGATACCGCGAAAGGCCCGCCTTGGCCGCACCGTAAAGCACCACCGGCTTGCGGCCGCGTTCGCCGGCCACGGAACTGAACACGCAAAGCGTTCCCCCGCCGGCCGCCAACAAGCGACGCCGGGCGTCCTCGCAGAAGACCACCGTGTTGGTGAAATCGGCCGCCAACACCCGGGCGGCGAACTCGGGTTCCGCTTCGAGTTGTTCTTGCGTGCCGAACAACCCGGCGGTTACGATCACCGCATTAAAGCCGCCGAGTTCCGTTTGGGCCGCGTCGAGAGCGGGCGTGAAGGTCTCGGGTTTGAGCAGGTCGCAGGCGGCCCACTTCACAGGCGCCTCGGCCCCGCGGATCTCCAAGTCTCGGGCGGTCCGCTCCATTTCTTCCGGCTCGTGTTCCAGCAGGAACAGCCGATCGCCCCGCCGTGCCAGCAGCCTGGCCAGCGCTCGGCCCATCCCTTTCGTGGCCCCCAGTAGTACGGCGTTCATGGCGTATCTCCCGGCGGCGTCTCTTGCGGCATGGCGTCTCCCAACAGGCGAACCGATTGGGCACTGCGGAGTTTGCCCTGCGGGTCCCATTTCCGCCGCACGGCGTTGAACGCCTCCAGCCGCGGCTCCATCGCTTGAAAGTGCTCGGGCCGGGTAAAGGCGTCTTTGGTCAGGTAGATCCGGCCGCCTTCGGCCAGCACCAACTCGTTGAGTTGATCGACCAGCGGCTGCGTTTTCTTCGGATGGACCGGGAAATCCATGGCGATCGAAATCCCCGGCCGGGGGAACGAGATCATGCCCTTGCCTTCCGGGCCGCAGTCCTTGATGACGCAGAGGAAGCCCATACCACCGGCCGAAACGAACCGTTCGAGAAACCGTCGCGCCGGGCCGTTGTCCTCCGCGTGCGGCAACACGCATTGATACTGCGTGAAACCGCGGCGGCCGTAGATCAAATTCCAGTCGTCCGCCGCGTCCAGCGGATAGAAGAACGACTCGGGATGTTCGATGCCTTCGCGGGTCCGCCGGAAGTGTTTGTAGTAGTAGAGCAGGTTGAAGGCCTTCATGCTCGGCCGGCAGAGCGCAAGGCGGGGAAACTCGAAGGGGATGCGCACCCGGCCCTTGAGCTTCGGCGGACGCGCCGGGGCTTCGTCCGGAGTGGCCCAGCGGCCCTTCATCAAGATGCCGCGCCCCAACCGCTTGCCGCGCGCCAGGCAATCGACCCAGCCGACGGTCATCGGCCACTCGGCGGCCGCCTCTTTCAGCCCGGCCACCATGGCGTCGAGGTTCGCGATCCGCTCGCTCGCCCCGTAGATCCACGGCGAGGGAATCCGGCGCATGGCGAATTCGACTTCGAGGATGTGGCCGGTCAGTCCCATGCCGCCGATCGTTGCGTGGAACAGTTCCGGCTCGTTCTCTTCGCTACATTCGATGATCCGCCCGTCGGCCACGCGCAAGGTGAGGCTCTGGACGTGCTCGCCAAAGCAGCCGTCGACGTGGTGGTTCTTGCCGTGTACGTCGGACGCGACCATCCCGCCGAGGGTCACAAATTGCGTGCCCGGCGAGACGGGCGTAAACCACCCCCGCCGCAGGAAGAGCCGATTCAATTCCAACAGCGAGAGCCCCGCTTCCGCCCGAAGCACGCCTGAGTTGGGATCGAATTCCAAGACACGATCGGCCAGCCGGGTGTTGGCGACCAGATCGCGCTCACGCGCCGGTAACGAGCTGTCGCCGTACGAGCGGCCCAGGCCACGGCTGAGGTTTGCCTCTTCGGTGGCTTGTCGCAGGTTTTCCGACGTGACCTCCCGCGCATCCACAACCGGGCAGCGTCCCCAGCCGGAGAGTTTCGTCGGATATGGTTCTCGCGACATCGGTCGATTCCCGGCATCCGGCGTATGGACTGGATCACCCATGGCCACCGGTTTCTCTTGTTCCAGCGGTTCGATCTGGCCCGGCGCAATCGCCGCCGCCTCCGCTCCGCCACCTCGGCGGGCAGGTTCTGTCTGTATTGTCATCGCGGCCTCCTACCAAAGCATAGACCGGGCCAGGGGAAGGATTTAACACGGAATGGGTTCTGGGGCAAGATCGAACGGACATGAGCCATACCAATGAGGGGAGAGAAAAGAGGTGTGCGTTGATCTGTTTCTGGCGTGGGGTCCGCCTGTGCCGAACATCCGAAAAGCGCACGCAAGACGCAGTTGCCACCTAGCAATGTTCCGTGCCTGCCCCACTCTCTCACCGAGCTGCCAGCAGATCAGCTTGCCCATCTAATCGAGCCGAAATGACAATCGGACCGCGCGCCATCCCCCCCACGTTTATGACAACTCGCTCTGGAGATATGCGCCGAGTCTGCCGATTATTCTGATGGTATGAATCCTGCCGCTTGGGGGGACACCGAACCACTACGGACCGTCCCCAAGGATGCCCGCGCCGGAGACGCCCGTCTGTTGCCGTGTGAAGAACGGCCGCGGGCTAGAAAGCAAAGGAATGCTTTTCATGAGCCAACTAGGCGGAAGAGGGGAGATACCCAAGCAGCCAGCACTGGTCGCGATTGCCGTGGTTCTGGCCGTTTGCAGCGGGCCGGGTCTGGCGGCCGAAACCGATTACACGGAAGTCGAGGCTGCGGCGTACGAGACGTCGGCGGTGCCGCGGCACTCTCAGCCGCTTGCCGACTATTCGACGGCATACGGGCATTCGCGGCAATGGTATCAGCGGCTTTCGCTCGGTGGCTACGGCGAGATGCACGTCAACTCCGACGAAGCACCCAACGGCGACATGTTCGACCTGCACCGCCAAGTGATCTTCCTGGGCTACGAGTTCACCGATTGGCTGGTGTTCAATTCGGAACTCGAAATCGAGCACGCTTTCGTATCGAAAAGCAGCGGCGGCGAAATCGGGTTCGAGCAGGCCTACGTCGAATACGTCCACTCGGAGTGTCTGCACGTACGTGCGGGCCGCGTGCTGGTGCCTTTGGGCATCATCAACCAGAAGCACGAGCCGCCGACGTTCAACGGCGTCGAGCGGCCGTCGTTCGCGAAGTATGTCATCCCCAGCACCTGGTCGGCGGACGGCATCGGCGTGGTGGGATGGGCCTGCCCCGGGCTGAAATACGAGGCCTACCTGGTCACGAGCCTCGACGGGTCGCAGTTCAGCGCCACCAACGGCATTCGCAGCGGACGGATCAAGGAGAGAACGAGCCTCAACGAGATGGCGTTTACCGGGCGTCTGGACCTCTTCCCATTCGCGATCCACCCGGTTTCCGGCACGCGAACTTTGCGGACGGGCGTCTCGACCTTCCTCGGCGGACTGGACAACGGCAACAAGGGCAGCGACCCGGGGATCGACGGCGATATTGCCGTCGTATCGGCCGACTTGGAGTATACCGGTGCGTGCTTCGACCTGCGCGGCGCCTTGGCCTTCGAGAATATCAACGGCGCAGCGGAGATCGGCAACGGGACCGCCTCGGAGATCTTCGGCTGGTACCTTGAAGCCGCCGTCCACGTCTGGCCGGAGTGTTGGCGATACGACCGGATGCAGCGCGCGGATGCCGTGGTGTTCGTTCGCTACGACGACTTCAACACCCAGTATCGCATGCCGGCGGGCGTGGCCGAAAACGGGGCGGGCAACCGCGACGAGTGGACCTTCGGGATCACCTTCCTGCCCGTACCCACCTTTGCGGTCAAGTTCGATTACCAGATTCCGAACGACGCCACGGCCAACCATCTCGCAAATCGGGTCAACCTCGGCTTCGGCTGGCAGTTCTAATTGGGAGAGCGATCGTGTCTAAGCGAACCTACGGGCTATACTGTGCCGTTTTCGCCGCGTTGGGACTCGGCCTGATCGTGGCGATCGGTCTGGGCTGTGCCAACCATTGCACGGTGTTGCCCACGGCAGAAGACGTTGTCGGGCTGGGGGCCGTGCAGGGCGACGACTATTGTGCCGTGCAACGAGGGCGCGCGCTGGTGGTCACCGAGTGTACGGAGTGTCACCGGTTCTTCTGGCCGCACGAGTACCCGGCCTCGGCGTGGCCGAGCCTGATGCAGGATATGGGCAGCAAGTCCGTGCTGACGAAGCGGCAGATCGGAGACATGACCAAGTACATGGTTGCGGCCTCGCGGTTGACCCGCGGCGGCACCGAATCGGGCATGCTGCCGGTGGCTTTCGACGAACCGATCGATCCCGAAGAACTCCGGCGCGGACAGGCGCTCGCCGCCACCGGGTGCGTCGGGTGCCACCGCTTCTACCGGCCACGCGAGTTCCCCGCCGCCGCGTGGCCGAGTATCGTGCAGTCCCACATGGACGGAAGGTCTTCGTTGACGTACGACGAGATGCTGGCCATCGCACGCTACTACGCTCACGAGTCGCAGCGTCCGCTTCAGCCCGATCTTGATAACTGACGCTTCCGCGCGGCGGCCGAGGGCGTTCTGTCTGTGTTGTCATCACGGCCGCCTACCAAAGCACAAACGGGCCAGGAGAAGGACTCCGGGCGGAATGGGATCTGGGGCAAAACCGAACGGGCTGGGCTTACCGCCAGCGTGGGGTGTTACGATCATTGTGACCCGCATAGGTGGTTCTGTCGGCCGCCCCTGGAATAGTGCTCGCCTTCTGCAACGAATGTGCCCGTGGTCAACACGCGGTACGAGGTACAGCGAGATGGTGAGTCTTGGCAGAAGTCTGTTCGTACTTGCGGTGAGCGTCCTGGCAGGCTGCAGCGCCCCAGGCAAGACACGCCCCGTCGCGGAGGCGCCACCAGACAACCGCACGTCTACGCCGCTGGCACAGTCGAGCCCGCCGCCCAGCGCGCCCGAGGCGAACTCAACACCACCTCCCGACGTGAGTGCTTGGCGTTCGATGATTCTCGGCGCCATGCAAGAACCGGTGCTGAACGAAGATCCGGGGAATCCGCCGGCTGATACCGTCCGCTTCCTCTATGTTCCCACGTTCGACAATCCCATCGTGATTCGTATCCAGGACTTGGGCACCGAGGTGATCCTCGTCCGCAAACGCCTCTCCGGCAAAGGCGGGTACGACCCGGGAGAACTCGATACGATTTCCGAGGAAACTATTGACGAGTTTGCATGGAACACGCTCCGAGATCAGGTAGGGCAGTCCGGGTTTTGGGACCTTCCGACTGAAGAGGCACAAGAAGTTGTCTATGACAACGGCATGGTTGGGAGGTGGCGAATCCTGGACTGGGAAAGCTGGATCTTGGAGGTGGTGCAAGGCGGGAAATACCATCGAGTTATTCGCCAATCGCCCAGCGATGCCTGGTATCGCGATTGTGCCGAGTTTCGCAAGCTGTGTGTCTCTATCCGCCAGGTGGCCGACAACACACTTGAAAGGCTGCCCTAGATTCGATGCGCGGGTAGATGTGCGAAAAGCGCGCGCCTTCCTTGACTTCGACCCAATGCCCAGCGCTCCGCCGCGAGAGATTAACCACAAAGGGTGGTGCCTGTACGCCCGCAAGGCAGGGGCGCGGGCCCATTTGGCACCGAAATCGCCTTCTGTGGCCAGTTTGTGAGCCGTCGCGGTGCTCGCGTGCTTACCGGCGTTCGTGTCAAGCGATACCCGCACCCGATTCGGAGAGAGAGACCGGAGAACGTAGAGCGGCCGATGGTGGCCCGCCTCCAAACGACTTGGGCATCTGTTCCCACGCGCGATCGCACCACCGAGGTTGACTTTCCCACCGCGACCATTTATCACTGAATGTAGACCTCGCGTCGTTTCCCGCCCCTAGCGTCATCCCGCCTCGACAACCGGAAAGGGCTGCCATGCCATGCCAACCGCGCCGTTGCCGGACGTGGATTTGCGGTCTGCCGGTGGTGTTGGCGTTCGCGTGGCTGCAATTCGCCCCCGCCGGTGAGCCCGTGCGCGATCCTCGGGCAGAGACGGTGATCGACGCGTTGTGGGGGATGGACGCGAATCAGGACGGGCAACTCGATGCCCAGGAGATTTCGGAACAAGCCCGGCCGTACATCGAGCATTACGCCTCGCTGGCTCGGCTCGATCCGGCGAAGCCACTTTCTCTGTCGGCCTTGGGCGACGCCGTCTACGCGTATCACCGTGCGCGCGGTGGGCCGTATCCGAACTTTTCGAGCGCGGCGTTTTCCGAGGGCTCCGGCGCGGGCGACGACGAAGGCGTGCCGGGTTTCGGTCCGACCGGCGACGATCCGATCCCCGGCTTCGGCGACGAGAACGACACCGGTGTGCGGATCAAGATCAACGAAGCCGATCTGAAACAGGCCGCAGAGCGATTTCGTGAACACGACCGCAACCGTGACGGGTTTCTCGACGGCCGCGAACTCGAACGCGAGCGGTGGTACGGCAACCCGTTGGACTACGACAAGAACGGCGACAAACGGCTCAGCAAGCAGGAAATGGCCTTGCGTTACGCCACGCGTCGCGAGACGGCGGCCGATCGTGGGCACCAGACGCCCGAGCAACGTTGGGCCGAAGAGCAACGCAAGCGGGCGGAGTGGCAAAAGCGTGAGGAGGAGCGTCGGCGCAACGCGGAGGCCGCCCACCGCCGCGAGCAGGAGGAAGCCCGGCAGCGTCACGAGGCGGAAGAGCGCAAACGCCGCGAGCAGTGGGGCGATCGCGGTACGTGGGAGTTGGTGGGCAACTTGATGCAGCGCTACGACGCCAACCGCGACGGCGATATCGACCGCGTGGAATGGCGGAAGATGGCGGCCAGCGAGAACATGGGCGACGCCAATCCCACCGGCGACGTCGTCGACCGCCGCGAACTCTATCTCTGGGTTCGCGAGCGGACGGACCGCACCAAGGTCCGGCTGCCGCACGGGTTGCCGCTTTGGTTCAACGAGCGCGATCTCAACGGCGACGGGCAGGTGGCGATGTCGGAATTCACCGACGAGTGGACGGACGAGAAGGCCCAGGAGTTCGCCCTGTACGATCAGAACCAAGACGGCGTGCTGATGCCCGACGAGTGTCTCGGTGAAGAGCCCCCGCCGCCCGGACAAGTTGCCTTCGAGAGCCGCCAGTTCAAGGTCATCCCCGCCCGGGGGACGATCAGTTCGCAGATCACCGTCAACGACGAGATGATGGTCGGGGACCTCGACGTGCGGATTTCGGTCACGCATTCGCACGTTAGCTGGCTCGACGCATACTTGGTCGGGCCCAGCGGACAGCGGATCGAGTTGTTCACGGGCGTTGGCGACCATGACGATCACTTCAACAACACGATCCTCGACGACGAGGCCGAGACGCCAATCACGCGCGGCCGGCCGCCGTTTGCCGGACGATACCAACCGGAGTCGGTCGAGAAGAAGCAGCCGAGCCTGAGCAGCTTCTACGACCGCAGAATCCGGGGCACGTGGATCCTGGTGATCGGCGGCTGGCGGAGCGAGCGGCCCGGTTCGCTACACGGCTGGGCGCTGTTGGCCAGATCGGTGGCCGACGTCGAAGCCGCCAAGGCCGAGGCCGAGGCCGCCGCGGCAGCGGCAGCCAGTGAGAACTCACCAAGCGACGGTCCGTCCAATGGACCCGATCAGACCGAGCGCCGTCCGCCGGACGGCCAGCGATCGCCGCCGTCGGACCCCGAAAGGCGACCGGAGCGGGCTCCCTCGACCCGCAGATTTGGCGACGGACGTACGCCGTGGGGCGGCCGGTAACGCGTCTACCGAAGCGATGCCGGGTGGCTGGGGCATGGCGCAGCGGTGCCCCAGGTCGTCGGCCCTCTCGCAGCCCGTGAATCACTGGGGCACCGCTGCGCTTTGCCCCAGCCACCCAATCGCGGAGCCAGTCACCCAATCACGGAGCCGGCCTTTCACCGGAAGATCTGCCGCTGCATCTCGCGTTTGGCTTCGGCCTTCTTCATTGCTTCGCGTTTGTCGTGCGACTGACGGCCGCGGCAGATCGCCATCAGCACCTTGGCCCGGCCGCTCTTGAAGTACATCCGCAGCGGCACCAGCGTGAGGCCCTTTTCAAACGCCTTGCTGGCGAACCGCTTGATTTCGCGGCGGTGCATCAGCAGCTTGCGGCGGCGGCGCGGCTCGTGGTTGAAGCGGTTGGCCTCGGCGTACTCCGCAATATCGCAGCCGACCAGCCAGACCTCGCCGTTGCGGATCCGCCCGTAGGCCTCGGCCAGCGAGACCTTGCCGTTGCGCAGACTCTTCACCTCGCTGCCGACCAGCACGATGCCACACTCCAGGGTGTCAAACACCATGTAGTTGTGCCGGGCCTTGCGATTCTCGGCGATCACGCGTTCGTTCGGGTTCTCCTTGGCGGAGCCCTTCTTCTTTTTCTGCTTCTTGGACGTGGCGGGGGTCCTCTCTGAGACATTGCCGGTCTGAGGCATCGCCGGCTCGTTGGGAAATGGCCTTCCGCCGGGCCGGCCTTCGGAGGATAATCTCTCTTTTACCCGCTTTGTCCGTCTAGCTCAACCTCTGCCATGTCATCCGTGGTCCCAGATTCCGCACAGCAGTCGCCGTCGGTCCAGACGTATTTCCTCGGCCGGATCGGTTTCGAGCGTTGCTTGCAGTTGCAGCAGCGGCTTGTCCGCCAGTTGGCCCAGCGGGGCGACGGGCAGATCGCGCTGTTGCTCTGCGAGCACGAAGCGGTGATCACCGTCGGCCGGGGCGGATCGCCGGAACAGGTCGCCAGCGAGAGCCGGATGGTCCGCAGCCGCCAGATCGACGTCCGCTGGGTCAACCGTGGCGGCGGATGCCTGGTCCACTGCCCGGGCCAACTGGCCGTCTATCCGATCGTGCCGCTTGCGTGGCACGGTTTTTCGGTCGGCGAATACCTCGAACGCCTGCGGGCGGGTATCCTCGAAACGCTCACGGATCTGAACGTCCCCGCCCGGGCGACCGCCGGCAGTTGGGACATCTTCGGCCGCACCGGACGGCTGGCGGCCGTGGGCACGGCCGTTCGCCACTGGGTAACGTACTACGGGGCCTATCTCAACGTCTGCCCGCCGTTGGGCCTGTTGCGGCTGGCCGAGATCAACACCGAGGGCCCCAAGCGGATGAGTTCGCTGATGGCCGAACGCCGTGGCCCGGTCAAGATGACCACCGTGCGGGCGACGCTGGTGGGGCATCTTGCGGCGGCGTTCGGATGCGAGCGATATCACCTGCACACGGGGCATCCGATGCTCGTCCGCCGGCCGGGTCGTGCTGAAAACTCACTATAGGGCTAAGACGTCGAACGCAATCGGAAACCCCAAATTACCGATCCGAAATCACAAATCCAGAATCCCCGCTCCCTGCCCCGCTGGCTGAAGCGCAACGTGCCCAAGGGCAACGCGCTGGCCGCCACGGCGCGGTTGGTGGATGATCTGCACTTGCAGACCGTCTGCGACCATGCGCATTGCCCGAACCGCATGGAGTGCTACTCGCAAAAGACGGCCACGTTCATGATCCTCGGCGAGGTGTGTACCCGGGCGTGTCGTTTTTGCGGCGTGCAGACGGGCAAGCCGAAGCCGGTCGATGTGGACGAGCCGCGTCGGGTGGCCGAGGCGGCCAAGCGGTTGGGGCTTCAGCACGTGGTGGTGACCTGCGTCGCCCGCGACGATCTGCCGGACGGCGGTGCGGAGCATTTCTGTCGAACGGTAGAAGCGATCCGCCGGGCAACGGAGGCAACGATCGAGGTGCTGCCGTCGGATTTCGGCGGCAATCCGACGTCGGTCGATAAGCTGATCGAGGCGGCCCCGGACGTCTACAACCACAACACGGAAACCGTCCCGCGGCTCTACGCGGCCGTGCGCGGCCCGAAGGCCAATTACCGCTGGACACTCGACATGTTCCGACGCATCCGTCGTCGGAGCCCGGCCATTCGGTTGAAGACCGGGATGATGCTTGGGTTGGGTGAAACGATCGAAGAGGTCTTCGACACGCTGGCCGACCTGTTCGACGCCGGCTGCCGGCTGTTGACTCTGGGGCAATACCTCCAGCCGTCGCCGAAGCAGATGCCCGTCGTCCGCTACGTGACGCCGGAGGAATTCGACCGTCTCGGCCGCGCCGCCCGCCGTCTCGGTTTCCCGCAGGTCGCCGCCGGCCCCTTCGTCCGCTCCAGCTTCCACGCCCGCGAAATGCTCCCCCACTAATCCCACGCCGCCTACTGTCTACTGCATACTGCCCACTCGCCATGCTCGCCCTCACCCTGCCCGACCTCGGCCTCGACGATCAACCGCTGCGGGTGAGTCTCTGGCTCGTCGAGCCCGGCAGCCGCGTGCAGCAGGGCGATCCGATCGTCGAGATTCTTGCCGGCGCGACCACCGTTGACCTGCCGGCACCTGCCGACGGCGTGTTGGCCGAGGCACTCGTGGACGAGGACGAGGCCGTAGAAGTAGGGCAGCGGCTGGCGATGATCCGCGAGCCGTAGCGTTTTCATCGGCACAAAGCCGCGACCGGTGGTCGCGCCCACAGTTCCCGATGCAAATGCCCGTGCCCCGCCCCCAGTCCCCAGCCGCCCGCTCCAAGCCGACGTGTCGCGGCACTCAATGCGTGCCCGGGCGCGACCACCGGTCGCGGCTTTATGCCCGATCGCCGGACGGTTTGTCAAGTTCCAGCGTCGCCCAAAGACTGGGGTCCTCCTGATACGGCATCGGGCTGCCAACCGCAAGGGTCTGTTCGCCGAGTTCGCGATCGACCAGCGCGTAGTTGAAACCGAGCCGGGGGTGTTCGGAAGGATCGAACCCGGTCAGGGCCTCGGCCGGGATGAACGCCTCGAGCCGATAGCCGTCCTCGCGGCGCTGGCTGCGGACCTTCAACTGCTCGGGCTTGACCGGCCGGGGATGCTCGCGGGCGCGATGGATGCTCAGCCATTGGGCCACGGGACGCTGCAGCCGGCTGCCGTCACCGAAGGGCAGGAAGACGAAGTGGTGGCAAAAGCGCCCCGCGCGGTGGATCGTGTGGACGTCGCGGGTGTCGATAAACAGGTGCAGCCCGTCGCTGTCTTCGGGCCGGCCGGCCCGACACCAGGGCGACTGCTGTTTGCCTTGTACTTCGACCGAAAATGCCAGCCCGGCCTCGCTCCACGCCGCGCAGACCTCCGCCGGCGACGCGCGGCTCTCCAACTCAGCGAGTGGGACCAGCCGACAATGCTCATCCAACGCGGCTCCGTCGGCCGACCAGAGCGGATCGCGATACCGGCACGGCATCGCGAAGCGGAACAGAAAGCGTTGCGGCAGCAGGGAAGAGGACATGGGCGATCGGATCTATGAGTTGCGGTTCATGATTGGTGATTTGGGAGGGTGCGGGTTTACTCTTGCTTCCCGAGTTCGGCCAGGTGTTTCTTGAGGAAGGCGGCCAAATTGCCGCGGGCGAGGTCTTCGGGCGAGCGGAACTTCAGGCGGATCACGTCGCATTGGGGATACTGGCCGTCGACCAACGGCTCGTGGCCGAGCTTGGTGATCTGGCCCTGGGCAAAACGGCCTTTGGGACCGGTCAGGTGGAGGTAGACCGCGTCGAGCTTCTTGGTCTGCACCGACGCCCACGGCTCCTTCTGCTCCGGCACGTAGTGCGGCACCACCTGCTTGTTGTTCCAGAGCACCTGGGCCTTGGGGGCCGTCTCGGCCAGCAGTTCGCAAAGTTCCTCCAGCACGTCGACTCTCCATTGGGCCTTCTTGCCCAGGGCAAACCCCTTGCGGGCGAAATGCCATTTCCGGCCGAGTTGCTTCCAGGGCTGCAAGATGTCGGACTTCGCCCGAACCCGCTCGGTGAACGTGCCGAAGCCGGCGATTGCCTCGTTGATGAACTTGCGGAAGCCTTCGTTGTCGATCTCATTGTAGCTGTGAATCCGCAACTCGACCTCCTGCCACGGGCCGCGGAGATTACGGCATTTCACCCGCTGCTCGGTTCCGTACAGCGGTAGGTCGGGCATTTCATTGAGCGGCTTCAGGTCGAGCCGGCGGACGAGTTCGTCGCGGCGGAAGGTGTTCTTGGCGGTGCGAAACTTCAGCTTCAGCAGCCACTCTTCGCCGGTGATGGCGTGGAAGAACCAGCCGTCGGACTTCTTGGCCGCGCGGATTTCGACGATCGTGCGGTTGTTCAAATCGGTCTCGCTGAACAGTTCGCCGTGTTCCTGGATGCGGTCGATCACCTCGCCCAGCACGCGGCCGTCCCAGCGGCAGGGGTTGCCTGTGCGGCCGACGCGGTCGACCGTGTGCCAATGCCGGCCGTCGATCTGCCAAGGCATTTTGGCTTCCCGGCCGACTTGAGTAATCTCCAGGTCGTCTTCGCTCTCGGCCTGTTCGGCGGCAAAGTCGTATAGCTTCCGCTTGGCTTTCGGCCCGGCCGCCAACACCGCCTTGAGGACTTCGCCGGTATGGGATCGCATCAGCGGAGCAGGCGGCTCGGCCTCCGCCCGCTTCCGCTTCGCCGTTTTCGCTTTCGGCTTTTTCGTCGTCCGCCGCTTCGTATTCGCCCGCTTCCACGCGCGGGAATGGGCAACGACGTCTTCCGGCGTGCCGGCGGCGACCACGTACCCGCCTTCGTCGCCGGCTTCGGGCCCCATGTCGACGATCCAGTCGGCCGTCTTGATCACGTCGAGGTTGTGTTCGATCACCACCACCGTGTTGCCCAGGTCGACCAAACGGTTCAGCACGTCGAGCAGCTTGGCCAAGTCGTCGAAGTGCAGCCCGGTGGTCGGCTCGTCGAGCAGATAGAGCGTCTTGCCCGTATCGGGCCGGGAGAGCTCGGCGGCCAGTTTCACACGCTGGGCCTCGCCGCCGGAAAGCGTGGGCGCGGGTTGGCCGAGCGTAAGATACTCCAACCCCACGTCGCAGAGCGTTTGCAGGATGCGGCGGATCTTAGGAATCTTCTCGAAGAGCTTTACCGCGTCGCCACAGGGCATGTCGAGCACGTCGGCGATCGAGCGGCCGTGGTATCGCACGGCCAGCGTTTCGGGATTGTAGCGGTGGCCGCGGCAGGTATCGCACTCGACCCAGACATCGGGCAGGAAGTGCATTTCGATTTGCAGTTGCCCGTTGCCCTCGCATTTCTCGCACCGTCCGCCGGCAACGTTGAAGCTGAACCGGCGAGCCGTATAGCCGCGGAGTTTGGCCTCGGGCAGTTGGGCGAAGAGCGAGCGGATCAACTCGAACACGCCGGTAAACGTGGCCGGGTTCGAGGTCGGCGTTTGCCCCAGCGGGTTTTGATCGACGCGGATCACCTTGTTGACCTGCTCCAGCCCACGGATCTCGTCGTGGACGCCCGGGATCGCCTTGGCGCGGTGCAACGTGCGGGCCAGCGCGTTGCAGAGCACGTCTTCGACCAACGAACTCTTGCCGCTGCCGCTGGTGCCGGTGACGACGGTAAAGGTGCCCAGCGGAAAGCGGGCGTTGAGGTTCTTGAGATTGTTGTGCCGGGCACCGACGACTTCCAGCCAACCGCCGGGCGCGGCGACCACTCCCTCTCCCTCCGGGAGAGGGCTAGGGTGAGGGGGTGCCGGCGAAAACTCACCATCCTCACCGCTTCCCTTACGCTTGCCACGTCGCGCGATGCTAGCCGCCGCCTTCTTCTTGACGGCCTTCTTCTTTGATTGCGTCGATTTCCCTCGTTTGGACCTCGTCGGCGATGACGGCGTTTCATCCTCGGCCCCCCTCACCCCGGCCCTCTCCCGGAGGGAGAGGGAGGGCATCCGCCGATTCGTCGGCACGGCGATCGCCTTCTTGCCGACCAGATACGGCCCGGTGACCGACGCGCGGCGTTTGCCGACTTGCTCGGGCGTGCCCCGAGCGACGATCTGCCCTCCGTTGCGGCCGGCGGCGGGGCCAAAGTCGAGCAAGCGATCGGCGCTTTGGACCACCTCGCGATCGTGCTCGACCACCAAGAGCGTGTTGCCTAGGTCGCGGAGCTTTTGCAGGGCATCCAACAGCCGGCGGTTGTCGCGGGGATGCAGGCCGATCGTCGGTTCGTCGAGTACATAGAGCACGCCGCACAACCCGCTGCCGACCTGGGCCGCCAAGCGAATCCGCTGCATTTCCCCGCCGGAGAGCGTGGGGGCCGGGCGAGCCAGCGAAAGGTAATCGAGCCCCACGTCGACTAGGAACCGCAGGCGGTTGCGAATCTCGCGCACGATTTCACCGGCCACCTTCCGCTGAGCCGTGTCGGGCCTCCACTGCCGAAACCACGGCAGCAACCGCCCCAGCGGCATCCGGCCGAGTTCATCGATTGTTCGGCCCCGCAGCCGCATCGCAGACGCGTCGTCGCGGAGCCGGCTCCCGCCGCAGACCGAACAATCGACCTCGTCGACCAGGTGCTCCAGCTTGCCGCGGAAGCCCGGCGAAACGCGGCTGGCCTCTTCCAGGGCGGGGTAGAGGCCCTTGTATTGGAAGCGGAAGGTGAGCGCGGAAGGGGCTTGCGGCGGCGCGGCCTTCTTGCCGCGAGACTTCTTTTTGGGAGGTTTCTTGGATGCGGCCTCACCCCGGCCCTTTCCCGGAGGGAGCGGGAGTGTGGCTTCGAACCACTGGTCGCCGGTGCCGTGCATGATCAGGCGGCGATGCCGGGCGGCAAGCTGGTCGAACGGCACGTCGAGCGGGATGCCGGTGCCGTGGGAGAGGCCGTCGAGCATTCGGCGGAAAATGCCGGCGGCGGCGTTGGGCCACATCGCCACGGCCCCCTCGGCCAGCGAGAGCTTCGGGTCGCTGAGCAGCGCAGCCGGATTGGTGCCGGTTTGCACGCCCAGCCCCTCGCACGCCGGACACCAGCCCAGCGAGCTATTGAACGAAAAACTGTGCGGCGAGAGCGGCTCGAAACTCCGTCCACAGCCGTCGCAGGCGAAGTGCTGACTGTGGATCTTCACCGGCCACTGCGCGTCGGGCATTCCGTCGGCCGGATAGGCCAAGTGCAGCACGCCGCGGCCCAGCGCCAGGGCGTTTTCCACGCTGCCGGCAATCCGCGAACGTGACGCCGGCCGGACGGTCACGCGATCGAGCACGGCCTCGACCGTGTGCTTGCGGCGGCGGTCGATCTTCGGCGCGTCGTCGATCGAATGGACCACGCCGTTGACGCGGATCCGCACGTAGCCGGCGGTGCGCATCTCTTCCCAAAGCGTTTCGTAGCGCTCGCCGACGCGAACCTCCAGCGGGGCCATTAGAAACAGCCGCGTGCCGTCGGGGTGATCCATCACCTTGTCGACCACCTCGTCGGCCGATTGCGTGCCGATCGGGATATCGCAGTCGGGGCAATACGGCTCGCCGAGCCGCGACATCAAGATCCGCAGGTAGTCGTAGATCTCGGTTACCGTGCCCGTGGTGCTGCGGGGCGTACTGCCGGTGTGTTTCTGCTCGATGGCGATCGCCGGCGAGAGGCCTTCGATGTGGTCGAGCTTCGGCTTTTGCATCTGCCCGACGAACTGCCGGGCGTACGCGCTGAGACTCTCGACGTAGCGACGCTGGCCCTCGGCGTAGATCGTGTCCATCGCCAGCGAACTCTTCCCCGAGCCACTCGGTCCGCAACAGACCGTCAACTGGTCGCGGGGGATCTCCACGTCGACGCCCTTGAGGTTATGCTCGCGCGCGCCGCGCACGCTAATCGACTTCGCCAGCTTTGCCCTCTTCCTCCCTCTCCCACCGGGAGCGGGCCGGGGCGAGGGGGAGCTGTCATCAACGTCGCCCGACGTACTCGCATGCCCGTTCAACACACTCCGCAGCGCCTTGCCCGTATGCGACTTGCCCGCCCGCGCCAACTTCTCCGGCGTTCCCGCGGCCACGATCCGCCCGCCGTCGGCGCCGCCCTCCGGCCCGAGGTCGATAATCCAATCGGCCGTCTTGATCACCTCGAGGTTGTGTTCGACGACCAGCACCGTGTTGCCCACCTCGACGAAGTCGTGCAGCACCTTCAGCAGCAGCTTGATGTCGGCGAAGTGCAGGCCGGTGGTCGGCTCGTCGAGCAGGTAGAGTGTCGATCCCGTGCTCTTCTTGACGAGTTCGCGGGCGAGCTTCACCCGCTGCGCCTCGCCGCCGGAGAGGGTGGGCGACGGCTGGCCGAGCTTCATGTAGTCGAGCCCCACGTCGTGCAGCGTCTGCAACTTGTTTGCGATCTTGGGGATGTTGGTGAAATGCTCCAGCGCCTCCTGGATGTCCATCTCCAGCACTTCGGCGATCGACTTCTCCTTGAAGCGGATCTGCAACGTCTCGCGATTGAAGCGGTGGCCCTCGCAGACCGGGCACGTGACCCAAACGTCGGCCAGGAAGTCCATCTCCAGACGGTTCGAGCCGTTGCCGTCGCAGGCCTCGCAACGGCCGCCGTTGACGTTGAAGCTGAATCGCCCCGGCAAATAGCCCCGGGCCTTCGCCTCGGGCAGTTGGGCATAGAGCCGGCGAATCTCATCGAGGACCTTGATGTACGTGGCCGGGTTGCTCCGTGGCGTGCGGCCGATGGGCGACTGGTCGATGGCGATCATCTTGTCGAGATGTTCGAGGCCCTCTATCTTCTCGTGCTTGCCGGGTTCGCCGAGCCCCGCGTTGAGGTCCCGCCGCAGGGCCTCGACCAGGATGTCGCCCACCAACGAACTCTTGCCGGAACCGGAAACGCCCGTCACACAGACGAACGTGCCCAGCGGGATCTTGACGTCGACCTGCTTGAGATTGTTGTGGGCCGCGCCGCGGACGACCAGGTGCTTTTCGTTTGGCTTGCGCCGACTGGCGGGAATCTCGATCTCTTGCCGGCCGGAGAGATACGCCCCGGTGACGCTCCGCGAGTCGGCCGCGATCGCCTCGACCGGTCCGGTGGCCACCACCTCGCCGCCGCGAACGCCCGGACCGGGGCCGAAATCGACCACGTGGTCGGCCGCCCGAATCGTATCCTCGTCGTGCTCGACCACGACGACCGTGTTGCCTTGGTCGCGCAGCCGGGCCAAGGTCGCCAGCAGCCGATCGTTGTCGCGGGGGTGAAGCCCGATCGAGGGTTCGTCGAGAATGTACAACACGCCCACCAACCCGCAGCCGATCTGTCCGGCCAGCCGAATGCGTTGCATCTCGCCGCCGGCCAACGTGGGAGCCGTGCGGCCGAGGGTGAGATACTCCAAGCCCACGTTGCGCAGGAATTGCAGACGCCCGCAGATCTCCTTCAGTGCCTCTTCGGCGATCGCAAGGCCGGTTTTGTCGAGCTCAAGCTCGGCGAAGAACTCCGCCGCCTCGGAAACCGGCAACGCGCAGACCTCCGGCAACGAACGCTCCGGTCGGTCGGCAAACTGCGGCGACGCCGTGGGGAGCGTGACCGCGCGAGCCTGGGGGTTTAGCCGCTGGCCGTGACATCGGGCACAGCCGATCACCCGCATGTACTTTTCCAACTGGCGTCGTTGCGGGCGGCTCTTGGTGTTGCGATACTGTGCGAGCAGCTTGGGGATGATCCCCTCGAAATTGCCGCCCCACTTGTAGCCGGAGGGCCCGCGCCGCCATGTATAAGTCACGTGCATGTCGCCCGTGCCGTGGAGCATGGCGTTTTGCAGCGCCGGATCGACTTCCTCCCAAGCCGTCTCCAGAATCGTGCCCTGTTCCAGGCCGTGCTGGCGTTCGAGGGTCTCGGCCACGCCGCGATAGAGGTGCCGCTTCCAGCGCCCCATTTGGCGCCACGAACCGAGCAACTCGACGCAGCCCTGTTGAAACGACCGCTCGGGATCGGGGATCAGCCGCTTCGGGTCGAAGCTATAGATTTCGCCCAGGCCACTACACTCGCCGCACATGCCCTGGGGGCTGTTGAAGCTGAACAACTGCGGACTCGGCGGCTCGAAGCTGATGCGGCAATGCGTACACGCGTAGTCGGCCGAAAGTTGGATGTCGCCAGTCTGCCCCCCTCTCCCTCTGGGAGAAGGCCGGGGTGAGGTTCCGCCACCATCGACCTCTGCTTCTTCATCCCCGATCGAGTCCGCCGCCGATGTAGCCTCTGCTGCCCCTTCCTCCAACGCCGCAATCAGACTCCCCTCGCCCACCCGCAGCGCCAACTCGACCGCCTCGGCCAGTCGCGGCCGCATTTTCGGCCCCGCTTTCAGCCGATCGACCACCACCTCGATATTGTGTCGCATCTGGCGATCGAGCCGTAGGTCGTCGCTGAGCTGCACGATCGTGCCGTCGACGCGTGCCCGCACGAAGCCCTGCTTCAGCAAGTCCTCGAAGAGATCGCGATATTCGCCCTTTTGCCCCCGGACGACCGGCGCCAACACGGAGAAACGTGTCCCCGTGGGCAGTTCGGCGAACCGTTGGAGGATCTGCTCCCGGGTTTGGGCGGTAATCGGGCGCCGACACTGAGGGCAATGCCCCTTGCCAACGCGAGCGTACAACACGCGCAGATAGTCGTAGATCTCGGTAATCGTCCCGACAGTAGAGCGGGGGCTCTGTCCACCCGATTTCTGGGAGATCGAGATCGCCGGACTGAGGCCCGCGATCATGTCGACGTCCGGTTTGGGCATCTGCCCGAGATACTGCCGGGCGAAGCTGGAGAGGCTCTCGACGTAGCGGCGCTGCCCCTCGGCATACAGGGTATCGAAAGCCAGGGAGCTCTTGCCGGAACCACTGACGCCGGTGAAGCAGATCAACTGGTTCCGCGGCAGCAGCAGGTCGACGTCGCGGAGGTTATGCTCTCGGGCGCCCTTAACAACGATATCGGAAGCGGGCATTGGCGGCGGAAGCCAGGATGACGATCTGGTGGCAAACTCGGTATTCTAGCCCGTGCTCGACTGTTTCGGCAAGCACCAATTCTTCTAATGACGCCCGCACGATCTACCGATACCTCATAGGCCGGATTATCCGCAAACTCTGCGCATCTTCTCAAGACCACCGTGCCGGCAAGACCGCATAGCGAGGACGGATCATGGCCGCCGAGACGCTAACGAAGCAGTTTATCCGCCTTTTCTTGATCGCGGCGATTGCCGCCAGCGGTGGTGGGCTGTTGGCCCAGGAGGTCGACGAGCCGGACATTGGGGAGCCGGACATTGGGGGGCCGGACATTGGGGAGCCGGACATTGGGGAGCCGGAATTGCTGGCGACCCCACCCGGCGAGACGGCTGAACCGGTCGAAGGGGGTTGTCTCGATCTGCTCGAAACCGATGCGGGCGACGTCATTTTCTCCGAAGAATATATCGTCGGGGCAGAAAAATACAGAGAATACGTCGTCGGCGAAGGTGGGGTGGTTGGGGCGACCGACGATATCTGCTGCATGGATCCGGGCCGGTTTTGGTTCCGAGGCGACTATCTGCTGCTGTGGACCAACGGCAATCGCCTGCCACCGCTTGTGACCACCAGCCCGGTGGGTGATCCGGTGGGCGTCATCGGCGAAGCGAACACGTCGATTCTATTCGGCGGCGAACGGGTCAACCGAGAGGGCCGCTCCAATTTCCGATCGTCGATGGGCTATTGGATCGACGCCTGCCAGAGTTTCGGCTTCGAGGGCGACTACTTCGACTCGACCCGCGACACAACCAGCTTCTCGCTGCTATCGCCCGGCGAGCCAGTGTTGGCCCGGCCGTTCTACGACGTGTTCAACGACGTCCAATCGTCGCAGGTGATCGCCTATCCGGGCCTTGCCGTGGGAAGCGTCAGCGCGTCGGCCTCGGAGTTTTACGAGTCGGCCGGTTTGAGGATGCGGCGTAATCTCATGCTGCGGCAAGCGGGCTGCGCGATGGGAGATTCGGCGTGCGGCGAGGCGGTCTGTGTCGACTACTGCACCGGACGTCAGTTCCGCCTGGACCTGCTGGCCGGCTATCGTTATCACCGGCTGGTCGACCACGTGGCCGTACGCGAGGACATCGTGCTGACCGACATGGATCTCCCG
Source organism: uncultured Planctomycetaceae bacterium (assembly GCA_964472545.1). Classification (GTDB taxonomy): domain Bacteria; phylum Planctomycetota; class Planctomycetia; order Pirellulales; family Thermoguttaceae; genus CAYYNP01. The sequence goes on along the minus strand of CAYYNP010000008.1, from coordinate 24,865 downwards.
GCGGAAGTCCGCGGCACGATGTTCAACATCCACGACGAATTCCGTGCACGCAACGAGTTCAACGGCGGCGAGTTGGGACTGTTGGCCCAATTCCGCCGGGATCGATGGTCGCTGGAGTTGCTGGCCAAGATGGCGCTGGGCAACAACCACCAGACCGTGTTCGTCAACGGCACCACCACGATCACTCTGCCTGCCGATGGGTCGACCGACTACTCCGGCGGCATGCTCGCCCTGGAAAACAACATTGGCCGCTTCGCCCAGGACAGTTTCGTCATCATCCCGCAGTTTGGCGTGGAATTGGGCTATCAGGTTACCTGCGGCCTGCGGGCGTACCTCGGCTACAACCTTCTCTATTGGGCCAACGTGTCTCGGGCGGCGGAACAGATCGATCTGAACATCGACCCGCGAAACATGCCGCCGATCGATCCGTTGGCCGGCCCGGAACCGGAATTCGCCTTCCGTAGCAGCGACTTCTGGGCGCAGGGACTCACGGCGGGCTTCGAGATTCGCTATTAGTCGCCGGCCACACGCGGCCGGGTGGCTGGGGTTGAACCACGAGGAACGAGTGGTGAACCCCCAGTGATTCACCTGGGGGCTCGTTGCTCGTTCCTCGCATCTCGACCCCAGCCACCCCCAGGAATGGCAGCGCAACAACGCGTTAGTCGCCGGCCACACGCGATTTGGTTGACGCCGTCGCTGCTGCGACGAGCCGCGACGACCGGTCGGAACGCTCGAGGTAGAAGTCAATGTGGGCCAGCACTTCCTTGCGGTGGGGGCCGAAAGGCACGTAGAGACCGCGGAAGGCCGAGATCGGCGCGCCGTTGGCGTCGGGCAGCAACAGCACCCCGTCGCGACACTCCTCGTGACGCGTCACGGCCTGCCACGGAACCCGCAGCCTTCGGCCGAGGCACCACTGATCCACGCCCTTCTCCGTCAGGGCGAAGAAGACCGGGAGATAATACCGCCACAGCGCGGCGGTCAACGCGGCCATTGCCAGCAGGGCCGAGAAGATCTGCCCGGTAAGCACGTAGACCCAGACCGCGGCCGCCACCAGCGCAACGCTCATCAGCGTACCCTGGACGCGGTTCTCCGCCAGCGGCCAGCATCGCCAGCGGATCGGCGCCGGCGGGCCGTCGGGGTCGGTCGAGTTTTGGGATTGTTCTTCGGACATCGCTTGTTCGGACACGGCAGCGGGCTCTTATCTATCTCACTATAGGTTTCTGTACAACTGGGTGCCGGAAAGACGGTGGGTGGCCCGGTCACTTTTGCGGGGCGGATGATGCCATCGAGCGAGACATGTTCGCAAGAGTGCCCGGGTGGCGCCGCCACAAGAGGCGCCAAAGTGGGTTGAATACTCTTGTTGCTTCGCAACCCCGACGCTTTTCCGGCCATGCGAAAGAGATGGCAACGCTGGCTGCGGAAAAGCGGCGGGGCCACCCGGCAAGAGGGAGATCCCTACCCGCCCAGTCGGCCGGAGTCGATCAACAGCATCAACTGGGGCACGAGCAGACGGGCGGCGCGAGCCCGATGGCTGAGACAGGCCTTGACGCGGGGGCCCAACTCGCCGAAGGAGCGGTGGTATTCGACCAATTCGAACAGCGGGTCGTAGCCGAATCCGTTCGTGCCGCGCGGCGCGGTGAGCATCCGGCCGCGGCAGGTCGCTTCGCTTTCGGCGCAGATTTCCCCGGCCGGATCGCAAAGCACCGTATGGCAGACGTAATGGGCCGTGCGCTTCTGCTGAGGCACGCCGGACAGCCTCTCGAGCAACAGCCGGTTGTTCGAGTCGTCGTTGGCCCCTGGCCCCGAATAGCGTGCGGAGTAGATGCCCGGAGCGCCGTCCAGCGCGTCGACCACCAGCCCGCTGTCTTCGGCCAACACCCAGCGATCGAGGTGCCGTGCCTGTTCGACGGCCTTGAGCGTGGCGTTGGCGGCGAAGGTGTCGCCGGTCTCCTCGACGTCGATCGCCTCGGGAAAGTCGGCCAGCGTACGCAGGTCGATCCCCAGCGGGCCAAAGAGTGCGGCCAGCTCGAGCCCCTTCTTGCGATTCCCGGTTCCTAGTACGAGCATGGCAGGTATCTGGTGTCTCGTGCCGATTGAATCTACGGGTGGCCGGGGCAGAGCGCAGCGGTGCCCCGGTGATTCACACTGGCACATGAGCGCCGGCTATCTGGGGCACCGCTGTGCTCTGCCCCAGCCATCCCGCCTGTTCTCAGTGTGGGCATGATGGCCGCTTAGAATACGCTCCGCGCCATCTCCCGGCTGAGCGACCGCCGCGGCACGTGTACCGGTATCGGCTGAATGTCGAAAGGGATGCCGATCAGCGACTTCATCGTCATGGCCGCCGGTTGGCCGGGCAGCGCCGCCTGCCGGGCGCCGAAGGTGGTCATGATGCGGTGGATGCCCGGGTTGATTTCGATCTTGCCGTCGGGCCGCGGTGTGCCGGTCGAGCTGAAGCCGCCGATGGTCACGATGCTGGAGTAGCGATCGTGAAACTCGTAGGCCTCCCAGCCCTTCAGCCGCAGGGCCTCGGTCAACTGGTGGGCCTTGACGGCCGCTTCGGCCAAACCGCTCTCGAGTTCCTTGCCCTGCTCGATCTCTCGGATCTCACGTTGGTCGATGACCACGCTTCCGGTGAACGTGGCGACCTGCACGGTGAAGTTGCCTGGGCAGTCGAGCAGGCTGTGTTCGACGTGCTGGTTCATCTCGACGACCATCGGGTCCAGACCGCTGGTGGCGGCCAACTCATCGCCGAGCAACGGGTTGGGCGAGATGAACGCGTGGCCCATGGGCCCTTTGTCTTTCTTGGCGCTGCCGGCCACTCGCTGCACGACCCGCTGGGCGACTCGCAGCGCGGCCAGCGATTGGTACGTCTGCCGTTCTTCGCTGATCTCCAGGCATTTCGGATGGCTGGTCTTCAGTTTCCGCAGGGTCCTCTGCGCGGAAGGATCGTCGACGCCGCGGAAGTTGCCCACCATCACGGCGATCTCGCGCAGGCGGTCGATTCGATGCCGCATCATCAGCGGGCGCCCGGTCGGATCGAGGCCGCGCCCGTGGGTGGCGCCGAACTTCATCTGTCGCTCGTGCGTGTAGGCCTCGAGCTTGTAACGCTGGCGGAGTTCGAGAACCAACTCCTGGGCCTGCTGTTCGGCGCCGTCGCCGGAGAAGGTACACGCCAGAATCATCCACGGCCCGTTGGCCTTCGTCAGCGTGTACGACTTATCGGGGTCGGCATCTACGCTAGTGAGCGAGAGCACCCCACCCCATGGAGGGGACGCCTCGGCCGTATTCACCGCAAAAAGCGCCAACACCAGGCAACAAATCGACAGCCATACCGAACATTTCCCGTTCATCGACGAACTCCCTGAAAGGAAGAAAGCAACTGGCCCACGTGCTGCCCACACGCGCCGCAATCTCGGCAGAAAAGCGGGCGGAGTGTAGCAAAACGTCCTCGGCGGTGCCAGAGCGGATTTGCGGCCGAAAACGCGAAAGAACAGACCGCCACGGAATAGTTCACGGTTTTGGTGTGGTTGTGGCTTTCGGTTGACGTTGCCGAAGCCGCACGGCTAGAATCGAAGGAGGGGTTTTTCCGTCCGGTCATTGAGGCCGCCATGCGTCTGCTCGTAGAGTGTTCCCATTGTCACCGCCAATACGATGCGACCGATAAGCCGGTCGGCAGCCGCTTCCGCTGCCATTGTGGGACCGTGGTGACCGTCAAGCAGCCCAAAGGGCGCGACGCTGCCGTGGTACAATGCTCTGCTTGCGGGGCGCCGCGCAACGACGACCGCCACGACTGCGGCTTCTGCGAGTCGGACTTCACCATCCACGAGCGCGACCTGAACACGGTCTGTCCTAGGTGCTTGGCACGGGTGAGCGATGATGCACAGTATTGCCATCACTGCGGCACGGGCCTGGTTCCGGAGTCGGTCGCGGGCGACCAGACACCGCATATCTGCCCCGCGTGCGGCGAACCACGTCGGCTGACCAGCCGGCACGTGGGCCAGGTTGCCGTGATGGAATGTCCCACGTGCGCCGGGTTCTGGTTGGGGAACGAGGCCTTCGAGCAGTTGATTCGCCGGGCAAGCCTCGAGGCGTCAGGACTCGACACCTACTTCACGTCGATGTGCGACCGGCCTCCGTCGACCGAATGGCCCGAGAGCTGGCGCTATCGCCGTTGCGTCGACTGCGACCAGTGGATGCACCGCCGCCATTACGGCGTGCATAGCGGCGTGATCATCGACGTCTGTATGGCCCACGGAATCTGGTTCGACGTCGACGAGTTGCCGCGCATCCTCTCGTATGTCCGCTCCGGCGAAAAGGACCGCGACGAGAAGCAGGTCGTTGCCAGGGCCGAGCACGCCAAGCGGCTCGCCGGCAACGACCGGGGCTTCAACGGTCGCCCGCTGCCGCTGCCCGAACGCCCGCCGACGGCCCATCGAGGAACGCTCTTGGAACTGTTGGCCACGTTCTTCTTGGGGCTGTTGCACCTGAAACGCTGACCACTACGACCGCCGACAGCGCCGCGCCGCCTTCTTCCGCGTCGCCTTCCGCCGCTTTGGCCCAGGCTTCTCGGCCGCGTAGTTCGGATTGTCGGCCTGGCCGGTGATCTCGTAGAGGAAACGGCTGGGGACCGTGGGCCGGGCTTTGCCCCACTTGCGACGCGAAAGCGAGAGCGTTAGCGTCAGCCGCCATCGGGCCCGGGTAATACCCACGTAGCACAGGCGTCGCTCTTCGTCGATTGCCGCGTCGGCGTCCGCAATTGAGCGGCGATGCGGTAGCAGGCCTTCTTCCATGCCGACCATGTAGACCTCGCGAAACTCCAGACCCTTGGCCGCGTGCAGCGTCATCAACGCCACCGCGTTGCGGTCGAGTTGCGTCTCTTTGTCGTCGCGATCGTCCGGGCCGGCAAGCGCGCCCTCCTGCAGGAAACCGGACAGCGTCGGCTGGTCGGCACGCCGGGCGTAGATGCCGGCCGCGTTGACGACCTCTTCCACGGCGGCCCAGCGGGCTTCCAGTTCGTCGGTCTTCGGATACAGCCGGGCTAGCTCGTCCTTGTAGCGGATCTCGCGGACAATGCCAGTGATCAGATCTTCCGGCGAGTGGGTTCGCATCCGCTTGCGAAACGTGCCGATCGTGGCCCGCAGCGTGCCGATGCCGCGCAGGGCCGCCGGCGGCACGTCGCCGAGCTTGTCGGCCTTCGGCAGCACGTCCCACACCGGTTTTCCCCGGCCGACCGCTGCTTCCATCAGCCGCCGAACGGTCGCCTGGCCGATGCCCCGCGGCGGCGTATTGATGATCCGCAGTAGGGAAACCTCGTCGCGGGGATTGACCACGAGTTTCAGGTACGCCAGCACGTCGCGGACCTCCTTGCGGTCGTAGAACGAGGTCCCGCCCACCAGCACGTAGGGCACCTTGGCCTGGCGCAGCTCTACCTCGAACGCCCGGGGCTGTTCGTTGGTGCGAAAGAGGATCGCAAAGTCCTGCGGCGTCCGCCGGTGGGCCTTGATGCGCGTACGAATCTCACCCACGACGGTCTCCGCCTCAAGTGTCTCGTCCTGCAACTGCAAGATTCGCGGCTTGGGGCCGTCGAGGGTCGCCCGCAGCACCTTGTGATGGCGTAGCCGATTGAAGGCGATCAGCCGATTGGCCCAGTCGAGGATCTCGTGGGTCGAGCGGTAGTTGGTCTCCAGCCGCACGACCTTGGCCTCGGGCCAGTCTTGCTTGAAGCGGAGGATGTGCGTGACCTCGGCCCCGCGCCAGCCGTAGATCGACTGATCGTCGTCGCCCACCACACAGAGGTTGCGGTGTTCGCCCGCCAGCGCCTTGACGATGCGATATTGGCTGCCGTTGGTGTCCTGATACTCGTCGACCAACAGGTGATCGAACCTCGCCGCTTCGGCCAGGCGAACCTCGGGAAACCGGCGGAAGAGCTCCTCGGTACACAGCAGCAGATCGTCGAAATCGACCGCCCCGGCTGCCCGCAACGTGTTTTGATAACGCCGATAGGCCGCCGCGGCGACGTGTTCCTTGTCGGTCTGGGCCACCGAGGCCGCGCTGTCGGGGCGGATCGAGGCCGTCTTCCAGCGTCCGATGAAGTTCAATAAGTCGCCGGGCCGAAGCGCTGCGTCGCTAACGCGAATCTCCCTCAGTGCCCCACGGGCGAGGCTCTCCTGGTCGCCGCGGTCGTAGATGGCGAACTTCTTGGGATAGCCCAAATGGTGGATCTGCCGGCGGAGGATCCGCACACACAGCGAGTGGAAGGTGGAGATCTCCGGGCGGACCTTTGCCCGCTTCTTCAAGCGGTCGGATGCCCGCTGCTGCATCTCTCGGGCGGCCTTGTTGGTGAACGTAACGGCGAGGATCCGATCGGGCTTGGTTCCCGTACGCATTAGTTCTGCAATGCGGTACGTTACCACCCGGGTCTTGCCGGTCCCCGCGCCGGCCAGCACCAGCAACGGGCCACAGAGCGTCCGCACGGCGTCGTGTTGGGCCGGGTTGAGTTCCATCGTGGGTGCCGTCTGCAAAGGGGCCGCGTGCGGTGCTGGGATCATGGATCGTAAGCGTCCGCCGTGCCTGAGGGAAGGGGCGCGCCCGGCGTAAGCAATCGCCAAACACGTCAAGAGCCGTTCGTAGTGACCGCATTCATGCGGTCTTTCACGGGATTCCGCTGCGCGGCCCCGATGAATCGGGGCACTACGAACGGGCCGGGCGATTGCTTACCGCCCGGCGACCTTGACGGGTAACGCCCAACGCCCCTATACTTAAATGCTTGGTTCGATCGAGGGAGCACCGCCTATCCAGGCAGAAGCGGCTCCCTATCCCTGCGAAGTAAGGTCGCGGAAAATGAAGAGCGAGCGACGTCACGAACTGGAGAAGAACGAATTGGCCGACTGGATGGTCGGCGTGGGCCAGAAGGTCAAGCCGTATCAGAACGCGATCCTCATCGCCGCCCTACTGATGATCGGCGCGGGCGTGATTTTCGCTTGGTCGTTCAAACGCTCCGCCGACCGCAACGAAGCAGGATGGACGGCCTTTTTCCAGGCCCTTGATGCACGAACCCCCGACCCGGTCGAGTTCGAGGAACTCGCCAAGAACGAGGCTTACAAGGGGACCGAGATGGCCAACTGGGCCCTGGTCATTGCCGCCGACCGCCATCTGGCCGCCGGATGCCGCGATCTGTTCATCAACAAGGCCGACGCCAAGGACCATCTGCGATCCGCCGTCGAACAGTACACCAAAGTGCTCGAGCAAACCGGACAATCGTCTTTGATGAATCGGGCCACGTTTGGATTGGCCCGGGCGTTGGAATCACAGGGCGAACTGGACGCGGCCGTGAAACAGTATGAAAAGGTGGTCGATGAGTGGCCGAACGGGGCGTACACCAAGATGGCCGAGCAGCAGATCCGGCTGCTGAACACCAAGTCGATGCGGTACAACTACGCGCAGCTTGCCGAATACGATCCGAAGTTCGACCTGCAAGCCGCTCCCGGTCCGACCGAGACGTTCGGTCCTTCCGGCGATCCGCTCGCGCCCGGTGGCCCCACGCCTCCTCCCGGCGAGCCACCGCTGTTCGAACCGATGATCGACGACGGCTTCACGCCCGGAGACGTTACGCCACCTCCCACAACTCCACCTTCCACGACGACGCCCCCCACGACGCCCCCATCCACAACGCCGCCTACTACGACGCCGCCGGCCACCACGCCACCGGACTTGCCGGGGCCGACGTTGCCGGGGCCGACGTTGCCGGGGCCGACGTTGCCGGAATTCCCCGCACCCGAGACGCCGGGGCCTGCATTGCCCGCCCCGGAAAAGCCGACCGGCGGCTAATTCCGGGTCGAGTATGTCGCGCCAGCAACTCTCTGACGAGCCGGTCGAGTTGGTCGTCGAGCCGGCCGAGGCCGGGCAGCGCCTGGATGCCTTTCTGGCCCGCCACTTCACCGACTACAGCCGGGTCCATCTGCGCCGCGTGATCACCGCCGGCGGGGTGAAAGTCGACGACTCCGGCGGCAAGCCGGCCTATCGGCTGAAGCCCGGCCAACGCATCAGTATCGTTCTGCCCGAAATCCCCCGTGAGGCCCCGCGGCCGGAGAACATCCCGCTCGAGGTGCTCTACGAAGACCAGCGGGTGGTGGCGATCAACAAGCCGCCGGGGATGGTCGTCCATCCGTCGCGGGGGCACTGGTCGGGCACGCTGGCCGGCGCCTTGCAGTTTCATTTTGGCCCCGGGCTCAGTTCCACCGGCGGCCCTACGCGGCCCGGCATCGTCCACCGACTCGACCGCGATACCAGCGGCGTAATCCTGGTCGCACGCGACGATCAGGCCCACGCGAAGCTGTCGGCCCAGTTCGCCGATCGCACGATCGAGAAGGAGTATTTCGCCCTGGTCGTCCGCTGCCCGGACCGCGACCGCGACGTGATCGACCAGCCGATCGGCCCGCATCCGCACCAGCGCGACAAGATGGCGATCCGCCGCAACGCCTCGATCGCGCGGGCAGCCCAGACCTTCTATGAAGTGCTCGAACGGTTCGACGGCTTCTCTGCGATGCGGCTGTTGCCGAAGACCGGCCGTACGCATCAACTTCGCGTCCACCTGGCCCATATCGGCTGTCCGGTCCTCTGCGACCGGCTCTACGGCGGCCGTGCCCAGGTCACCCGCGGCGAGATCCGCCGCGATCGCGACGATGCACTGGCGTTGCTCGAACGTCAGGCCCTGCACGCGAGGCGGCTGAAGTTCACGCATCCTGCCAGCGGGCAGGCCGTGAAAATCGAGGCCCCATTGCCGGACGACATGGCCGGCGTGTTGACGGAGTTGCGTGAGTATCGCCACAAGTAGGGGGTCGGGTGCGTGAGACGCACCGGAAGCACGTGTGGTGGTGCGTTTCACGCGCCCTACGAGAAACTGGCATTGCCGCCTCGACTCCGTGGTGGTATACGGTCGCCCGGGCGAGGATTCCTCTCGCCACCGACACGACTTTGGAATCGAAGGAGGAAGTCATGCGAGGATTCACGATCGTCTGCGCGCTGCTCGGTCTGCTGGCCGGGTTGCCTGCCATCGCCGACGAGCAACCGACCGCACCGGAAGTCTACAAGCCCATCCCGGCCGAGAGTCTCCAGCCGGCTCCGACCGCAAAGGCGGTCGAACTGCAAAGCCTTAATCCCGGCCGCTACCCACGGTCCGCTCCGCAGTTGGTGCCAGGGCCGGCGCCGCCTTCGTATCACGCTCCTACCGCCGCACGCGTCTTTCCCAACCCGTGCGCCGCCGCGGCGGCGGCGCCGCCCGAGAAGCCCGCCGCGACGGCCGATCGGCTGGAGCATCTCATCAGGGCGGTGGGCCACTTGGAGGCGGCGGGTGAGCTTGAGGAAGCACGCCGCATCCATCGGCTGGCGGAAGAGGAACGCCGCGCGTTGTTGGATCGGCTCAAGGACCTGGAGACGGAGGTCGACCGGTTGCGCGAGTTGACCGGAACGGCAACGTCGATTCTGGTCGAAGTGCAAGTGATGGAGATTTCCAGGTCTAAGCTGCGGAAACTGGGAGTGGATTATGCCGAGGCTCGTGAGGGAGCCGGGCACGATCGCGACCAACCCGAAGTACCCAACGTTGACGCATGGGCGGCCGCCTTTCATGGCTCCTGCTTCCTTGAGCCCGATGACGGCCGCCTTCGACTGCTCGAAGCACTGAAGAAGGACAAGCTGGTGAAGGTCCTCGCGGAGCCTACGCTGGTGACCCTTAGCGGACGCCCGGCGACGCTGCAGATCGGTGGCGAGTACCCTGTGATGGAGCCCGAACCTGATGGCTCACATCGCGTCGGGTACAAGAGCTATGGCACCCGTGTCGACCTGTTAGCTCGAACGGTTGGAGACGACATTATTCGGCTGGAGATCCGGCCAGAAATCAGCGAACTCGATCACACCCTGGCAATTGACGTTGGCGAGCATTCGTTCCCGGCCCGACGGGTGCGCGAGATGGATACGACCGTCGAAATAAGATCCGGTTACACGTTCGTCATCGGCGGGCTTGTCCAGCAGCGCAAGGTGACCGAAAACACGAAGGCCAGCAACGACGAACCGCTGGAGGACGACCTGATCGAACTGCTCGTATTGGTCACCCCGCAGATCGTCGAGCCGGCGACGGCCGCGAAAGCGAAGACGGGCGTAACGACTTACCCCTACTACACGACTCGCGGGCCCCGTGATTTTCTCGCCGACCAGCCGCGCAGTATCGAACGCTAGCGGTGCCGCAGCCGAGTGGCGGATGTGGGGCACGCGGGAGGTCGTCGAGTTTATGAGCGCGCGGTTCTCGAAACGACTGAACTTCCGGGGGCTGCCGGCCACGGCTAGGGTCGATCGGGCCGGGGGAGGTCACCGGCGTCGGTGATTGGCACGAGACTCACCACGTTTGCCTCCGGGACGTGGCGCGAGATCGTCTCCCGGGCGAGGTTGAACCACGCCTCACAGCGATCGAGGATCACGCTGTCGGCCGAGGCGACAACGGCCGGTGCCGGCGGCATGTCGGTGTCCACCGTTTCTGCCGCGTTGCTCAACACGACGTCCGGATCGGGCACCAACTCCACCCGCCAACGCCAACCGTGCACCGCGGCCACTTCTTCGATGACCGCCTTCAGCCGTCCGCTGTTCGAGACAGGCCGGTCGAGAAACCAGATTGATTCGGCGGCTTTGGTCGAGGCGATCACGTGGCCGATCATCTGAAGCGCCGGCCGCGTTTCGGCCACCTTGCGATAGCTGCCGTGCATGCTGGCCATATCGCGATAGGCGCCGTCGCACGCGGCCAACACGAACCCGCCGGACAGGGCCGCTTCGATCGTGGTCAGCACGTTGTAGCCGTCGAGCCAGAGCGGGCGCCCCGGAAGCTGGTCCGCCGCCGCCTGGTGGGCACGCCGCCGCTGACGATCCGCATCGCCACACGCGCAACGGCCCACGGCCACTCGCTGCCGCGCCACCAACCCGTAACGATCGCCTACGAGCTTCAAGGCCGACTTCTGCGCGTAACGCCTGGAGAGAAGCCAACAGAGATCGGCCACGGCCCGCCGCAGCGCGGCGTGCGTTTCGGGAGCAAACAGCCGCACGTCTTCCGGATGCGGCCCACGGTGCTTTCGCCGGTCGGGCACGACTCACCTCGTGTACGTGCCCATCCACCGGGCCTCGGCCAACACGTGGCCCTCGATCGCCGCGAGCAGCCCCTTCTTGTCCAGCCCTTCCTGCAAATCCAGTTCAGCATCCAGCGCGTAGAGGTTGAAGAAGTAGTGATGCACGCCCCCGGGCGGCGGCGCGGGTCCTCGATAGCCGAGGTTCTCGCTCTCACGCCAACCGTTTCGCCCCTGGATCGCTCCCGGCACGACCGCCGGACGAGCTTCCTTAGGCACGCCCTCGGGGAGTCCGGTCAGTGTTGGTGGGATCTTGTAGATCACCCAGTGGACCCAGGGTTCCGCGGTCGGCGCGTCGGGGTCGTCGCAAATCAGCGCCAGTTGCTTGGTTCCCTCCGGCAAACCGGACCACGAAAGCGGCGGCGAGACGTCATCGCCGTCGTCCGTGTATTTCACGGGAATCGGCTGGCCGTCGGCGAAGGCCAAACTGTGAAGCTCAAACTCTGCCGGTTGCGGGACCGCGGGCTCGGCGGGTCGCTCCGTCGTCCCTTCGGCGGTCGACTCGCCGTCCGAAACCGACGTCGTCGACGTCTGCGAACCACAACCGGCAAACACCGTTAGCAGCACCGCAACAACTGAAGCGAGAGGCACGTTCATGGGGTAAAGACCCTCCATAACAAGGCTCTGCACACCGGCCCCAAACCGCGCTCCGGCCGGCTACCGCTGATAGACGCCGATCAGATGCCCTTCCTCGAGCACGTGATTGCGGAACTCCTCGAGCAGTCTTCTCTTGCTCAGCCCCGGTTCCACAACCAGCTTTGCCTCCAAGGCGTAGAGGCGAAAGATGTAGCGATGCTCGCCGCCGGGCGGGGGCATCGGGCCGCGATAGCCGATGTTGTTTTGGCCGGCCGGCCAGGAGTTTTCGCCCTGGAGCATGCCGGGGGGCCGCTTGAGCCGGGCCCGTTTCTCGATCTTTTCCGGCAGGCCGCTGGCCTCGACCGGGATCTTGTAGATCACCCAGTGGACCCAGGGTTCGGCAGTGGGCGCGTCGGGGTCGTCGCAGATCAGGGCCAGTTCCTTGGCCTCGTCCGGAATGCCGGTCCAGGACAGCGGCGGCGAGACGTCGGCCCCCTCGCCCGTATACCGCTCGGGAATCCGCTGCCCGTGCTCAAAGGCCGAGCTGGTCAATTCGATTGCCATCGGCTCTCCTCCCGTGAACGGGCCGCCGGCCATGGCAGCCCGCAAATCGAGTTCGCTGAGTCGAGTTCGTCCGAGTTCAACCTGGATTGGTTATACCCAAACGGCCCTCCGGCGGCAACGCCTTTTCCTACCCTTTCACTACACCGATCGGCACCAGCCGGGCGACCTTCCGAGCCAGGCCCGCCCGATGGACCACGTCGACCACCAGGCTGACGTCCTTGTAGGCCTCGGGCTGTTCTTCGGCCAGGCCGCGCCAGTTGCGGCAGCGGGCGATGACGCCCTTTTCGGCCAATTCCTGGTCGATTCGGCGGCCCTGGGCATGCTGAATGGCCGCCTTGCGGCTCATCAGCCGCCCGGCCCCATGGCACGTGCTGCCGAACGACCGCTCCATGGCGGCCGGCTCACCGGCCAGCAGCCAACTCGCTCTGCCCATATCGCCAGGGATAATCACCGGCTGGCCGATGCTGCGGTACTTCTGAGGGACTTCCGGATGCCCCGCCGGAAACGCCCGCGTGGCGCCTTTTCGGTGTACACAGAGGGTCTTCTCTCGACCGTCAACGGTGTGCCGTTCCATCTTGGCGATGTTGTGGGCCACGTCGTAGACCAGGTTCATTTGCAGGGATTCCCAGCTGCGGCCAAAAAACTCTGCCACGACCTCCCGTGCCTGCCACATCAGCAACTGACGATTGGCCCAGGCGTAATTGGCTGCACATCGCATGGCAGCGAGATACTCCTGGCCCTCCGGGCTTTCGACCGGGGCGCAGGCCAATTGGCGGTCGGGCAGGTCGATGCCGTATTTCGCGGGCACGTTGCGGAGCTTCTTCAGAGCGTCGTCGCACACCTGATACCCCAGCCCACGCGAGCCGGAGTGGATCATCATGCAGACCAAGCCTTCACGGACGCCCATCGTGTTGGCCGCCGTTTGGTCGAAGACCTCGTCGACGACCTGCACTTCGAGAAAGTGGTTGCCCGAGCCCAGCGTACCGCACTGTCCGCCGCCGCGCTTGATCGCCCGCTCGCTGACGTAGTCGGGATCGGCATCTTCCAGACATCCGCCGGCCTCGGTGTGCTGAAGATCGCTTTCGGTGGCCAGTCCACGGCCCTCGAGAAAGGCGACGCCGTCGCTGAGCAGTCGGCGCAACTCATTCGGGGAGAACAGATACTCGCCGCCCTTGCCCACTCCCGCGGGTACCCGCCGGTAGAGCCGGTCCATCAACTTGGCGATCTGCGGCCGCACGTCCTCCTGCGACAGATTGGTGGTCATCAGCCGCACGCCGCAGTTGATGTCGTACCCCACTCCGCCGGGGGAAATCACTCCGCCCTCGGCCGGGTCGGTCGCGCACACGCCGCCGATGCAGAAGCCGTAGCCCCAGTGGATGTCGGGCATGGCCAGACTGGCCGATTGGATGCCCGGCAGAAAGGCCACGTTGGCCACCTGCTCCGGCGCTTGATCGGCCCGGATCTGCTCGATCAGGTTCTCGTCGGCGAAGATCCGCCCTTCGACGTTCATGCCGGCCTTGTAGCCGAGCGGAATCCGCCAGCAACACTCGTCGATCTGTTCCAGCGGCCCGGCGTAACCCGACTTGGCCTTCGGCGGCGGGCCGGAGGAGCGCTCGCGGCGATTCGGCCGGTCCCGTCGATCATGGCGATCGCGGCCCTTGCTCTTGGGGCGGCCTTTCTTGTTTCGTCTACTCATCGCAATAACCCGTTGCTATGTCGTCGTGTCGGACCGCGGAAATCCTACAGCGCAGCAATCCTACAGCGCAGCGGTCCCGCAGTGAAGAGACCGTCGTGAGGCCGTGCAGGTTCGCATCAGTTGTCGACGCTGGGCTTTCACCGGCGTTACAACTTCGTCGCTCGAAAGACAATCTTGTAGCGCTTGTCCGGATCGCACTGGCCCGGGTTGGGAACCAGGATGAAGTTGTCGGCGACCAGAGGCTTCAATTCGGCCCCCTCGGCGATCTTCACGTCGGCGACCCGATGCGGCAGCCACTGCACGATGGGGCGGCCGCCGCGCTGAGAGCCGTTGATGTTGATCGGCTCGAAGGTCTTGGCGCCCCGCTTGGGTACGATCTCGAAGCGATACTCGTCGCCGTCCACTTCGAGTTTCTGCTCCCACGCCAACGGACCGGGAGCCATCTTCGCGACCCACGCCGGATCGCCGTAGAAGGCCAGCACGTCGCGATCGAACAGCAACCCGCGGGCATCGTGCGACGTGAGCCCCGCTCGACGCGCTTCCTCGGAAAGCGCAACCGACGGCCGCGCTCGGCTTCCTGCGGCCGGTTGACTGCTCGCTGCCTCGGGGAAGTAGGTCTCCAGACGATGCAGCAAAGCCTGTTGGTTGGCAAACACGGCCTCGGCAAACGTATAGCGGCCCGGCTGCTCGACGAAATAGTCGAGGCATCCCCAGCCCGCGTAGCCGTACCACGTGGGCACGGTGTAGCCGAGCATCTGGCACACGCCCGCACTGTTGAGCCAGGCCAACGCCATCACGTCCGGGCCGTTGATGTGGCCCATCAGGCAGTTGCCGATCGGCAGATAGACCTTCGGGTTCGGCGAATCGATCGGGTGCCGCTTGCCCTGTGTATCCAGCCCGTAGAGTCCGCCGTCCTTACAGCGGAACTGGCCGTTGCGATAGCGGAAGCCGATCTGCCAGTCGCGTTCGGTGGCGTGGCCGGAGGTGACCATCAGGTCGGCCCGATATTCGTTGAGTAGATCGACCAGCGCCTTGGTCGAGTCGGCCGGGCCTTCGAGCAGTTCCGGTTTCTCACCGGGCAACTTGCGAACCATGCGGCCTTTGACCAGTTCGCAATGCCAAACACCCTCTTCACACATCGCCAATTCGACTTCCGTGCCCGAGGCGACCCGCCGCACGACCAGCGGCTCGGTCTGTCGGGCAATCCGCAGTGCGCCGTCTGCGTCGTAGCCGGTGAGGATGCCCCAGATGGCGTCGGTGTAGGGATCGTCGTCTAGCTTTCGCGTCAGTTGGTGTACGTCGGCGACGAACTGCCGCGTGGCTTCGGCCGGCGTGGCCACGAAGCAGACGTAGCGTGGAAAGGACGCTTGCAGCTTGTCGAGCGACTCGTCGATCGATTCTTCGTGGACGAGTACTTCAGCCTCGTGCTTCTCGACAAGTGCGTCGACTACGCGTTTCCAGGCCGCATCGTCGTATGTCGTCTCAGAGACGACGACCGCGTAGCCGCCGTCGGTGGCCGGGCGGTCCGCCGCGACGACGTTGGTCGGGCGTGAGAGAATGGACAATAGACAGATGGCCAACGCGCGGGTTGCCGTGCTCTTCATCGATTGGACCTCAGTTGAGTAGTTTCGTCTGTGCGTCGCCGTTTAGCAGCCGCCGACACGGCGGCTATGTCGGCATTGTATTCTCGGGGGCAAAGCCGCCGTGCCGATGGCTGCCAAACGCTCGATCGAGTGTGCCACTGCTTCGTAGAAGCAGTGGCACACGGACACCATTCTACCCCAACTCATGCCCGCCGGGCAAACGCCTTGCGAAGCAACGCCAGGCTTCTCGGCACGGCCGTCTTGGGATCCTCGCGCCCCTCGAACTCCAGCGAGACGTAGCCGCGATAGTCGTGCTTGTGGAGGATGGCGGCGATTCGGTCGTAGTCCAGGTCGAGCGTGTACCAAACGCCGCCGCCGTAATAGGTCTTGGCCTGGACGAAGACGGCCTTCGAGGCAAGCTGCTCGAGCCGGTCGTAAGGGTCTTCGAGGAAGTTGCCCGTATCGAGCGTCACGCGCAGCCACGGCGAGTCGATCGCGTCGACGATCCGCAGCACGCCCTCGGGCGTAAGACCGAGGCCCCAGTGGTTCTCGAGCCCCAACACCACGCCGCACCGCTGGGCTGCCGGCAGACACCGCCGCAGCGATTCGATCACCCAGGGAAAGGCGTCTTCGTCGTCGTAGCCGGGCAGCGACGGCTCGATGCCGCGGTTCTCCATCAGTTCATCAAAGTCGCGGCTGGTGCCCCAGCGGCCCGTGTTCACGCGAATCGTGGGGATGCCCAGCTTATAGGCCAACTCGATGCTGGCGGTCGTCTTCTTGACGTTGGCGGCCCGCTGGTCGGCGTCGGGCGAGACGAAGTCCTGATGCGTCGACATGCCGCAAAGATCGAGCCCGGCGATAAACGCTTGCCGCTTGAGCGACTGCAAGTAGGCGTTGTCCTTGCGGTGCATCTGCACTTCGAGGATTTCGACGGCGTCGAACCCCATCTCGCCGGCCAGACGGATACACTGGTCGATCTTCAGTTTGCTGTCGGCCCGATAGCGCCAGAAGGAGTACGTCGACACGGCGATCGGATTGCCCGGCCGGGCGCCGGGAGTTTCTGGTTGAGGGCGTGATTCGGCTGCCACGGCCGTGGCGCCCATTACGCCGGCTCCTAACGCGGCGGCCGAGCGAACCATGAAGCGTCGTCGATTGATGTCCATCGCTGGATCCTCCGTGGGAGAGTGAATTACGCCGCCGGCCGTTGTGGCCTCGATCGCATCGGGTGGCCCCGCCGCCTCTCCGCAACGGGCGTTGCCACCTGTCTTCGCATTCCCGGAGAGGCGTCGGGGTCGCGCAGCGACAAGAGGGCCTGACGTTTGCGCACGACCTCTTGTGGCTGCGCCACCCGGGCACTCTTGCGAAAGCGGTTTCCTCGATGGCAAAGTCCTCGGCGCAAGAGCGACCGGGCCACCCACGTCGGTTTGCAGCGCGGCTGAATCCTCGAGAATCCAGCGACGACGAGACCGTCCCGCCAGCCGTTAGTATACGCTGGGGATCGAGTCCGTCCAACCGACGACCGGCACGTCGCGGCCCATGACGAAGATCTCGACGCGGCGGTTCTGTCGGCGGCTCTCCGCCGTGTCGTTGGCGGCCACCGGCTGATGGGCCCCGAAGCCGGCCACGCCCAACCTTTCTTCGGGCAATCCCTCGCGGCACATCAGGTCGGCCACCGAGAGCGCCCGGGCCGTGCTCAGATGGAAGTTGTTGGCGTGTTGCTCCCGGACCGATCGGCCCGCGATCCGACGATCGTCGGTGTGGCCGACGACCATCATCTTCAGCCCGGACGCCTCGGGCGACTTCAACACCCAGATCAACTCTTCGAGCATCCGCTCGGCCCCGGGCTTGAGCGTGGTCTGGCCACTGTCGAAGAGCACGTCGCTGTCGAGTTTGCCGATGCCGGTGGCCGGATCGTATTGCAGGCTCGGATAGCGATTGGAGAGTTCGGCCAGTTGACGGCCAATTTCCTCGGGCACGCGGCCGCGGTCGTTGGCCAATCCGCGGACTTGCTCCTGCACCTCGGCCCGCTGGCGGCGATACTCGGCCAACTCCTGCCCGTCCATGCCGACCTGTTCGGTCAACAACCGCAGTTTTTCCTCGGTGTCGAAGACTCTGTCTACGAGGTTCTTCTTGTGAACTTCGAGATTGGCCAACTGCGCCATCAGGGCCCGGCGCTGTTCGGCCAGAACGCGATTCTGCGTTTGCAGTGCGCCGAGTTCCGACTTCGGCGCAAACATGCACCCGGGGGAAACGGCCAAAACACCAAACGCAGCCAGAAGCGCCGCCGCGCGTGCAGCCTTCATGATTCGACTCCTTTCGAATCGCCGGCGAATGCGGAAAAACCGCACCAAAGACAGGCTATTACTTACTTTCGAACCACCCCAATACCGTATCCATCATTGTGGCCGGAAGCTCGTGCGGCCCGTCCCAACTCCACATATTCCGCACCAACTCGTACATGAACATGCCGCTGACCGATAGGACCAGCATGCAGGCGACCAAGCCCAACACGTTCAAGGCGGAATAGGGGGCCTCGGGCAGGGCTCCGACGGCGTCGCCCAATGGGGCCGCTTCGTCGAATCCGCCTTCCATCGCGTCCAACCCCAGGGCGTCTTCCTCGCCGCCAAGGTCTTCTTCGAGCATGGCCGCCATACCGGCGCCCACACCCATCGCTTGCCCTTCCTCTTCGGTGTCCAGCGCGATGACCTGCGAACCGCTCTCCGATTCGTCGTCGGCGTGTTCTTCCAGCGGGGTAAGCTGGAAGTCTTCGTCGGTCTTCAATTCCGTCGGCGCGTCGTCCAGGGCGAGCATGTCGTCTTCGCCCAGTTCGAGCGACTCGGCCCCGCTGCCGGCCAACTCAAACGGCTCCTCGAGCGAAAGGCCGCTGTCGGCCGGATCGACCAACGAGATTCCGCTGTCGCCGCCGATGGTAATATCGCTGCCGGCTCCGCTGCCGCCGCCGAGGACCAAATCGTCGTCCTCGAGGTCCGGCGCCGCCAAATCGATATCGGAACCGCCGCCGGGGGCTTCCGCCGCGACGTCTTCCTCGAGCGTCAGATCTTCTTCCAGCGTTAGATCCAACTCGTCGAAATCCGACGACTCGGCCGCCGGCGCTTCCGCGGCCGGCGATTCGTCGAGCAACTCGATGTCGGCGGCGTCGCCCTCAGACTCCAAACCGATGACCGTGCCCGAGGCGCTGGGATCCGACTCGCCCAACTCGACCTCGCTCAGCAGCACGTCGCTCTGGTCGACTTCCGCCGGACCTTGGCTGCGTTGTTTCGCGGCCAGTTCCTCAATGGCTTCAGCCTTGAATTTCCAGTCGGCGCCGTCGCGATACCCGTGGATCTCGCGATTCTGCTGCATCTCCTTGACTTTGTCGATCGTGGTGCCGAGGAGCTTGGCGGCCTCTTCGGTGTTGTAGTATTTCTGGGGCATTTAGGCCTCCCGGTCCGTCCGCGCTGGACGACTACTTCAGCCGGGCTGCATTCCGTTGATCGCGGCTGAGGGTCCTGCAAATCACCTCGGTTCCAACAACGAGCGGATCTCCTGCGGGAGGGGTTGCTCGTTGTTGAGGTACATCATTTGCAGGTCCCAGTGGATGTTGCGAACACTGCACAGGGCCAGCTTGCCGGTGGCGGCATCGACGCGGTAGACACCCATCGCTCGACGATTCGGATCGATCACCGTCACCAGTTGGCTACCGTCGGCACCGGCCGCCGACAGGGCGATCAGCCCGTTCGACGAACCGGCCGGCTCGTACGCCACCGGCCGCTGAGCGAAGACTTCGTTGTTGGGTTCCACGGCGGCGATGGTCACCCAGACCAAAGCGGCGCCTGCAAAGGCCCCCACCATGACTCCTTTCATGACTGATACTCAAACTATTGGGTTTAGGGAATCTGGGGCCCTTACCTTCATTCTAAAAGCCCCGGGTTTCATTGCAAGGGATTTCACCCTCCGGGGGGGCAAAAGACGTGGTTATCCTCCATGCGCCTGCCGATGGTGAGGCCGGCGGGGCGACCGTACGTTGCACGCCTGTGGCAAGGGAGTCGCCTTAAGTTGCTTTTGTCAAAAGAGTTACGGCCTTATTTCCGTCTGTCGCCGGGCGCGTGGCCGCTGGCGGTGGCGCCTGTGGCAACTCCCGGTCGGCAGTCGAGCGGCGGCGAGTGTATCCACCCCCAAGCGACCACGCAATACCACCTTGCCGTGAACCAACATCCGCCAACACGCTTTCCCGCCGCCGGGTCCCCGCCTAGAATACCCTCGGTGTGTCTGCGGCCGGCACCGGATCGATGGTTTGTGAGGGCGTGCGATGAGCGAAATGGATTCCCACCGGCCGATCGGATTGCTGATAAGCGGCGGGCTGGATAGCTGTATCCTCGCCGGCCATTTGCTCTCACCCGGACGCGCCGTCCGCCCAATCTACGTTCGCTCGGGATTGTCCTGGGAGAGCGCCGAGTATGCGGCGGCCGGCCGGTTCTTGGCGGCGATCGACTCGCCACAACTGGGCTCACTGGTCACGCTCGACCTGCCGCTGGGCGATCTCTACGGATCGCACTGGAGCATCACCGGCTGCGGCGTGCCCGCTGCCGACACGCCCGACGAAGCCGTCTATCTGCCCGGCCGCAATGCGCTGCTGATCGTCAAGGCGGCGCTCTGGTGTCATCTCAACGACGTCGACGAGTTGGCCCTGGCCGTGCTCGGCTCGAACCCCTTTGCCGACGCCACGGCGGAGTTCTTTGACGAATTCACCTCGGCGCTGAATCGGGCCGTCGGCGGCCGGCTGAAACTGCGGCGGCCGTTGGCCGGATACGACAAACGGGAGGTAATGTTGCTCGGCCGCGAACTGCCGCTCGAGTTGACTTTCTCCTGCATCGCGCCGGTCGACGGCCGGCACTGCGGCTGCTGCAACAAGTGTGCCGAACGGGCCGCGGCGTTCGACCTGATCGAAGCCGAAGACCCAACGAGTTACGCCGCCGGAAGACCTTCGCTTGTTTCCCCTTAACGACCGGTAAGCTTGCCTATGTTCCGCGTTACCCGAGAGTTCAACTTCTGCTACGGCCATCGGCTCTTGCACCACCAAGGCCGCTGCCGCCACTTGCACGGGCATAACGGCAAGGTGATGATCACGGTCGAAGCGGCCGAGTTGGACGAGCAAGGCATGGTGCTCGACTTCGGCGAGATCAAGTCGGTCGGCCAATGGATCGACGACAACTTCGACCACCGCATGATCCTCAGCCGCGGCGACCCGGCCGTCGACTCACTAACGCAACTCGGCGAGCCGATCTACCTGCTCGACGAGCCTCCCACGGCCGAAAACATCGCCAAAGAGATCGGCGAACATGCCCTGGCGGCCGGCTTCGCGGTCGTCGAGGTCCGGCTCTGGGAAACGCCCGTCTGTTTTGCGACCTATTGTCCCGAACGAGAATCGTGAGATGCCGCTACGTCGGCATCGTTATCCCTAATCCGAGGAGAAGAGACGATGAAGACCTATGCCGTTTGGTTTCTGGCAGCCGCCGTCGTGCTGGCCGCCTTAGCGTTGGCAGGCCCCCAGCGGGCCGAAGCGGCCGGCGTACACGTTCACATCGGCACGCCCGGCTACTACAGCACGAGTGTCTACCGTTACGGCTATCCGTCGTATCACGCCCACTACCACTCGCATTACGGCTACCGTACGGCGTATCGAATCCCCGCACCGGTCTACGTCCCGTCGTATCGACCGCCGGTCCACGTCCACACCTATCGCCCCGCCCCGGTGATCGTCGTCCCGCGGCGGCGTTACGTGCCCGTGCCGGTGGTCGTGCCGTATCCGGCGCCGTGCTATCACGGGTGGTAGGCACGGGATACGGGGTGCCGCCGTACAGAACGGCGGCAGGGCAGAGCGGCATGGAGCCCCAGTAGCGCATCCCTGGGGCGCCGCTGCGCTTTGCCCCAGCCACCCGTTGCCTCATTGTTACATCTTCCCTACTGGTCCATCCACTCGTAACCGAGTACGCATTGACAACGTTCGACTATCGGGCGGGCACGGTCTTGATGTTGCTGGGACGAGTAGTCGATAAAGACATCTCCGCCATCCATCGCGACAAATGTCACGTACGCGAGTTCATCTGTCGGGTCGTCGGATACCCAAACGTGTACTGCCGAGTCTCGAACGTTGACGTGCCAATCGAGGATTGCCTGTGGAGCGTTCAGTCGAACAAATGTCTCGATCATTGCCCCAACTTGATCTTGGCCTTCTTCCACGTCAGTTTCGATATGATCAAACTCGTCGCGTATGCGCCGGATGATCTCCGCCGCAGAATGCCTCGGGCCTTCCTCCGGCGGCAGTAGTCGTGTAGCCATCGAATTCGTTTTGCCTGGATGGGTGTTAGTCGTACGAATCTCCGTAGTCTCTGTCGGGCGCTATCGCATCCAAGAGAGGAACATCAAATGGCAGCATCTCGGGGGCGGAAGGATACTGCGTCTTGATTGCCGATATCACTGCGGCCTCGGCATCTGAGCGGCTGCCGTGATCGATGGCAAGACACCGCTCCGTCGCCTCAACAAGATCACGGATGGCCAGTTCTTCCCAAGGCTCGACCTGTTCAACAACAGAATCCGGGATTTCCACTGCCTGGTCCTCTTCGATCTGCATGATGATCTGAACGGCATCGAAGAAGGTCGCAGTCTTGTCGCATAACGCTCTCATCGAGAGTCCAATTTCGTTAAGCGACGCTTGGCACTCAGGACATGACGCCTCCAATCGAAGGAGACTGCGCACACGCACTGACGTCTGATGGCCGCAAGCGCCGCAAGTGATCTCAGACGGGTCTTGGAATCGCATTTGTCGTTGACATGACGTTCAAGCTGATCGGCCGGCCACCGGTCAACGTTCCAATTGACATCCGCGGGATGGGCTGCTCCGGTGCAGCATCTGGTTACGTGTCTTGACGCGACGATTGCCTGTCTTTCAGGTAAGCCATCGCTCGATCTGAGAGCCTCAATGGTTCGGGACCACCGCCCTCGATGAAGTCGGTCATTTGCCCAACCGGCCAGTCTTCCTTCGTCCCGTTCACGAATTCGATGCCGTGCTCATCCCCCCGAAAGTCATGCCAGTACCGAGCGACGAGACGATCGCCGTCATAGATGCGATACGTGTAGCTCCCGAGACACTCGCGCTTCGTTGAGTCGTCTAGTTCGATTCGGTAGCTCAAGGAGTCTCCCCAGACACCTATAACAGTGATTATCCGGACCGGTCTATCACCAGCGGCGGGCTATCCTCACCATCTCCAACTCTGCATTATCGACCTAAGCCGTTGCCTGTCAATCGTCTCAGGACCGTGCCTTGGCCCAGGCTACGGTGAGTCTGGCCCTTGGCCAGAAAGGGAAACCTACGGTCGCGCTTCCAAGCCGTGCAGCACGACCGTCGGCTGGTTTTTGAAATCGAGCGTCCGGAAAAGCCGCTTCATCGTCTCGGCCGGTTCTTGCTCGAGCAGACCGGCAAACGTGACAAAATGGGCGGCCGGAGGTGAGGCTTCGATGCCGACGCCGCCGGCGGTGGCGCCGGGGCCGACGACGAAATTGGCGGCCACTTCCGGCGTGGTCATGCCCAGGGCCAGCTTCTGCTGGTTGAACTTGATCGCCCAACGCACGCCGCCGGCCTTCACCTGGGCCGGCACTGCGTCGGCGTTCTTGCCGACCGGACCGGTCTTGCCGTTGGCAAAGAGGTACTCGCCGGGCGTCGGTCCGTCGGCCGCAAAATTCTCCGGGTTGTCGAAGTCCCAGTAGTAGTCCAACGGATCGGCGAGCGTGACTTCGATCCATGAGGCGCCGCCGAAGAGGCTGATCGTCTTGGTTCTGCCGGACGAATCCGTGCAGACGTATCGCACCAGGGCCGGCCCACGTGCCGTACAGTTTAGCTTGTTCATCGCGCTGCGGCCCGCCCGGCCGGCGTCGCAGAAGCCGGCATAGGCCGTTTCGCCCGGCAATGTCAAGTCGCGATTCTCCGCCGCCTTGACCTCCCAACGATAGACGTGGGCACCCTCTATGCCCAGCAGCAACCGCACCTTGTCGTTCTCGATCCACTCCATCCCGGCGGCCGACTTGGCCATCGAGACGGCATCAGGAAGTGCCTTTGGCGGCTTCGGCAGCCCCAGATAAACGTGTACCTCGGCCGATGTCCGCTTGGTGATTGGGCCGGGCAGCATCAACACCACGCGTGCCAGGCCGGGTTTTTCGCCCGCGTCGAGTTGGGCCAGGACCTCTTCGACTTCGTTGTTCTCGCACAACCGAAAGGCCCGAACCGGCTTCGACGCGAGATCGTCCGGCAGGCTCACGTCGACCTCGATCGGCAACTCGTGCCGGTCGACCGAACCGGCGGCGACCGAAAGCCCGATCCGATGCGTGGCCATCGGTTCGGCCCAGGACGCATCAGACTCCAGCGGCTCGGCCACGATCTTCTGCGGCCGCGTCCTCCGGACGTACGCCGTCGGCAACGCCAAGCCGAGCGTCTCCGGCACCGGAATCGGCTCGCCGGCGGCAGCCTGCTTCCGCGCGTCGATGATGCGATCGGCCAGCGCCTCGAGCCGTTTGTCGAGGGCTGCGTAACGATCGAGCGTCCGATCCAGTGCAAACGGCTTGCTTTCGCTCAGCCAGATCCGCTCAAACTCTTTGCCCAACGCCGCGTGCGCCCGGCGATTCTCATCGACGAGTTTCTCCACCTCCTCGAGCAGTGCCAGGCGTTTTGCCTGATTGTCCGTCTGCCAGGCGTCCGAATATGAGGCCGCCGCGAGCAAGCCGTCGAGCATCCGCTGCCCGATTCTCTCCATCCGCCGGCTGCCCAACAGGAAGGCGTCGAGCAGTTCCGCGTTGACGGTAGCCTCTTCCCGACACGCTTCGAGGTGCTCGATCGCCGGCCGAACCACCTTCAACAACTCGGTCGCTTCCGCCCGAATCGTCTTCGGGCTGCGTTTTGGCAAGAAATCGTCCTGCCAAAACCGCCGGTTGCTCATGCCGCCCATGCCGCGGGCCCGGTGCGTGGCGGCGAGCAGTTCAATCGCTTGTCCTAAGTGATCGCCCGACTCGCCGAAGAGCACGGCCCCGATCCGCCGATTAAAGGCCTCCGGCGTGGTCGTCGAGGCGTTCCAGGCACACTCGGCACCCCAGGCGTATCCGTGCCACTTGTAGCCCTGCAACGCCTCGCCGTCGTCTTCCCAGGCCGTGTTGAGCATGCCGATGGCCCCGTGCTTGGCCCCGTCGCGCACAAAGTGGCGGATGTTGATCGTGGTGGCCCCGAAGTCGGGCAGGAT
>CAYYNP010000007.1:74430-83416 GCA_964472545.1 uncultured Planctomycetaceae bacterium | reverse complement strand
CGTCGACGGAGCCAGTCCCCATTTTCGGGCTCCCGCACACTTTGCAGTTCTCCTGAGCGGCGATCGCCGTCGGTCGATCTTTCGGCATGTGTTGGGTACAATGAGCGAATTGACTCGTGCATCGTCGTCGACAGGCGTCTCGACGGCTTTACGCCGCCCCCGGATCGTGGGGGTATCGCGAAATGGGGTGCCAGAAAAGGACTTCCATGGAAAACCAGTCCGAGAACGAACCTCAACCCCCAGAGGGGAATGCTCTACCTCCACCGAGGCGCGGCACGCCGATAAAGTGGATGCTGTTGGTCCTGGGACTGGTGTT
Source organism: uncultured Planctomycetaceae bacterium (assembly GCA_964472545.1). Lineage (GTDB taxonomy): Bacteria > Planctomycetota > Planctomycetia > Pirellulales > Thermoguttaceae > CAYYNP01. Next base: position 83,100 of record CAYYNP010000007.1, on the reverse strand, counting down.
GTTGTTGATGTTCTTCACCGATGGCGGGGATAGCCGTTCGGAGATCGACTACGGAGATTTTCGGCAGTATCTCGAGGACGGCGTGATCGCCAAGATCCACGTCCAAGGCTCGCGGATCATGGGCCAGTTCACCGAGCCGCCGGTCACCGAAGAGCCGGATGAGGAGTTGAAGGAAGAGTTCATCACCACGATGCCAATCTACGTCAAGGAGGACCACGGACTCGACGAAATCCTGTTGGCGAAGCTCAACGACAAGGAGAACGGGCTCGAAGAATACAAGGCTTCCGATCAGCCGGACAACACGGTCTGGTTAATGGTCGTCTACTTTGTGGTCACCGTGCTGTTGTTCGTCGGCCTCTGGTTTCTGATCCGCCGCACCCGCGACCAGATGATGGGTGGTGGGTTGCTGGCCGGTTTTGGCAAGAGCCCGGCCCGGCGATACGCCGTCGGCGAGAAGCCGATCACCTTCGAGGACGTGGCGGGGCTGGAGAGCGTGAAGCACGAGTTGGAGGAGATCGTCGAGTTTCTCAAGAACCCCAAGAAATTCCAGCGGCTCGGCGGCCGGGTGCCCAAGGGCATCTTGTTGATGGGCGCGCCGGGAACCGGCAAGACGCTGCTCGGCCGGGCCGTGGCCGGCGAGGCCGACGTGCCCTTCTTCTCGATCAACGGCTCCGAGTTCATCCAGATGTTCGTCGGCGTGGGGGCCAGCCGGGTGCGCGACATGTTCGCCACGGCGAAGCAGCACTCCCCGTCGATCCTCTTCATCGACGAGATCGACGCCGTCGGGCGCCACCGCGGCGCGGGGCTGGGCGGCGGACACGACGAACGCGAGCAGACGCTCAACCAGATCCTCAGCGAAATGGACGGCTTCCTGCAGACCGAGGCGGTGATCGTGATGGCGGCCACCAACCGGCCCGACGTGCTCGATCCGGCCCTGTTGCGCCCGGGGCGGTTCGATCGCCACGTGACGGTCGATCGTCCTACGTTTCGCGGCCGGGCGGCCATCTTCGAGGTCCACGCCCGCGACGTCCCGCTGGCCGACGACGTCGACCTGGAGAAGCTGGCCGCCGGCACGGTCGGGCTTACCGGTGCCGACATCCGCAACCTGGTCAACGAGGCGGCGCTGTGGGCCAGCCGCAACGACAAGGAAGAAGTCGACATGGGCGACTTCGAGTACGCCCGCGACAAGGTGCTGATGGGCACCAAGCGCGACGAAGTGCTCAACGACAAGGAGAAGGCAACCACCGCGTATCACGAGTCGGGCCATGCGCTGTTGGCCTGGTTGACCGAAGACAGCGACCGTGTGCACAAGGTTTCGATCATTCCCCGCGGCCGCGGATTGGGCGTCACGCAGTTGTTGCCGGAAGAAGACCGCGTGAACATCGGCGAGAGCGCGTTGCGGGCCCGCCTGTTGGTGGTGTTGGCCGGCCGCGCGGCCGAGAAGCTGATCTTCGACGAGTACACCGCCGGCGCGGAGAACGACCTCGAGCGCGCCACCCAACTCGCCCGGCAGATGGTGACCCACTGGGGCATGAGCGAGCGGCTGGGGCCGGTGGCCTTCCGCGACGGCGAGGACCATCCGTTCTTGGGCAAGGAGATGGCCGAACCCCGCCGCTTCAGCGAACACACGGCTCGGGTGATCGACGAGGAGATCGTCCGCATCCTCCGCGAGGCTTCCGAGAAGTCGGAGCAAGCGTTGTTGGAACATCGCGACAAGCTCGACGCCCTGGCCGAGGCATTGACGCGTGAGGAAACGCTCGACGAAGACGAGATCGAAGAACTGATCGGCCCGCCGGCTTACAGGAAGGCTTCCACGGAAGCCAAGCCGTGATTGCCTGCCAACCTCTCCACGGCCCGTGTGGGGCTGACGATCGTCGGCACGTACGCGGCCGCCCGACAATTCCGAAAGGTCCCTATGATCGCCCATGACGTCTACTTCTCTTTGAAAGACGCCAGCGACGCCCGGCGAAAATCGCTGATTGCCGACAGCCACCGCCTGCTGGCCCCCATCGACGGGATCACCTTCTACGCCGCCGGCACGCTGGTCGACATGGGACGCGACGTGAACGACCGCGACTTTGACGTGGCGCTGCACGTGGTCTTCGAGGACATGGCCGCGCTTCAGAAGTACCTTGTCGATCCGAGGCACGTGGAGTTCTTGGATCGGAACAAGGAGAACTGGGCGCGCGTGCGGGTGTTCGACGCGGAGGTGGAAGGGGCGCCGTAGGTTCCGCTGGGACCTACTTCAGAGCAGGCGGCCGTGGCACGTGTCGCATCGGCAAGGTTGTGCCCCCTCACCCCAACCCTCTCCCGGAGGGAGAGGGAGTCTTCTTGACGTCGAGCTTCTCTCGGAGCCAGCCGTGTAGCAGGTTGAGAAGGTGGCGTCCGGTGGTTTCGTTGCTGCCGGGCAAGCGGATCGTGACTCGCTGGCCGGCTTTGAGGCGTCCGGCGACGCGCGGCGGGAGTTCGACCCGGGCGGTGAAGCGCGGCACGTGGAGCTCGTAATCCGGTGTTGCGTTCGGTTCGTCGGCGTGGCTATCGTCGATCACCGCTTGGTGCCGGCGTAGGAGAGGGCCAAGCGCGTGTGGATCGGCAGCACCGGCTCCGGCGAGCCCTCGCGAACGATCGGCCCGGACGAGCAGTCCAGCAAGATGCCTTCCTCGGTTACGTTCACCAGGAACTGCCCGGCGTGCAACGCGGCGGATTGCTCGTACGCGATCCGCACGCGCGGCTGGGCGGGAATTGAGGCGGCGGATCTGGGCCTTGATGCGTTCGCACTCCAGGCGGAAGATGGCCTGGTCCTCTTCGGCGGCCAGCACGTTTCCGCGGGCGACGGCCACGTCGGCCTCGGCCCGCTGAAGTTCGTTTTCGGTGGCGTGGCCCTTCTCACGCAGTTTGGCGAGCTTCTCGAGGCGCGTAACGCGCAGTTCGAGTTCCGCACGTGCCACGGTGAGCCTTCCGGCGGCCTGCATTTTGCCTTCGGCCCGTTCGGCGATCATCAGCCGGTGGTTGCTGAGCATCGTGCGGTAGTACGTTTGCACGTCGCGGGCGGCCACCTCGACCTCCAAGAGCACGTCTTCGACGGCGGCGTTGAGTCGGCCGATCATCTGACGCAACTCCAACTGCCGCCGATGCACGCGGGCTTTGGCCGTGCGGTTGCCGAGCGGGGCGTCCCAACGCAGGCCGACCGAGTAGCTGGGCTCACCCCGGCTGAACCGGTCGGTGAAGGCCTGGTCGATCCGCGATTCGCCCCGTAGTCCGGCGGCGTAGGTCTCCATCACGAAGTTCAACGCCGGCAGCAGTTCGTGCTCGGAGATGCTCAGCCGCACGCCGGTCGCCCGGATTTCGCGCATCGCGCGGACGATCTCCGGGCGTCGCTTCAGTGCGGTCAGTTTGGCCTGCTTCGCGTCGACCTCGACCGGGTTGGCCAGCGGGACGTTTCGGGGGATCAACTCGGGCGAGGTGGGCGTTCGGAAGAGCGGATCGTTGACCAGCGTGCCGATCTTCGCCTCGGCGTTGCGCAGGGCCATTTCGGCGTGGACGATCTCCGTGCTCCGTTTGACCACGGCCGCCTTGGCCTGGAGGAGTTGGGCGGTCACCACGTCGACCTCTTGCCGGGCGGCCAACTCGGCGTGGATCGCCCGGACTTCCTGATAGAGTCGCCGCTTCTGCACCAGCGTGGCGCGTTGCAGATAGAGTTCCCTTGATCGGTGGGTTGGAAGTAGATCGAGTTGGTGTCGCGGTGCGTCTGGACCCAAAACGGTACGGACGGCCAGATCTCCCCAGGCGTTGCCGTGGCATTCGAGAGCGACTCCGGCGAGGCGCTGGCCACGTACGGCGTGACCTCGAACGAGGTGGAGTATCGCACCTGGACGGCCGCCGGCGGGTGGTCGGCCCGGCAGATCGGCCCCAACCTCGGCAGCACTCCGAATTCGATGACGCTCGACGCCGATCCCCAGACCGACGCGATCATGCTCACCGTGCAGGACGCCGCCAGCGATCTGCACTACATCGCGTTCAACGGCTCGTCCTGGGGTACGGACAACGAGCTGGAAACCGACACGGGCGACACAAAGAACCAGCCCTTCCTTTTCCTTTGGGACCAAGGCACGGCCACGCCCGATCCTTCCATCTGGCTCTCGACCGAGGGCGACGACGCCTCGCCCGACGTGCCGGGAATCTACGCCATTGGCCGCGATGATGCGATCCGCTTCGCCGATCCCGATCTCACACTGGAGCCGGGCACGACCGACGGGACGTTTTCGCACGTATTGAACCTCGACGACTTTGCGGCCGGTGGCGACGCCAATCTCGACGCCCTGCATTACGTTACCACGGCCATCACCGGCGGCGGCGGCGCCGACACGTTCGACCTGCAGCCCGGCGATTTGCTGCTCTCTACGCGCGATGATGAAACGCTCACCAGCAACAATTCCCTGGCCGTGCTCGATAGTGAGACGCCGGCACTGCGGCCGGCGACGCCACGCTGTTGCTCGAAGGCCTCGACGTCGGCCTGGACGGCGGCGCGGAGAACCTTGATGCCGTGGCACTGGTCGGCAGCGGCAACGCGGCACCCGCGCTGGACCTCGACGCGGACGACAGCGGCGGCGTACCGGCGGGTGGGTTCGCTGCGACGTTTACCGAGGACGGTCCGTCCGTCGCCGTTGCCGACGTTGACGCCACGCTCTCCGATGCGGACGACGCCACTCTGCAATCGCTCACGGTAACGATCACCAACCTGCTCGACGGTGCGGCCGAATCGCTTTCGGCCAACACCGGCGGCACCAGTATTGCGGCCGCATACGACCCGGGCACCGGCGTGCTGAGCCTCAACGGGGTGGACACGGTGGCCAACTACCAGCAAGTGCTGCGGACGATTGCCTACGAAAACACGTCGGCCGAACTCGAACAACAGGCCTCCGACGATCCCGACTGGCTGCAAATCGTCGAATTGACGGCCGATCTGCTCGACATCTGCCGGGCGACGCAGCGGTCGTATTTCTCCAACGAGCACGGCGAAGAGCCGATGGCGGGGCCGCATCGGCGGGTGGAGGCAAGATAGGCTCCGTCAAGGTTCAGTCTTGGGGTTGACGGGTGGCGTAAGCTTCCAGCTTGCGTTTGGTGCGCAGTCCCGAAAGCGAGCAGGATGCTCGCCCCACTTTCGGATGGCACGCGGCTTATCTACGCCGGATTTGACCTGCGGCCTTCGATAATGCACACTTGCCTCAGGCAAATGCCCGTACGATCCGTACAGCCCTCGCCTACTTTCGATCCGTCACAAAGGAACCTCACCGGTAACGTCACATCAAGGAATACTCGCCATGAGAAGGCTCGCTGCCATTGCTCTGTACATCATCCTCTGTCAATTCGGACCACCGGCCGCCGTGGCCGTTGGCGGCGACGCCGACAAGAGCGACGCCGACAAGAGCGACGCCGGTAAGTTCTCGGCCGAGACGTTCTCCGGGCTAAAGCTGCGGTCGATCGGGCCGGCGTTGATGTCCGGGCGGATTGCCGACGTGGCCGTCGACCGGGAGCATCCGAACACCTGGTACGTGGCCGCCGGGTCGGGAAACCTCTGGAAGACGACCAACGCCGGCACGACGTTCACGCCGATCTTTGAGGATTACCCTTCGTATTCGATCGGCTGCGTGACGATCGACCCGAACAACCGTTTTGCGATCTGGGTCGGGACCGGCGAGGCCGTCGGCGGACGGCACGTCGGCTACGGCGACGGCGTCTACAAGAGCCTTGACGGCGGAAAGTCGTTTGAGAATATGGGGCTGAAAACGACCGAGCACATCGCCAAGATCCTCGTCGATCCGCGCGATTCGGACGTCGTCTACGTCGCCGCACAAGGATCGCTCTGGGCACCCGGCGGAGAGCGTGGACTCTACAAGACCACCGACGGCGGCCAGACGTGGCAACAGATCCTGGCCAAGGGCGAGTATACGGGCGTGACCGACATTGCCTTCGACCCGCGCGATCCGGACGTGTTGTTTGCGGTTACGCACCAGCGGCATCGAACCGTCTGGGCGCTGGTCAACGCCGGCCCCGAGTCGGGCATTCACAAGTCGACCGACGGCGGCGCCACGTGGCGCGGGTTGACCGACGGCCTCCCCGGCGACGACATGGGCAAGATCGCCGTGGCCGTTTCGCCGCAGAAGCCCGACGTGGTCTACGCCACGATCGAACTGGCCGAACGCAAGGGCGGCTCCTGGCGATCGACCGACGGCGGCGAGACCTGGACCAAGACCAGCGACTACATGAGCGGCGGCACCGGACCGCATTACTACCAGGAACTCTGGGCCGATCCGCATCGCTTCGACGTGCTCTACCAGGCCAACGTGCGACTGGGACGCAGCATCGACGGCGGTCGCACGTGGGAGTCGGCCGAGGGCACCTGGAAACACGTCGACAATCATGCCGTGGCCTTCCATCCGGCCGATCCCGACTTCCTGCTGGTCGGCTGCGACGGCGGGCTCTATCGCTCGTACGACTTTGCCGAGACCTACCAGTTCTGTGCGAACCTGCCGCTGACGCAGTTCTACAAGCTGAGCCTGGATAACGACTATCCCATCTACCACGTCGTTGGCGGCACTCAAGACAACAACACGCAATATGGCCCGGCGCGCACCAACAACACCTCAGGCATCCGCAACAGCGACTGGCGAACGACCATCGGCGGCGACGGCCACGACTGTGCGATCGATCCGGAAGATCCGAACATCATGTATTGCGAGTCGCAGGAGGGATATCTGCGGCGTTACGATCGGGCCACCGGCGAGTCGATCGATATCCGGCCTCGGCCGGCCGAAGGCGAGGAGACGTTGCGGTTCAATTGGGATTCGCCAATTCTGATCAGCCCCCATTCGCACACGCGACTCTATTTCGGCTCGAAGAAACTCCACCGCAGCGACGACCGCGGCGACTCGTGGACTACGATCAGCCCGGATTTGTCGCGCGATCGGGACCGCTTCAAGCTGCCGTTGATGGGCCGCGTGTGGAGCATCGACGCCGCGTGGGATCTGTTTGCCATGTCGGAGTACGGCAACATTACCTCGATCGCCGAATCGCCGTTGGTCGAAGGTCTGCTCTACGTGGGCACGGACGACGGGCTGATCCACGTTAGCGAAGACGGCGGGGCCGCCTGGCGGAAGATCGAGTCGCTCGACGGGGTGCCCGAGTTTGCCTTCGTCAACGATCTGAAGGCCGACCTGCACGACGCCGGCACCGTCTATGCCGTGCTCGATCACCACAAGACGGGCGACTTCCGGCCGTTCGTGATGAAGAGCACCGACCGCGGCCATACGTGGCAGCCGATGACCGGCAACTTGCCGGACCGGCATCTCGTCTGGCGGATCGTGCAAGACCACGTCGAGCCGAAGCTGTTCTTCGTGGGCACCGAGTTCGGCATCTTCTTCACGCTGGACGCCGGCAAGCAATGGACCAAGCTCACCGGCGGAGTGCCTACGATTCCGTTTCGCGATCTCGAGATCCAGAAGCGCGAGAACGATTTGGTCGGCGCCACGTTTGGCCGCGGGTTCTACGTGCTGGACGACTACACGCCGCTGCGCACCGCAAGCAGTCAGGCGTTGACGAAGAGCGAGTTTGTGCTGTTTCCCGTGAGAAAGTCGCTGCTCTACGTGCCGGCGCGAGCGTTGGGACGCGAGAAGGGCAGCCAGGGTGATAGCTTCTTTACGGCGCCGAATCCGCCGTTCGGCGCGGTCTTCACGTATTATCTGCGCGACTCGATGAAGACGCGGCGCGAGCGGCGGCACGAGAAGGAGGCCCGGGTGAAGAAGGCCGGCGGCAGCAACGTCTATCCGGGCTTCGATGTTCTGAAGAGCGAGGAACGCGAGGACGACCCGACGATCACGTTTACCGTGACCGACGCCGACGGCCGCGTGGTCAACCGCGTCGCGGGCCCCACGTCGAAGGGCTTTCATCGGGTGGCGTGGAACTTGCGATACACCACGACGACCCAGGACGAAAAGGCCCGTGGACCGCTGGTTGTGCAGGGCAAGTACACGGTCCGGGCGGCCAAACGCGTCGACGACCGCGTCACGCCACTGGGCGAGCCGCAGACGTTCGAGGTCGTGTCGATCAGCCAACCCAGCCTGTCGCCGCAGGACCCTCAGGCAACGCTGGCCTTCCAGCAAGAGGCCGCCGAGTTGCTGGCCGCGATTGCCGGGGCTCGGGGGAAACTCGACGAGGCGCTGAGCGATCTGGAGGAGATCAAGGCGGCGATTCGCAAGGCGTCGGAAGAGAACGCCGGTTTGCTGGACGCCGCGCGCAGGCTCGAACTCGAACTACTCGATGCCCGCGACCTGCTCAGCGGCGACACCACCCGCACCAGCCGCAGCCATCCGGCCGTGCCGTCGATCTACCGCCGCGCCCGCAACGCGCTGGCCGGATCGGTCAACAGCACCCACGGTCCGACGAAGACGCATCGGCAGGAATACGACATCGCCCGTCGGCGTCACGAGGCGCTGGCGCCGACGTTGACTCGGCTGCTCGGACCTGAAATGGCCGAACTACAGAAGAAGCTCGAAGCGGCCGGTGTACCGTGGACCTCCGGACGGCCGATTCCGGAATTGTGGCCGTAGTATCTCGGCGGCGAATAGGGTGGCTGGGGTCGAGTGGAGCGAGCCCCCAGCTTGTCGCATTCTG
>CAYYNP010000007.1:0-74420 GCA_964472545.1 uncultured Planctomycetaceae bacterium | reverse complement strand
GGGGGGGGGGGGTGGCCCCCCCCCCCCCCTCTGGCCCTCTGCGGGGGCCCCCCCCCCCCCCGACCCCAGCCACCCGTTGTTGCCTTGCTCGCCGCTATCCCGTGCCCGCAATCCCCAACTCCTCCGCGTGGGGCCGCAAGGCGTCGATGACGAATTGGATGTGCTCGCCCGCCTCGACGCCGAGTTGCTCGATGCCCAGACGGATCACGTCGCGGTCGACCCTGGCGGCGAAGGCTTTATCCTTGAGCTTCTTCTTCACGCTCTTGGGCTTCAGCGTGGCCACGCCCTCCGGCCGCACCAGGCAGCAGGCGATCACGAAGCCGGAGAGTTCGTCGCAGGCCAGCAGGGCCTTGTCCATCGCCGATTTCGGCGGCAGTCCGAAGTCGGTGTAGTGGACTTTCACCGCATATGCGATCTCCTCTTCGCTCTGTTCTTCGAGCCAGGCGACGATCCGGCGAGGGTGCTCGTCGGGCCAACGGTCGTAGTCGGCGTCGTGCAGCAGCCCGGTGATCGCCCAGCGCTCTTCGTCGGCCCCGTCGCCGTAGTGCGACGCCGCGGCACGCATTGTAACCTCGACCGCCCGGGCGTGCTTGACCAGCGAGGGGTTATCCGTCCAGGCGAGTAGTTGCTCTTGGGCTAGTTGGTAACTGATCGGCATGGGGGGTTCTCCCAACGGCGGGTGGCGTGGCTGGGAGAGAGCATACGGCAGCCTGCGGCCGCGGGCAATGGGGGCGGAGAGTTGGGAGTCGGGAGTTGGGAGTCGACGGGTGGCTGGGGTCGAGGTGCGAGGAACGAGCACCGAGCCCCCAGATGCAGGAGCCAAGGAAGACGAACTCCTCATGCACGATCGATTAACTGATTCCCTGGGGGCTCGCTCCAGTCGACCCCAGCCACCCGCCCGAGTCCCCAGCCCCGAGTCCCCAGCCCCCCTCAACGTTCATCCTCGCCATACAACTCGCCCAGGTCGATCAGCCGCAAGGCCGTAAGGAAGTTCGTCTGGTTGTTCCGAGCCAAGAGCAAGTCGGTGGCGTTGACGCGCTGGTCGCGATTGTAGTCGAAGCGATCGTCGAGGCCGGCCGGATTGAAGAAGTTGCGGGGGTTGTTCCGTGCCAGCAGCAGATCGGTGGCCGTGATCCGCGCGTTGGCGTCGGAGTTGCCGCTTTCGGCCACGGCGTTGCCGAAGTGGAAGACGTCGTCGGTCGCTAGGTTGAAGGCGTCGGCCAGGGCGGTCACCTGGAGCCATTGGCCCCGAACGGCGTGGTCCGCCCAGACGAGCGTGATGCGATCGGAGCCGTCGACACCGGCGCCTGCTCGCAACGCGACGTCGATCGGCTCGGGCGCCGGCAGCCACGCGCCCGTGTCGTCGGCGTTGCCGACGGCGAACTGGAAATGGCTCGCTTCGGGCGAGAATCCCGGCGGCAGGCCGGCGACGTCGATCATTACGCCGTTGATGCCGCCGTGGAAGCTGGTGTAGTTGGCGAACGCGGCTGCTTGGCCTGGTAGCAGGGCGATCTTGTCGATCGCGATCGCCTGGTCGTCTTGCACGTTCGCGGCCGGATCGTCGCCGTCGAAGGCGGAGTTGTTGTAGAAGACGTGGCGGCCGATCACTTCCGCGTGAGACGTCTGGTTGCCGAAGTAGGCCAGCGCCCAGGGTGTTTCGTGGCTGAGGATCACGGTATGGCCCAACGTCGCGTCGCCAGGCCACGTCTGGGCCCAGCCGTCTTCGACGACTTGGGCCAGCGTATGCGTGCCCGGCGCGAGCCCGCCGATCTCGTAGTAGCCGGCCGCGTCGGTCACGTCGCTGGGTTCGCCGGCGTCGGCTTGGCCGTTGCCGTTGGCGTCGACGTAGACGGTCCAGCCTTCCAGGGCCGTTTCGGCTTCGCCCCAGAGTTGATCGGCGTCGGTATCGTCCCACACGTAGCCGTAGAGCCCGTACGTCAGTTCATCGTTGCCGAAGTAGGTCTCCTGCCAGGGAGTCTCGGCGGTGAGCGTCACCTCGTGTGAGAAGTCCGGTTCGCCGGGCCAGCTCTGGGCCCAGCCGGCCGGGACGACCTGGGCCAGCGTGTGCGTGTCGGACGTCAGGCCGCCGATCTCGTAGTAGCCGGCCGCGTCGGTGACGTCATTGGGTTCGTCGGCGTCCGGCTGGCCGTTGCCGTTGGCGTCGACGTAGACGGTCCAGCCTTCCAGCGCGGCTTCGCCATCGCCCCAGAGTTGATCGACGTCGGCGTCGTTCCACACGTAGCCGTAGATGCCGCCGTCGCCGGACTCGAGGCCGTCGACGCCGGAGTAGTCCAGCCCGTAGCGATCGGCCCGGAAGACTTCCCCGCCGACGTCGTGCTGCCAAACGATCTGGCCGGCCGCGGTCACCTCGAACAACAGTCCGCCGGTGCCGTCGGTAATCAGTGTGTTGCCGTTGGGCAGCCGTTGCGAGCCGGAGATGTGGTCGGCGTAGAAACTACTGGCGGGATCGGCCGTGTAGGACCAGGCCAGTTCGTCGGGGCCGTACGCCTGGCCGTCCGCCAGGGTGTAGCTGCCGTCGGGCGTCAGCGGCGGGTTGATCTCGTCGACCGACGAATAGGCACGGCCCGCCCGTTGGCTGCCGTTGTTGAAGACCAGGATGTTGTCTTCGCCGGGCAACCCCTCGCCGATCCACTCGGCGTCGTGCTGCCCGAAGAAGATCCGATCGGCGGCCGTGCCGGCGTCGTACGTCTGCGGATTGCCCCAGCGATAGAGCAGATCTCCGGCGCTGCCGGCCGCTTCGGCGGTGGTCGTGCCGTGGTCGATGACCCAGATCTCGTCGAAGCTGCGGACCGAAAGCAAGATCTGATCGAGTTCGGCATTGTAGTCGATCGAGTTGACGTGCGTCAAATCGGCGCCGGCGAGCCCGGAAGCGTAGTTCACGTCGATCCGCTCCGGGTGATCGGCGACCACGCCGTAGTTGGCCTTCGTCGGGTCGAAGTCCTGCACGAGATGGTCCCAGGCACGCCATTGCCAAACGATGTTGCCGCCGGACGTGCCGGTCGGTTCCACTTCGATGATCTGATCGGGCCAGAGTTCACCGTCGGCCAGCAGACTCGGATCGCGGCCGGCAGCGATGGCGTCGGACTCGTCGACGAGTTCCCAGGCGATCATCAGCACGTTTCCGTTGGGCAAGACCTCGACGTCGTGGTGCAGGCGGTGTTCGCCGTTGGAGTATTCGAACGCCCAGAGCAACGCGCCGTCGAAGCTGAACCGCTCGACGCGTCCGCCGGCGCCGCCGACGTTGAACGACTGACTGGGGCCGCGCAGCGCCGCGGTGCGCATCAGCGTGCCGTCGTCGAGCAGGTACGTCGACAGCGCGGGTCCGTAGTCACTCGTCCAGGAGTGGACGGTTTGGCCCGTGTTGTCGATCAGGTACGTGTCTTGCGGGCCGAGGGGCGAATAGAGCGTGTAACCCTCGAAGGCCTCCGAAACCGAGTCGCCGACGGCTTCCGCGTCGCGCACCAGCCGCACGTAGTTCAGCGACCGAGTGGCGTCGCCTTGAGGGCTGACCGCCAAGTAGTAGCCGTCCGGCGCGTAGGTCAGGCCGGTGAAGCTGCCGTCTTTCTGGTCGCTCCGCTGGGCCCCGGCGCCGTGGACGTCGAGCCACTGGCGGCCGCCGCCGAAGGAGGTTTGCATGTAGCCGGTCGACCGGCCGAAACAGAGATAGACGCCGTTGGAACCCGAGCCGTCCTGGCGCACATGGGTCGTGCCGGTCCAGAACCACGGATAGTCGGCCTGGCCGGCTTCGTTGGTAATCTGCGTGACGTTGAAGATCGGGTCGATGGCCCCCGAGTCGGTGGCGTCGGGGGCTCGGGAGTAGTCGACGATGCTTTGCAGTTCTTTGGCGTCCGGCAGCCGCCAATCGTCGTGGCCGAGGTAGTTCTCGTCGTTCATTTGTTGGACCCACGCCAGGGCGTCTTCCCAGTTCATCCCGCTGCGCGGGCCGGTGTCGACGCCGTCGCCGCTGTCGTCCTGCGACCACATCAGCCCGGTGGCCGCGTCGGTGATCGTGCCATCGCCGTTGTCGGCAAAGGCGTTGACGCCGTAGTCGGGGTTGCCGCGGACGAAGTAAACGTAGTTCATCTTGGTGACCGGGCCGCTGGTGCCGGACGGATATCCCTTGATGCGGCCGTCGGCCAGGTTCAGCCCAAAGGCGGCCGGCTGTCCGCCAAAAACGCTTCCCACGTAGGCGTTGCTCGACCAGAATTGCGAGTCGATGATCCGTTCGCCGGCTGAGACGTCGCCGTAGCCGAAGTCGAAGTAGTCGGTGTCGATAAAAGGCGTCAGGCCGGAATTGTTTCCGGCGTTGGGGTTTGGGTCGGTGCCGCGGAAGTCCATCAGCGAGTAGAGTTCCTTCATCGACGGCAACCGCCAGTCGTCGAAGCCGCCGTAGGCCTCGGCGTTGAGCGTGTCGGCGAACGTCTGCGCCGCGGCGAAGGTGAGTTTGTCGTCGGCGTCGATATCCCCGTCGCCGTCGAGGTCCGGGTTTTGCGTCCAGGTCAGGCCGGTGAGGTTGTCTGAAACCGTCAGCCCGTCGTCGGCGAGGGTGTAGCTGGGCTGGTTGCCGTCGAACTGGGCGTCCTGGCCGTAGAAGGCGTCGCCGGGCGACGGGGCGGTGATGGGTTGGGAGTTGTCGTAGAACGTGGTCTGGCCCGTATCGACCACGACGTAGGTGACGTCGGGGATCGTGCCGTCGTCGTCGGCAATGCGGACCGTGGCGGCGTCGGACGTGCCAATCACGTAGGCTGTATCGGCCGCGATCGAGAGCGTGACCGTCTCGCTCGACTCCTCCAGGTCGTCGTCGATCGGTGTGAGCGTCAGCACGGCAGTCGACTGCCCGTCGGGTATCACGGCCGTTCGGGCGACGGCCGCGAAGTCGTCGCCTTCGGTGGCGGATCCGCCGAGCGAGAGCGCGACGGATAGGTCGCCGTCGATCGTGCCGCTGCGCGAGACGGTGAACGTGCCGGTCGCCGGGCCCGATTCGGCGGCGCCGGCGTCGGTGGCCGCGATGCTGACCAGCGGCACGCCACTCTGCGTGACGTTGAACCCGCCGGGCAGCGTGTAGACGATCGTGCCGAAAGGACCGGGGAACGATACCGACACGTCCTTCACGCCGGCAGTCTCGCCGGAGGGGATGTCGAACACGGCCGTGACTTGCGTGTCGTTTCGCGCCAGGCCGCTGCCTTCGAGGCCGTCGATTTCAACGCTGCTCGGGGCCAGAAACGACGGCGGAGGCGGTGGGGTGACGTTGGCATCTAAAGCGATCGTGACCTGCAAGTCCTCGGTTCCCGGCGTGGCGAAGTCGGGGGTGATGCTGAGGATGCCCGTCAACAACTGCCGGTGCTCCAAGGCTTCGACCGACAGTCGGCGGCGGCAATCGTAACCCGAGCGAGTCCGACGTCGGCGCGGGGTGGTTCGACGTCGGCCGATGAAGGACCTGGGATTTGTAAACATCTCGATGCTCCTTTCGGCGCCCCGTTCGGGGACCTCGCTATGCGGATTTCGCTGCATCTTGGTGCGCAGCGCGGCCGCCGCGCCATGGGGGTGGTCGGCGACGAGCCGCTGCCGGCGGGAATCCGCCGTAAAGGACGTGCGGACAAGACTTTATGGCAATCGATGCCGTAGCTGCACCAAGCAGTGCAAGCACCATGGGTTGCCAAGACATGAAAACGCAAACCACGCCGTGCTTTCTACAGCCCCGGCGTTTTCTTTTTTTCCGGCCCGTTTATCTGCCCGCTGTCTCGATCCCGAGCGCCAAGCCCAAGGCACCCTGCTCGATCCATGGGCCGCCTGTGACCGTCTGCCCATTGCCAAAGTGGCCCAAAGCCTCGCCGAGTCGCTCGCCCGCAGCTTGACATTGCACAGGAAATCGGTCACAGAGAAGAGGCACCGGAAAGCCGTACCCGTTCAACTCGCCAACCGAAAACGGCTTGCTTTCCAGTTGGCGCTGAGCCAACACACACATTGAGGAGCCCCAACGATGAAGCGATCTAGAGTAGTCGCAGCGATCGGAATCGTCGTCTCGATTGCGCTCTGCGTGTACGGAATCGTTGCGCATGCTCCCTCTGCGGACAATCCCTCTGCGGACAACTCCTCGGTGGCTCCTAGCGGCGACTTTCGATTGCCGGCGATCATCAAGGCCGGAGACAAAGGTGAAATCCTCTATGACCTACATGAGACGCTGAATACCAAGCTGAAGGATGGTGTTAGTGGCCTTGGCAAAGGACTGGCGTATCGCGACGGCAAGAACGGGCAAGTGTTGACCATCAATGAGGGCGAGGAATTACGCATCCCGTCCCATTGGCGCATTGATTCCCGAAACAACGATACTGTTGATTCAATTACTTTTGACGGCCCGCCGATCGCGTCGTTTGGGGTGTATGGCGAGCAAACGCATGCTCTCGTGACGCTCTTTCAGATCGAGAACGACCTGCCGCCGACCGGCGAGGTGGACGCGGTTACGCTGCACCACTTGGCGCCGTTATGCCCGGCCTGCCGCCCGGTACTAAACGCCATCATGTCTGCGACCGAATCGTGGGTTGATCCGGCCGGCGCCAAAGATCCCGACGGCGAGAACAGACGCACGCGTTCGATAAAGCCGACAACGGCTACCGTCGCCGTCCTGTTGATTCTCCTGGCCAGTGCCGCAGCCTATCTGCTTGTCCGATCCGCAGCGCATACGATTGGCGTATACATCGAGCATCGTTTTCGACGGTACGGCAATCGCGCCCGGCGGTCGCGCTGGTTTGATCAATTGCGGCAGGAGCGGTTCTTCTTGGCAATGGCACATCTTGCCCCCGCATCGGTGCTCTTCCTTGCGCAGTTTGTATTCCCGGGCTATTGGATACACGAGTACGCGCCCGGTCCGATCTGGGCGTATCTCGGTACATTCTATTTCTGGCATGCCTTCTTCGCGCACTTCGGTTTGGCGTACATCATTCTCAGTCTGCTGCAACTGGCTCTGCGTTTTGTGAAT
This sequence comes from uncultured Planctomycetaceae bacterium, assembly GCA_964472545.1. Classification (GTDB taxonomy): domain Bacteria; phylum Planctomycetota; class Planctomycetia; order Pirellulales; family Thermoguttaceae; genus CAYYNP01. Next base: position 67,423 of record CAYYNP010000007.1, on the reverse strand, counting down.
ACGTGCGAAGTGATGTGGAGCCCAAGTTCAGGTGCGCCCGGGAGTCGTCGGCCAACGAGCGATCGGGACGGCCATGCCAAGGACGACTCCGAGCAGGATGGGCTGGATCGGCAGGAGGATGAGAGAGGAGAAACGGCGATCTCGGGGATCATCAGCTTTGCCCGAGGTACGGTGAAGATCGTGGGCGCTGTTCTCATCCTGGCAGCGCTGACGGGCAACGATCCGCTGGTCATCGTGGGCAGCCTGGGGGTCTTTATGGCCGTGTTTGTGGTCGTATTCCGGGACACGCTTCTAGGGCTGGTGGCGAGCGTACAGATCGTCGCCAACGACGTCGTTCGCGTCGGGGACTGGATCGAAATGCCGAAGTACGGAGCAGACGGGGACGTCCAGAGAATCACGCTCAGTATGATCAAGGTTCAGAATATCGACAAGACGATCAGCACCGTTCCCACGCATGCCGTACTGTCGGAGTCCTTTCGGAACTGGAGTAGCATGCACCAGGGTGGCGGACGACGAATTAGGCGTGCCGTGTTCATCGATCTGCATAGCATCAAGGTCTGCACGCCCGAGATGATCCGCCGCTTCGAGCAAATGGAGCTAATTCGAGATTACATCGAGCGCAAGAAGGCGGAACTCGATGAGTACGATCGCGAACTTGACGCCCGGACATCTTCAGTGAATAGCCGCCAACTCACGAACATCGGCACGTTTCGCGCGTACTTGGAAGCCTACCTGGAGGGTCATTCGCAGGTGAGCGGCGAGATGACTTGTTTGGTTCGACAACTGCAACCGGGGTGCGAGGGACTGCCGCTGGAAATCTACGCGTATAGTACGGAGGCGGAGTTTGCACGTTTTGAAGCCGTTCAAGCGGACATCTTCGATCATATCTTGGCGATTCTCCCCGAATTCGAGTTGCGGGCAGCTCAGGAAATCACCGGATCACCGATGTGCCAGTGACGGCGTCGCGAAGGAATCGCGAATTCCATACCGGTAACCGATTCGCCTAAAGTCCGGGCATAGATTGGTCGATGCAAGCCGCATGCGCGGGGGGGCCACCCGCCTAGGTGGGAACTCGTCCGCCGAGTCTCGCTGCCATGCTATCAAAGCATGCACTGCTGCCAGTGCTTCTATTGCTCCTTCTCGCCCTCGGCTGCGCCGGACCGAGCGCGCTGCGTCATAGCCGGTCCAAGTACGCTGCGGCCGTCCAGGTGACTCGCAACGAGCAATTACTGCTTAATCTGGTTCGCCTTCGATATCGCGATACTCCGTCGTTTCTCGAACTGGACAGTTTGGCCACCCAGTTCAGCTTCGGCGAGTCGGCCGGTATCGCCGGCACGCTGAAGGAGAACTCCGGCAACTTCAACGTCCTGGGGCTGAGTGCCGGTTTCGACGCGTCGGAGCGCCCCACCGCCTCCTACACGCCGCTGCACGGCGAAGATTTCGTCGAGAAGCTCATTACGCCCATCGAGGAGGAGACGATCGTTCTACTGACGCGCTCCGGATGGAAGGGCGAGCGCGTCTTCCGAATCGCCGTCCAATCTCTCAACGGTCTGATGAACTTGCGTCGCGCCTCCGGGCCGACGCCGCTCGACTTACGGGAAACTGAAATCACGGATGCGAGGGATTTTCGGGACCTTGTTCACAGCCTGGAACAGCACTCGGAAAAGAAGATTCTGCGTTTTAACTACGAATCGGTCGAGATACCGAAGTCCACCGCCATTCCCGCCGCGACGCTGACTCCCAGCCACGCCGTTGAGGCGGCTCAACACGGCCTCCAGATCGTTCACGAACATAAACACGTGTCTATCGACATCAACAAGATCCGGTCGACGTCGCGTGCGGCGGCAAACTACATCGACGAGGACCTGCTGAAGAACTACGTGGCTAGCGTGAAGAAGGACGGGCTAAGTCGACCGATTCGAGTCGAGTTCGACTCGACTTCTCAAACTCCTCAATCCCCGTTTGTCGTGGTGGGTGACGACATGTCGTTCGAAGCCGTCAAGAGAGTCAATGGTGCCGACAAAGAGAAGTTCGCATTCGTCCCGTGCGAACTCATTGATCCGAAGAAGGTCATCGTCGCGGGGGAAAGTAAGAAGCTGGTGATGACGTGGAATGCAGAACACAACGAAGAAATCTGGAGCTTGGGCGTACCGAACCTGACAGAGACAGGCGCAAGAGAAGGGCGCTACGTCCTTCAGATCGAGCCACGCTCTCTGATGGGCGCGATGTACTATCTCTCTCACGCCATCTGCGTCCCACTCGAACACCAAAGGGCGGGGCTGGTGGTGATCACCAAGGACCAGTTTGGGTGTCCCTTCGACTGGTCTTGCGTCACCGGGGATTTGTTCTGCGTCAAATCCTCGAAGCACAAGCCCGACTGTGCGGCGGTCGCCGTGAAATACCGCGGGTACTGGTTCTACATCGACGACCGCCACCATTCCTCGAAGGCGACCTTCGGGCTGTTGATGCAACTCTTCGAACTGCGAGCCAGCGGCGGCGCAGCACAAGGGCCCGTGCTGACGTTGCCCGTCGGTATTTGATCCAAGCTCCGACCGGCGTACGTCCCAAGCACCTTGCTCTCACCACGAGTCGAGTCTTGCCGCGGCGGGCGAGGTATGACCGATCGTCGACGCACCGCTCCCATGCATATACTCGCGGGACATAAGGGACATTAAGGGGGCGGCAGTCTTGTCTCTCCGAGAAGAAGGTAGGTCCGTTCCGTGCGAAGTACCCCCCGGAGGTTTGGGGAATGAGACCTGTCCCCATTGCGTGGTTCCTTTCGCTGCGATTGCCGTTTTCAAGACTTTGCGGTAGAAAACGGCCGGTGACTTGCGTTATTTGGGAAGTGAGAAGCTACGTGTCCGACACGACCGAAGAGCCGACTGCCTTGCCCGATCGGCTGAAACGTGGCGACCGGCAGGCCTTGGCCGAGGTGTTTTCGGAGCATCGGGAACGCCTCTGGCGGACGGTCCAATTCCGGCTCGACCGCCGATTGCAGGGCCGGGTCGACCCGGACGACGTGTTGCAGGAGGCCTACCTCGCGGCGGCCGACCGCATCGGGCACTTCGACGGCGACTCAGGCACTTCGGTCTACGTCTGGCTGCGGATGATCGTCGGGCAAACGATGATCGACGTGCATCGGCGGCATCTGGGCGTGCAGAAACGTGACGCCGCCCGGGAGGTCTCGTTGCGCGGCGGCCGCATGCCCCAGGCGACGTCGACCTCGCTGGCAATTCAGCTTTCGGGCCACCTGACTTCGCCCAGCCAGGCGGCGATCCGCGAGGAGAAATCGCGGCAGATGGAGCGGGCACTGGAGCAGATGGACCCGATCGACCGCGAGGTGCTGGCCCTGCGACACTTCGAGGAACTGACCAACAGCGAGGTGGCCGAAGTGCTGGGCATCCGGCAGAAGGCCGCCAGTATTCGCTACGTCCGGGCCATCCGGCGGTTCAAGGCCGTTTTGACAGAGGTGCCCGGCTTTGCGGACGACGACGAAGGAAAGGAAAGGTCCCGGTGAACGCAGAACCCGATCGAACGGACACGGCCGATCCGCGATCCGATCGCGATCCGGTCGAGGCCTTGGCCACCGAGTTCGTCGAGGGATTGCGGCTCGGCGAGCGCCCTTCGGTAGACGAATACGCCGCCGCGCATCCCGAGTTGGCCGCCGACATCCGCGAGCTGTTTCCCACGATCGCGAGCATGGAGGGCCTCAAGCTCTCGCAGCAGCAAGCCACCGGAGGGCCGGTCTCGCTGGGTACGGTGGATCTGAAGCGGCTGGGCGATTTTCGCATCCTCCGCGAGATCGGCCGCGGCGGCATGGGGATCGTCTTCGAGGCCGAGCAGGAGTCGCTCGGACGGCGGGTGGCGGTGAAGGTGCTGCCGAAGTCGGCGCTGTTGGATGCGAAACACCTTCAGCGCTTCCAACGCGAGGCGCAAACCGCCGCCGCCTTGCACCACACGAACATCGTGCCGGTGTTCGGTGTGGGGCGGCAGGATGATTTTCATTACTATGCGATGCAGTATATTGAGGGGGCCGGGTTGGATTGCGTGCTTCAGCGGCTTCAAAGCCGCGCGGAATCGGCCGAGCGCGGCGATTTTGGCCACATCGCCCGCAAGATACTGGAAACCGGCGGCGCGGCCGGCGAAACGGGCACCGCCGTGCCACAGTGCGACGCACAAACGACGGCCTCGCTACGACGTCAGGCGACCCAGGCCGCGGCGGCCCCGCCCGACGCGCCGGACGACGAGTTGCCGGTGATCGTCGTACAGACCGACTCGAAGGACGTCTCGTATTGGAGCGGCGTCGCCAGGCTCGGGGTGCAAGTGGCCGACGCTCTGGAGTATGCCCACGGCAAGGGGGTCCTGCATCGCGACATCAAGCCGGGCAACCTGATCGTCGACACCGAGGGAGCCGCCTGGGTGGCCGACTTCGGGCTGGCCAAGGCACTCGAACACCCGCGCGTGAGCACCACGGGCGACGTCTTGGGGACGCCGGCCTACATGGCGCCCGAGCAATTGCGGGGCCAAAGCGATTGCCGCAGCGACGTCTACGGCCTGGGCATGACGCTCTACGAATTGCTCACGCTCCGCTCGGCGCACCGAGGGGCCGACCGTGCACGGATGCTCAATCAGATCGCCGCCGAAGGTCTGCCGCGGCCGCGGAGAATTCGCCCCGAAATCCCGCGCGACCTGGAGACCATCGTGCTCAAGGCGATCGCCCGCGAGCCGGGCCGGCGCTACGGGTCGGCGCGCGAGTTGGCGTCGGACTTGGAGCGTTTCCTGGAAGATCGGCCGATTCGGGCCCGCCGTGCCACGCCGCTGGAGCGGCTGTGGCGGGCGTGTCGGCGCAACCCGGTCGTGGCGGGGCTTACCGCGACGGCCGTTGCGCTGCTGATGGCGGTGGCCGTGATCGGCTCGGTCGGCTACGCCCAGACCAGCCGCGCGCTGGACGGAGAACGCCAACAGCGCCGGCGGGCCGAAGTGGCGACGGACCTGGCGTTGGAGGTCTTGGACAAGGTCTACGAGCGGTTTGCCCCGCCACGGTCCGGTTCGTCGTTGTTTGACGAGGACGGGAATTACGTGCCCAAGCCTGCACTCTCCGACGGCGCCGCCGGCGTGTTGGAGGACATGCTCGTGTTCTACGATCGATTGGCCGAGCAGGGCATGGACGGTGCGGAGTATCGCGAGCGAATCGCCCTGGCTAATCGCCGCGTGGGCGACATTCGCCATCATCTGGGCCAGGCGGATCAGGCAACCGCGTCCTATCGGCGGAGCCTGGGGCTTTACCGGCAGTTGAACGAATCGTCGGACGATCGGGCGTACGTGGCCCAGATCGCCTCGATCCACAATGAACTGGGGCTTCTGGCCCATTGGTCGATGTCGCCGGGTGAGGCGCGGGAGTTTCACGCGGAGGCGCTGAAGATGTTGGAGGAAGCGACCGAGGTGGGCATTCAGCGAGACGACGTCCGCCAAGAACTTGCCCGAACGCGCGAACTGGTTTCGTGGCAAGAGCGCATTCGGCACGTTCCGCCCGTGCCGCCGGGACCACCGGGCAGACACGGCCACCACCCGGGCCAGCAGCCCGATCACGAACCTCCGCCGCCGGGCTTCGACGGTCCGCCCGTTCCCCCGCACCCGCCGCGTCATCCGCCGGGTGGGCCAATGTGATGAGCGGGGACGTGGGGCTGGGGGCTGGGGACTCGGGGCTGGGGACTCGGGAGCGGGGCCATCGGCCAGGAAGTGAAAACGAAGGAAGGACATGCGTTATGAGCCATCTACAAGGCAGCACCGTGGCGCTGGGCGTCATCTGCCTGAGCTTGATCGCCGCGGCAACTACGTCCGGCCAGCCATCCGGCCCGCCGACCTACTGCATCGTTGACACCGCCCAAGTGCATTGCTTCAGCGACCGCGGCCAACTCCTCAAAGCTCCCCGGCCGGGCGAGGCGTTCTTCGGCCAGGACGCCTGTTATCGATCCTGTCCGCCGAAGTACCGCGACAACGGCGACGGAACGATCAGCGACCTGAACACGGGCCTGATGTGGCAGAAGACGCCCGACTTGAAGAACAAGTCGACGTTTGATCGGGCGGTTGCCGGCGCTCGCAGCTTCCGCCTGGCGGGGTACGACGACTGGCGGCTGCCGACGATCAAGGAACTCTATTCGTTGATCGATTTCAACGGCTGCGTCCACAGCCGTACGCCGCAGCCCTACATCGACACGGAGTACTTCGACTTCGCCTTCGGCGACACCTCTCGGGAGCGGATCATCGACGCCCAGTATTGGTCGTCGACCGAGTACGTGGGCACGGTGATGGACGGCCGCCGGGCCGTGTTTGGCGTGAATTTCGCCGACGGACGGATCAAAGGTTATCCGCCGGTCACGCCGCGCGGGGAGATGCCGAGGTTCGTTCGCTACGTTCGCGGGAATCCCCGCTACGGCAAGAATCAACTCGTCGACAACCAAGACGGCACGATCTCCGACCTGGCCACCGGGCTGATGTGGACGCAAACCGACAGCGGCAAACCGCTCGACTGGCAACACGCGCTCGCGTGGGCCGAGGGTCTTCAGACGGCAGGCCGCGACGACTGGCGGCTGCCCAACGCGAAGGAACTTCAGTCCATCGTCGACTACACCCGCGCCCCGGACGCCGCTGCGCCCGGCAAGCGTGGGCCGGCCGTCGATCCGATCTTCCAGGTGACCGAGACGGAATCGTACTACTGGAGCAGCACGACGCACCTGGACGGTCCGCGGCTGGGCGATCGGGCGGTCTACGTGGTATTTGGCCGTGCGGTGGGCATCATGCCGGATCGACGCACCGGACGTACGCGGCCGATGAACGTGCACGGCGCGGGGGCACAACGGAGCGATCCGAAGAGCGGCGACCCGGCCGACTTCCGGCAAGGGATGGGGCCGCAAGGCGACGATCGTCGAATCGCCAACTATGCCCGGGCCGTTCGCAATGTCGACGCCTCGGCGGTCGAGGTCGTCGAACCGAGCACGCAAGCCATCAAACATGCCTTTCCGGGCAGACGGAACGAGGGCTTCCAACCGCCGCGATTCCGCCCGCCACCACCACCGCACTTCAGGTTCCCTCCACCGCGGAGGCCCTACGCTCCGGGAAGGTCCGGTGTTTCGGATGGGATGGAACCGATAGCTTCATCGCCGCGAGGAAGCCGATGACGTTTCGCGCCAAGGGAGCATCGGTTGCGGCTGCACTGGTGGTGGCATGTTGGTCCAACTGTGTCGGCGCGCAGTACCCGGAAGATTCCGCCTCGGTGAATGTTTGGGCCACCGCCGACGGCGTTCGGGTCGATCCGGAGACCGGCCGCTATCTGGAGGACCGTCGGGACATTCACGGCGACTACCCTACGGGAGACTATCGTCGGCGGAACGCCGTGTGGGACGCCGCCCGGCAAGGCGTTACGCTGCACGCGGCACGCAACGAGTTCGTAGCGTTTCAACTGATCGTCGAGAGCCGGCAACCGGTCGACGGAATTGAGGTGCGCTTGAGCCCGCTAAGAGACGCGGCGGGGAAATCGATCTCCGGCAAACACGTTGCGCTGTATAAGGCCTGGTATCTGCGCGTTACACAACCGTCCAGCGGGTACGAGAAGCTGTCGTTGGGGCCCGCCTGGTATCCCGACGCCCTGCTGCCGGCCGAGCAGACGGGGCGGCTGTCGTTTGATATCCCCGACCGTGTCAACCGTATCGGCCCAGGGCAGCGGAATCAGAGCGTCTGGTGCGACGTCTACGTGCCGCGGGATCGAGATGACGCGCCGCCGGGTACGTATCGTGGCTCGCTGAGCGTGACCTGGCCGGGCGGAAACCGGCAGATCGCGATCGAACTTCGGTTGTGGGATTTCGCCTTGCCGGAGGAGATCCACTGCCGGGGCGACATCTGGAATGGGAGTCTCCGGCGGATGCCCCCGAAGCAGGAACTCCAGTTCTACCAACTGGCCCGGCGTCACCGATTCCTGCCGGGCGTGGCCGGCTATCGTCCGAAACTGACGGTGGACGGTGCCGCGGTCACGATCGATTGGTCGGCCTACGACGCCCGGCTGGGGAAGTATCTCGACGGCTCGGCCTTCACCACGGCACACGGCTATTGGGGCCCCGGCGAAGGTCTGCCGATCGACCACCTGCTGTTGCCCTTCGACGTTGCCTGGCCGGTCGCCCTGCCTGAGGAGGGCTCCCGCAAGCCGGCCGAAGCCGTATGGACCGAGACCGCCCGGCAGTTCAAGCAGCATTTCGAAGCGGACCGTGCCCGGCGGAAGGTGGGAAAGGTCGTCTTCATTGGCGGGCTCGACGAGTCGTACAGTGAAGACGCTTATCGTAAGATGATCGACTACTGTGATCTGCTGCGTCGGGCAACGGGTCCGAACTGGTTTCAGTACCGCATCGACGGCGGCTACAGCCGGGCGGCTATGGAGACGCTCGAGCATCACGTCGACCTCTGGGTCTGCCACACGATCGGATTCGACGCGGCCAAGACGGCCCATTTTCGACGCCGGGGCATCGAGACCTGGTTCTACGGGCCGATGATCTACGAGCGTCGGGCCAATTCGGCCTGCGGATCGAACACGCTGACCGACTTGGACCTGCTCACCTGCCGGGGCGTGGGTTGGGTTGCCTGGAAGCACCATAGCGGCTACTGCCAATGGGAGTTCGACGCCTTCTACGACGAATCCAGCCGGACGTTTCGGCCGGAAGCGGCCGGCAATCGCGCGTGGCGAGAGGCGGTCAACTGCCGCTATGGCAACGGCCGGTACAACGGCAGCGGGCTGCTGATCTATCGCGGCGAGCCGATGGGGCTCGATCGTCCCGTTCCCAGCGTCCGCCTGAAGGCCCATCGCCGGGGCTTTCAAGACCACGAGTACTTCTGGCTGCTGAGGCAAGCCGGCCGAAGCGAGCAGGCCGATCGCTCTGTCGAGTCGATCGTACACGCCACGCCCTTCGGCCCGGCTGCGGTCGGCAAGACCGAGATCTGGAACAACAATCCGGAGGCATGGGACGCCGTGCGGCTGCGGATCGGGCAGTGGCTGCACGCCGCCGGGACGCGTCGCCACGGTTATCGACAGGCGAGCCGATAACCGATAGACTGCTCTGAGTCCTGGCGGCCGTGATGATGGCGGAATCGGGCCGCCGAGGGGTTTGTGGGCCTGTCTGGCACAGCGGCGCGCAGCGATGCCGATGGTTGCCGGCCTGGAGAAAGCCGACCATGGACCAATCGCGGCCTCCCTCGGCTGCTAATGTTGCCGCTTCTACTCACCAAGACACCGAACCGGAGGGACTCCAGGCGGTTCAGAGTCAGTTGGTGGACCGAGGTCTCTGTCTCTGTACGCTGCTCGGGTTTCCCGCCCTGGTTTCCGCCATTGTCAGAGCCGTCGATCACGGCTGGCACTGGGTAGTTCCGTTGTATGCGGGGCTATACGCTGCCCTGGCGGGTGTGTGTGTTTTCCGGCGGCGGATTAGTCATGTTTGGCGGTCGATCGTCCTTTTGGGGGTGTTGCTGATTTCAGGGGTCGCAAGCCACCTTGTATTTGGCATTGCGTCGGGGGGGGGCTGCTGCTGATTACCTTCGCCACGCTCAGCGCGGTGTTGTTGGGCACTCGCGCGGGTCTGGCGGCTGTAGGCGTTGGCTTGTGCGTAGTGGGGGCGATAGGGGTAGGCGTCTGCACCGGATCGATCACCTCCTCGGTCGATGTCTCCCAGTACGTGGCAAGCCCCGTTGCCTGGGGCACGGTCTTCGTGGGATTTGCCTTTCTTGCCCTGTTAGCCGTGGGCAGCTTCGGGAGTGTGCGCGATCATCTTCAGGAGTCGCTCGACGAGCTGCAGCGGCGGACCGACGAGCTCGAGGCGGCCAACCGCGAGTTGCACGATCGGATCGGCGCGCACGCGCGCATCGAATGGGAACTGGCGGCCAGCGAAGACCGCTATCGGGCAGTGGTCGAAGACCAGACCGAGTTGGTCTGCCGCTGTGCGCCGGACGGAACGGTGAGCTTCGTTAATCGGGCCTACTGCCAGTATTTCGGCCGTAGTGAAGAGGAGTTGATCGGGCGGAAGTTCATGCCCCTGATTCCCGAGGAGGACCAACCGGGCGTACGGGAGTACTTCCGGTCGTTGAGCCCGGAGAACCCGGTGGCCACCCACGAACGCCGCGTGATCTTGCCCGACGGAGACGTTCGCTGGCAGCGCTGGACGAATCGCGCGATCGTGGATGACGCCGGAGAGGTGATCGAGTTCCAGGGCACCGGGCGCGACGTCACCGAGCAGAAGCGGGCGGAGGCCGCTTTGCGGGAAGAGAAGGACCGGGCACAGCAATACCTCGACGTGGCCAGCGTAATGCTGGTGGTCATCGATGCGCAACAGCGCGTCACGCTGATCAACCGCAAGGGCCGTCAGATCCTGGGCCGCAGTTGCGACGAAATCGTGGGGAGGAATTGGTTCGACCTGGCGATTCCCGAACGCGAGCGAGAGACCGTCAAGCGAGTCTTCGATCGCCTGATGGCCGGCGAGATCGAACCGATCGAAGACTTCGAGAACCACGTGGTGACCGCCCGCGGAGAGGAACGGGTAATTGCCTGGCACAACACGGTACTAAGGGATCCCTCCGGGAAGATCGTAGGGACGTTGGCGTCCGGAGAGGACGTTACCCAACGGAGGCACGCGGAGCAGGAGTTGGAGCGTCATCGCCGTCACCTCGAAGAGTTGATCGAGGAACGTACGGCCGAGCTCAACGCCGCCAACGAATCGCTGCTGTCGGAGATCTCCGAACGCAGGCAGGCGGAGAACGATCTGGCGGTCTTCAAGTGGTTTACCGAAGCTGCCGGAGAGTCGCTCGGCATGGCGGACCTCGAAGGGAATATCACTTACGCAAACGAGGCGCTGTGCCGACTGCTGGGCGAGGATACCCGAGAAGACGCTATCGGCCACAACGTGAGGGAGTATTATCCCGAGGCCGCCTTGGACTTCCTCAACGGAACCGTTCTCCCCGCGGTGATGAGCGACGGGCAGTGGAGCGGCGAATTGCCGTTGCGCTCGCGCAAGGGGAAGGTGACCGACTGCATTCAAGCCGTCTTCTTGATTCGCGACGAGCAAGGAGAGCCTCAGTATCTGGCCAACGTGCTGACCGACATTACCGACCGGAAGCGAATGGAGAAAGAGCTGGAAAGGCACCGCGACCGGCTCGCAGAGTTGGTGCGGGAACGCACGGCCGAGCTAAGTCGAGTCAACGCGCAGCTCCGCTGCGACATCGACCATCGGCGCCGCGTCGAACAGAAACTGCGCGAGAGCGAGACGCGGGCACGGGCGCTGATTGACACGGCGCCGAACATCATCCTGCACCTTACGCCGGACCATCGCATCGTCGAGTTCAACCCCGAGGCGGAACGGCTCCTCGGACGCCGACGCGAGGAAGTCCTGGGGAAAAACTACCTCGAACTGTTCGTCCCCAGGCAAGCCCGCGATGCGATTGCCGCAGACATCGAAAAGGTACTCGGCGGAGAGCCGACCCGGGGCTACGAGAATCCTCTCCGGGCAAGAGACGGAAGCGAGCGAGCCTTCGTATGGAGTGTGAATCGCATGCTCGATTCGTCGGGCCAACCGGCGGGGATCGTGGCCGTCGGCCAAGACATCACCGAGCGCGAGCGGGCCGAGGACCGCTTGCGGGAGATGGAAACACAACTGGCCCACGTGGCCCGGCTTTCCACCATGGGCGAGATGGTGGCCGGCATCGCCCACGAGGTGAATCAGCCGTTCTATGCGATCCTCAATTTTGCCAAGGCCGGCCGAAACGTGCTGGCCGCAAACGACGCGCCGGACCTCGACGGCCTCCGCGACTGGTTTGAGGAGATCGCCGCTTCCGCCACACAGGCGGGCGACATTATCCAGCGATTGCAGGGATTCGTTCGCCGCACCGAGCCGGTCCGACGGTCCGAATCGATCGGCCAGATCATCGAGGAGTCCGTGCAGTTGGTCGGCTTCGAGATCCGCCGGTGTCGGATCGAGGTCGGCGTGGACGTGGCCGAGGGGCTTGACAACGTCGACGTCGACCGCGTCGAGATCCAACAGGTCCTGGTCAACCTCTTGCGCAACGCCTGCGAGGCCATGGACCGGCCGAAAATTCAGCGGCGGCGGATCTCCGTTCGCGCCCGCGCGGCCGACGGTGCCGTCGAAGTTGCCGTTTCGGACACGGGGCTCGGGTTGCCCGACGGAGTTGGCGCCAAGGTCCTCGACGCCTTCGTGACTACCAAGCCCGACGGACTGGGGATGGGGCTGGCGATCAGCAAGACGATCGTCGAGGCACACGGCGGAAAACTCCAAGCCGCCCCGCCCGGCGACGGCGGGGCCACGTTCCGTTTCACACTACCGGTTGCCGAGGAGGCTCGGAACCATGACGCATGAACCTACCGTCTTCGTCGTCGACGACGACCCCCAGGCGCGGAAGTCCGTCTGCGCGCTGGTCCGCTCGATGGGTATCGAGGCCGAACCGTTCGCCTCGGCCGAAGAATTCCTCGGCGGCTATCGCAGGGGGCGCCCCGGATGTCTGGTCACCGACGTCCGCATGTTCGGCATGAGCGGGCTGGAACTGCAAGACGAACTTCTCCGGCGCGACGTCTCGGTGCCGGTGATCGTGCTGACGGCCTACGCCCGCACGCCGCTGACGGTCCGTGCGATCCGCGCCGGAGCGATCACGCTCTTGGAAAAGCCGTATGACGACGAAGATCTTTGGGACGCCATCCGCAAAGGGCTCGCCCGCGACGCCGCCGGCCGTGCCGAGCAGGCGCAGCGCCAAGAGATTCTCCGCCGCGCCGCATCGCTCACGCCCGCGGAGCGCCGGGTGATGGAGATGATGACTCAAGGCATGCCGAACAAGGTGATCGCCGCCGCGCAAGACGTCAGCCTGCGGACCGTCGAGAACCGCCGCCGCGAGGTGTTCGCCAAGATGGAAGCGGAGTCCGTGGCCCAGCTCGTGCGGATGGTGATCGCGGCCGGCATCGGCGGCTAATGGGTCGCTGGGGCAAATGCGGCTTCCCGCAGCGCTTTTCGGCTATTGGTCTATTGCGGCGGGCCCCAGGTATGCGACGATTCAAAGGTGTGGCTTTTGTCGAGCCGCCCCGGCGCGTCGATGTAGGATGCATCACAGGTCCGCGGAAACACGGACGTTTCTTGCTCGACAAGAGCCACGCTTTACCTATGGCTCGAACTGCAAATGCGGGAGCGCGAAGATGGGTGCCGGCTCCGTCGATGACCGATGCCACGGTGGTGGGCCATCGTCGGTCGTGCCCATCTACCCTCCACACGTGCGGTCTGCGATCGCGACCAAGGAACTCACCGGCTGCCAACCTATGTCCGAAACGGAACCGACCCTGTTTGTCGTCGACGACGAACTTAGTGCCCGCAAGGGTGTTGCCGCGCTGGCAGCGTCGATCGATATCGCCTGCGAGACGTTTGCCTCGGCGGAAGATTTCCTCGAACAATGCGACTTCTCTCGCCCGGGCTGCGTGCTAACCGATCTGCGTCTGGAGGGCATGAGCGGACTCGATTTGCAGGAGAAACTGGTCGCCGCCGAGAGCGCCCTGACGGTGATCCTGATCAGTGCCTATGCCGACGTGCCTACGACCGTCCGAGCGATGCGCAACGGTGCGCTGACCGTGCTGGAAAAGCCCTACGGGGAAGATCAACTCGCCGACGCGATCCGTGCGGCCTTCGAGATGAATCGCAACGCGCGAGAGGAACTCGCCCGGCGCGCGGATATCCTGCGGCGCGTCGAGACGTTGTCCTTTCGGGAACGTCATTTGATAAGAGCGGTACTCGCCGGCAGGCCCAACCGCTTGATTGCCCAGGATTTCCAGATCAGCCAGCGGACCGTCGACCGGATACGTGCCAGCGTGTTCGAGAAGATGGGCGTGGAGTCGGCGGTGGAGCTGGTGCAACGCGTCGGAATACTCGATGTGTTCGACGACGAAGAAGCGGCCCCTCCCCCGTCCTGACGTTTCGTCCAAAGGAGGGCGGGTCCGCAACGCTTGGCCTCGAGCCCTTCGACAACGAACCGTCGCGAATTGCCTCGGCTCTTCTCCTCAACTTACTGCCTGCCGTAGTAGTAGCCGCTATCGCATGTGGCCCTCCACAGCACCGGTTGGCGGGTACGGCTCAATGCTACAAGGGGGGCTTTCGGCGCAGAGACGTCACAACAGCACGTACCGTTCGTGCTACTAGGCAAACGGGGCTTATGTACCCCTTCGGTGACGTAAAGACGCCACCTGCGGTGCATCATCGTAACTTACGTTTCTGCGCGTGGCCGCCCTCGTTCGGCCGTTGGGTAGCTTCGCAAGCTTCCGTGTGGCGCCGAGCGCCGATCGATGTTTCCGTTTCCGTATACCAGGTGGAGGAGAGTCGTCGATGAGAATCACCGTAGGTAAGAAGTTGGGCTTCGGGTTCGCCATCGGGTGCGCATGTTTGATCGTCGTCGCAACGGTGAACGCGTATTTCTCCAAGCGGTCTGAAGCACTGGCCAACCTTGCGCGTCAAGAGTCGTCCGTGTTCGCCCTGAAGGCCAAGGAGATGCAGTTTCACGCCGTCCAGGTGCAGCAATGGCTCACCGACATCTCTGCTACTCGTGCGGAAGACGGCCTCGACGATGGTTTTGACGAAGCCGAAGAGAGCGCCCGGAGGTTCAAGGAGAATCTGAGCCAGTTCCGGGAAATGTACACGCGAGAAAACGACCAAGACGCTCTGGAAGAACTCGACGAGTTGGAGACGTCGTTCGACAATTTCCACGAGATGGGAAAGAAGATGGCCACCGCCTACGTGCGAGGCGGCCCGGCGGAGGGCAATCCGCTGATGGAACAGTTTGACCCGTTCGCCGAACGCATCACCACCGACGTCGATGCCTTCGTAAAGCAGCAAACCGATGAGTTGGACTCGGCCATGCAAGGCATCGTGGCCGGTGTCAATGCCTCATTGAACGTGGGGCTGATCGTCGCGGTGTGTGGCCTGGCGGCTTCGATCTTGATTGCCTGGCGACTTTCTCGACGACTGGTGCTGAATGTGAAGAGCGTGGCGGGCGTGCTGGATGCGGTGGCCGGCGGCGACTACAGCCGGAAGGCCGACGTGAAGAGCAAAGACGAACTGGGCCAGATGGCCGCTTCGTTGAACGTGGCCATCGGTGCAGTCGCCACGGCCAACGACGAGGCGCAGAAACTGGTCGGATATCTCAACAACCTGACCTCGCCGGTATTGACCGTCGACAGGGATTTCACCGTGACGTTCCTGAACCCGGCCGGTGCTCAGGCCGTCGGCTCCACGCCCGAGCAGTGTATCGGCAAGAAGTGCTACGAGTTGTTCACCAACCCGCACTGCCAAACGCCCGAATGTCGTTGCGCCCAGGCGATGGAGAAGGACGGGGTCTTCACGGGCGAGACGGTGGTCGATCCGGGTGGGCTGAATCTTCCCATCCAGTATACGGGCGCTCCGATCAAGGATGCCAACGGGCAGATCATCGGAGCCCAGGAGTTCGTGGTCGATATGACCGACATTACGCGGGCGCGAGACCTCGCCGCAAAGGTCTCGCAGTTCCAGGACACAGAGGTCACCAAACTGTCGACGACGCTGGAGAAGGTTGCCGAAGGGGATTTGTCGGTCCGTTACGACGTGGCGGAAGCCGACGAAGAGACCGAACAGGTCGGTCAAAGCTTCCAGGGAATCGCGGATGCCACCAACGCCACCATCGGGGCCCTCGGCACGGCGAAGGAAGTTGCGGACAAGATCGCCGAATATCAGCGCGGCGAGGTGGAGAAGGTCTCGGGCGTCATGCAGAAAGTTGCTCAGGGTGACTTGACGCAATGCTACGAGGTGGCCGCCACCGACGAACAAACGAACGAGGTGGGCCGCAGCTTCGCCGAGATCGCCGAGGCCGTGAACGCGACGATCAAAAACCTCAGCGGAATGATCGGTCAAGTCACAGAAAGCGCCTCGCAGTTCAGCGAAGGCTCTCGCGTCATCGCCGAGAGTTCCCAGTCGCTGGCCAGCGGTTCCCAAACGCAGAGCTCGAGCGTCGAAGAGGTGAGCGCTTCGGTGGAGGAACTAACCGCTTCGATCGACGGCGTCAAGAGCAACGCCCACGAGGCCGACGCCGTGGCCAAGAAGACCAACCAACTGGCCGAACAGGGTGGGCAAGCGGTGCAGAAATCGACCGAAGCGATGGAGCTCATCCGCAACAGCTCGGACCAGATCGCCGAGATCATCCAGGTGATTTCCGAAATCGCCAGCCAAACAAACCTCTTGGCGCTGAATGCCGCCATTGAGGCGGCCCGGGCCGGCGAACACGGCATGGGATTCGCCGTAGTGGCCGACGAAGTTCGCAAACTGGCCGAGCGCTCGAACCAGGCGGCCGGGGAGATCACTTCGCTGATTAAGGAATCGAGCCAGCGGGTCCAGGAGGGCGCCCAACTGAGCGACGATACCGGCAACGCGCTGCAGGAAATCGCCGCCGGCGTCGCGGCCACCGTGGCCAAGATCACCGAGATTGCCACGGCCACCATCGAACAGGCCAGCAACGCCCAGCAGGTCTCCGAGGCGATGCAAGGGATCGCCGAAGTGACCGAACAGGCCGCCGCCGGCAGCGAGGAGATGGCCTCCAGCAGCGAAGAACTCGGAGCCCAGGCCACCGCGCTTCGCGATCTGGTCGGCCAATTCCGAACCGACGACGGACGAGGATCCGGCGGCGCAGCCGCGGTCGAGGCCCTTGCCGATGAAACGGAGATGGTCACCGCGTAGTTTGCGTGAACGGGGCCGAGCCCGCGACGACATTTCGCGGGCTCGGCAGCCGTCGCGGCGCGCAGCCGGCCTCGTCTTTTTGCACGTGCAAACGGAGTTGGTGCCGCGCAGTTGCGAAACCTCCGAGACTCGCCATAATAGAAACGTGGTCACCAACCACGCCGGTCCCGGGTCCCGTCGAGTGTCGCGGCCAGAGGGCCGTCGCCGCAGCCCGGGAGTCTTGCGATGTTTGCTGCAACGCCGTTTGGCGCCTTCTTGCGTGCCGTTGTGCTTTCTTCGTTTTCCGTCGTCGGGCTCGTCGTCGACGTGGCTGCCGGTGCGGAACCGAGCGCGCCGCCTGCCGACGCTGACGCCGCCCTGGGGATCCTGACCGCTTCGCAGTTCCAAGGCGGTCTGATCGTGCACCTCGGATGCGGCGACGGCGAGTTCAGCGCCGCGTTGTCCTCCGGCGGCGATGCCCTGGTCCACGGAATCGATGCCAATGCCGAAAACGTCGAACGTGCGCGCGCCCGCATCCGATCGCTTGGGCTTTACAGCAAGACTTCGATCGGGCAGTTCGACGGCGAGCACTTGCCGTACGCCGACAACCTCGTCAATCTTCTTGTCGCAACCGATCGCGGGAAGGTGTCCGGCGCCGAGATGATGCGCGTGTTGCGTCCCGGCGGCGTGGCGTACGTTCGAGCAGACGGCCGATGGCAGCGGGCCGATAAGCCGTGGCCGCAGGAGATCGACGACTGGACGCATTTCCTCTACGGCGCCGGCGGCAACGCCGTGTCGGCCGACCGCCGCGTGACCCCGCCGCGACGCCTGCAGTGGGACGCCGGACCGCGCTATAGCCGCAGCCACGAGACGGATATGAGCGTTACGGCCCTGGTCTCCTGTGGCGGGCGGCTCTTTCACACGCTCGACGAAGGCCCGATCGGTATCCATGAAACGCCGCTTCCGGCCCGCCGTCTTCCCGACGATTGTTCGCTGATCGCCCGCGACGCCTTCAACGGCATCGTACTCTGGAAGCGGGCGATGCCCGGCTGGGGGAGTTCGGCGTGGGACGACAGCCGCTGGCAGTTCGGCGTCGGCGACCAACTCTGGTCGGCGCCGCTGACGCTGCCGCGGCGGTTGGTGGCCGTGGGCAACAAAGTCTATGTGACGCTCGGCTTCCGGGCGTGTGTGTCGGAACTCGACGCTACGACGGGAAAGACGCTGCGTGAGTTTACCGAGGCCGGGCACGCTGAGGAGATGCTCTTCAGCGACGGCCTGTTAATCTTGCGTAGACGCGACAAACAGCACGGCGATTCGATCGCCGTGATCGACGTCGATACCGGGCGCATCGTCTGGAAACGCCAGGCGGGCCGCGTTGCCGATTTGACGCTGGCCGTCGACGAACGCCGCGTCTGCTTCGTGGCCGCGGGGGAACTCGTCGCGTTGGATCTGCCCAGCGGAAGGGAACTTTGGAAGGCACCATTGCCCGGGCCGTCACAGCGTTCGGCGATTGCGGGCACGCTTGTGATGCACGGCGGTGTCGTACTCTGCACGGCGTCGCGGGCGGTGCACGCCTTCGCGGCGGCCGACGGCAAACCGCTCTGGAGCAAGCCGGTTGGCAACAGCTTCCGCGGCATGCCCGACGTGTTTGCCGTCGACGGCCTGGCGTGGATCGGCACGCTGACTACCGTGGGACTCGATCTGCAAACCGGAGAAGAAAGCCGTCGTATCGAAGCCGAGGCCCTGTTCACCGCCGGGCATCACGTGCGGTGCCATCGCGCGAAGGCGACGTGTGGTTATTTGTTGTCGTCGAAGCGCGGCGTCGAGTTCCTCGATCTCTCCGGCAACGGACACTCGCGCCACGACTGGTTTCGCGGCACGTGCCGCTACGGCGTCATGCCCGCCAACGGACTGCTCTACGCGCCGCCGCATCCGTGTTTCTGCTACCCGGGCGTGAAGCTGACCGGATTCAACGCGCTGGCCGGCGGCGACGGCGGTTTGCCCGGTGAGCCTCGCGGGCCGTTTCTACTCAAGGGACCGGCATACGGGAGCGCGTCTGAGGCGAGCGAAGCGAACTCGGCCGATTGGCCCACGTATCGCCGCGACAATGCCCGCAGCGGCCGTGCTGCATCGGCCGTGTCGACCGACCTCGCGCGATCCTGGCAGACGCAGTTGCGCGGCAAGCTCACACCGCCGGCGATCGCCGGCGGGCGGTTGTACGTGGCGGAAGTCGATACGCACAGCGTACATTGTCTCTCCGCCGCCGACGGCAAGCCGCTTTGGACTTACACCGCCGGCGGTCCGGTCGACTCGCCGCCGACGATCCACCAAGGACGCGTGTTGTTCGGTTGCACTGACGGCTCGGTCATTTGTTTGCGGGCGTCCGACGGAGAACTCGTTTGGCGCTTCCACGCGGCCCCCTCGCAGAAGTTGATTGTCTCGTACGGCCGTTTGGAATCGACCCACCCGGTGCATGGCAGCGTATTGGTCGAAGGCGACGTCGTCTACTTCGCTGCCGGCCGCTCGTCGTTTCTCGACGGCGGGATCTATCTCTACGGTCTGGACGTGGCCACCGGCGCGATACGACACCGCCGGCATCTCGACGGGCCGCATCCGGACCCGACGCAGCCGAACAATCGTGCCCACGAGATGGACGGGGCCAAGAACGACCTGTTGGTATGCGACGGAAGGTCGGTCTTTCTCATGCAGAACGCCTTCGACCTTAGCCTGAGGCCACTCCCCACGCCCACTATCGCCAAGCACGGCGCGAGAAAGATGGACCGACACCTGTTGGCCACGGGTGGGTTCCTCAATGACTCGGGATTCGACCGGACGTATTGGATGCTGGCCGAGCGCTGGCCGGGGTTGTACGTGGCGGTCAACGCGCCGAAGGCCGGGCAGATCCTCGCGTTCGACGACGAGACCGTCTACGGGCTGCACGTCTTCAATCGCAAGTTCGGCCGCAGCCCGTACTTCAACCCCGGCGACGAGGGCTACGAACTGTTTGCCGACGAGATCGACAACGAGCCCGCGTTAGACGAGGCAAACGCCCGCCGCGAACGCGGCACGATGTCGCGCAGCACGCCGCCGAAGTGGAGCGTTCAAGTTCCGGTCCGTGCCCGGGCGATGGTGCTGGCCGGCGAAACGTTGTTCTTCGCCGGGCCGCCCGACGTGATCGACCCGCAAGACACGTTGGCCGCACTGGAGGGCCGCGCGGGTGCCGAGTTATGGGCCGTGTCGACGACCGACGGCCACCGGTTGGGCAAGTACCCGCTCGAAGACCCGCCGGTCTTCGACGGCATGGCGGCCGCCGGCGGGCGGCTGTACATCTCGGCTCGAGACGGCAAGCTGATCTGCTTCGAGGGCCGATGACGACCCCAGGTAACTGCAAGACAAGACACACATGAAGAACGCATTTCGCTCCTGCCCTATCCTGCTGACGATTGCGTGGCTCTCGTCTCACCATGCGGCGGCGGATGAACCCGAAAACGTAGCCCCCAGGGCAACGGCGTGGGCCAGCTCCGAATACAGCGATTCCTGGGCCGCCAAGTATGCGATTGACAAGAAGGTCACACCGGTCGGGTCCGGGAGCGACGCATCGCAGGCTTGGGCCTGTCACGGGGCCAAGTCGGGCAACAAAGCGGAATTCGTGCTCACGTGGTGCCAGCCCGTGAAAGTGGCCGAGGTTGTGTGTTGGGGCCGCACCGGGAGCCTGGTCTCAGAATCCTTCAAGGACTACGAGTTGTACCTCGACGACGACCCGCAGCCGGCCGTCAAGGGGTCGCTGAAGATGGTCCGTTGGCCGCAGCGGATCAGCATCGACCCGCGAACGGTGCGGAAGATCCGCCTGAAGTTCCTCAACACTCACGGGGCCCTAAACGCCGGCTCCGCCGAAATCGCGGTCTATTCGAGAAAGCCCTCCGAAGAGCAACTCGACTGGTTTCCCCTGAGTGGAAAAGAACTCGAAGTGAAGATTGCCTCGGCGAAAGAGCAGCGCGCCAATCTGGCCGCCGTGGCGGCCACGCTGCCGGGCAAGGTGGTTTTTCTTGAGGGCACTCGGCCCTGGAATCACCTGGACTGGCAGACACCGATGATAGGCGGAGGCAGCTACGATCGAGTCGAGAATCACACTCACCGCTGCTACATCGAGAAAGACACGCCGGGGCCCGCCAATGCGGGCAACCGGTTGATGGTCCTCGACCCGGCCAGTGAGGACCTCGAGCCGGAAGTGCTCGTCGATGCCGGCCAGGGGTGGATCGGGTGTGCGATGAGCGTTTCTTACGATGCAAGGACGCTCTATTTCTGCATGGCGCCCGAGCACGATCCGTTCTTCCACGTCTACAGCATCTCCACGTCCGGCGGCAAACCCGAGCAACTCACAACGGGGACGTTCCAGGACTGCGACCCGGACGTTCTTCCCGATGGGAGAATCGTCTTCTGTTCGACGCGCTTCGGCAGCCGCGAGGAATACCACGCCCATCGGGTCTCGACGCTCTTCACGATGACCGACGACGGCCGGAACATCCGCCCGCTGACGTTCCACGTGGTCAACGACCGGGAGCCGAAGGTCACCGCCCGTGGCGATATCGTGTTTGTCCGCCAGGACAATTTCTTCATGAACGCCAAGATCGCCACCCAGATCTTTCACGTCGACTGCCGTGGCCGAGGGCAGTTCATGCTGCTGGGCCAGGACCGCGGCGGCAGTGGCTACAATCGCTATACGATGCACGATATCTACCCCAAGGCGATCGGGCTCTTGGCTCCGAATCAACTCAAGCACAAGCGAACCGGCCATGCGTTCGGCAATCCCACGCCGCTGCCGGACGGCCGCATCGCGGCGCTTTGCGGGGTCACCGACAGCCCGATGGCTCCGGACCATCCCTTCAAGCAGCACGGAATTGGGATCGTCGTCTCCAGCACGGGAGCTTCGTCGAGCGACGGTTCTCCCGTCGCCACGAGCAAACCGCTGCACGACGTCTCCGCGCTGCCGGACGGCCGCCTGCTCTGTTCGACGTTGGACCGTAAGTCGCTGGGGATCGTGGATCTCGGCTCGGGGGCCGTTACAACGTTCTTCATGTCGAGACGGGAGGACGTCCAAGCACCGCTGTGTGTGGCGCCGCGGAAGAAGCCGGTCGGCCGCGAGCCCCGCGCACAGCCGCGGGACACGGGCCGCCGGACGGGCCGCTTCTATTGTCAGAACGTCTTCAACACCAAGCAGATCCACGCGGATCTCGATCGCATCAAGGCGCTGCGCGTGTTCGAGGGCCGCCCCTTGACCGCGCGCATGCTGACCGCCACGCCGTACCACGGCGGTGTGAACCATATCGGCACCGAAGCGGCTGAATTGGGCGTTGTTCCGCTGTGTCCGGACGGCTCGTTCTACGTCGAGGTGCCGGCCGATCGCGCCTTGGCGTTTCAGGCGATCGACGCAGAAGGCCGGGCGGTGATCAATGAATTCACCTGGATCTACGTGCGGCCCGGGGAAACCAGGTCCTGCGGCGGCTGCCACAGCCAGCGAGATCGGTCGCCGAAAGGTAATCGCGGCCTGGCCTTCAATGCGCCCGTGCCGCGGCTGACCGGCGAGGGGCGCCCGTTTCGCTACAAGGCCAATAGCGTAACCTATGGCATCGGCGCCGGCGTCTTAGGCAACCAGATGGATCGTATCCGCGAGACCAAGTCCATCAATTTCTACCCCTATCCTCGACCGCTTGCGGACAAACATGCGCCGCCTTTGGCGCCCGGACGCGATACAACCACGAAAACGCTAATCGAACTGCTGCGTGAGGGGACGGCCGTCGAGAGAGCCTCTGCCGCCCAACACCTGGCGACCCTCCGCAATCGGGCCGCCGCCGCGGCTTTGGCTGAGGCCGTCGAGGACTCGCAAGCGTCGGTGCGAATGAACGCGGCGATGGCGCTTGCCGCTTGCGGTGATCGCCAATCGGTGGGCGCGTTGCTCAAAGGAATACTCGATCCCGATGCGCAAGTTGCCCTGGCCGCCAACATGGCGATCTCTCACCTGACCGGGCACGACGAGGGACTCCAAGGCGTCGCAAACAGCGATTTCCAGCAGTCTGCCGATCGCTGGAAGCAATGGCTGGCCGATAACGACTGGGCACGGATCGAGCAACAGCAGATCGAACGACTCGACAGCGAGGCTCCGCAGTTGGTAATCATGGCCGTACAGACACTCGGCCATATCGGTGGCACTGCGGCGCGAAAGGCCCTGCGAGATTACGCCCGGCGCAGTCTGGATATGAACGACGCCACGTGCACGCGATCGCTGGTCGATGCGATGTTGAGCCTCGGCCACTTGGGCGATACCGATGCCGCCCAATTGCTGGACGAGATTCTGAAGGCGCATATCCAACTCCCCAAGGGCGAACGATCGGCCAAGCTCGCCGAGGCGGCCACGGAATCTCTAGGATGGATCGGCGGCACGGCGGCGGAAAGGGCGCTGATCCAACGAAGCAACGACCTCCTTCCCATCGAACGATACAATCTTGCCCTGGGCGATCAGGGCGGCGGTTGGGGAGATTACCTCGGTTGCTCGAGCGTGCATTATCGGTTCCTGGAGGCCTTCGATGCGATGGGCGCCAAGTTGCCGGAGCCGGTCGTATGGGCTTTTGTCGTGTCTCTCCATCTGAACTACGACCAGCCTTTGCTGCAGGAAGCCGATACGTATGAAACCATGCTGGCTCGCGTAGTGCAACGCTCCGGCTGCCTGGATACCGTCATCGACACCTGTTTTGCCATGATCGACGTCGGAGACGGGCCGCTTGATGAAGACTTCAAGCGAGGGCTGGTTGCCCAAGTCACCAGCCAGCGTTATGCGCAAATGAGCGGGGCCAACGTCTCCTTTACGGTGCCTCAGCGTGTTGCCTATATACTGTCCGTGCTGGGAATTCGCCCGCAGGATGCGCCCCGCTTCCAGGCGGCATTCGAGGAGTACCGCAATCGCTATCTCGAAATCAGGAAGGACGTCCGCGGCCTTGAGACCGGCGCCTGCGCGTGGATCTGTTACCACTCGCTGGAGACGCTGGGGCGACTCGAGGACGTTGATCGATACGACTTATTCTCGAGCGCTCTCGGGGACCCGCCGGAAGCCGTGGATGGTTTCGATAGTGCCTGCAACCCGCTGACGTTCCTAGCCACCACGCCTCATTATCGAGCGGCCGCGGCGTTTGCCCTGGGGCAAATCGGCGATCATGATGCCGTCAGCGATCTGCTCGAGACGGTCAGCGATTTCGACAATGCCCTGGAGGTTCGGCATGCGGCGGCAAAGGCCCTGGTGAGGTTGTGCAACAGAAGCGATCTGGGCGTGTTGCGTAAGGTGGCCGACGAATACCCCGAAGTTCATACGAGAAGAGTCCTGTTGGATGCCTGTCTTGCAGCGGCGAGCAGGCAATGACGGGCCGAGGAGAATGGAATTGCATACCATCAAGGCGACGCCGGTGGCATGGCTCAGTTGTCTGGCGGCGCTGGCCTTCTGCCGTCCGGTTCGAGCCGCGGACCCTCCGGTGCCGGTGGACGTGCCCGACTACGTTGTCGGCCACCGGCAACGCGAGTTCCAAGATCTCGAGAAACAGATCGAGGAAGCCGGAGGGCTCTTTCGCCGCGGCGTTGATCCGTACGAGAACGAGCGCATCCTGGATCGGCAATTCTGCATCCTCCCGACGGACCGCACTCCGGCCGACGTCGAACTGCGGCGCACTTGGGCGCTGATCGACCGGTTGGAGAGGAAGCACGTCGTACAGACGTTGGGCGATTGGAGGCTCCGGCTATCAGACGTCGCAAAACAAATCGAGGCGCACCGTGCCGCGGCCGACGCCGCTTCACCCGAGACGATCGTGGACGACTACTTCGAGGTCGCCGCGATTCGCCGAGAGGTCGCACTTTCCAATCCCCTGCTTACGTTCGATGAGATCCTCTTCGCCGGGCGCGGCAACTACTACGGCGACGACCCCACCGGACAACATCAGGTCTCCGGCCCCATTGCCTTCTGCAATCGTGTTGGCGGGGGCCTCTATATGGTGCGCAACTTCAAGACCGACCCCCAGATCGTCGACGTCTTGGAGAACTCGGTCGTCGAGCGAGGCTCCTACAAGGGCTGGAAACTCTCCGGCAAGGGCTCCTTCTATTCGCCCGAACTGTCGTACGACGGCCGCACGATCCTCTTCTGCTGGAGCGAGAATCGGGTCGGCCGCGAACGGGCCGGCTGGGAAGAAGGCACCGTCGGGCCGATCCACCGCTGGCCGCCGGAAAACGTCTGGCACATCTTCAAAGTGAACGTCGACGGCACAGGGCTGACGCAACTGACCGAAGGCCCCTGGAACGATTTCGACCCGTGTTTCCTCCCCGACGGCCGGATCGCCTTCGTCTCCGAGCGGCGGGGCGGCTACATCCGCTGCTTTCGCGCGACGCTCTACATGGAGTCGGCCATCTTCGTGCTGCACTCGATGCAGCCCGACGGCAGCCACGTCACGCCGATGAGCTACTTCGAGGCCAGCGAGTGGGCCCCCAGCGTCGACCATCACGGCATGCTGGTCTACAGCCGCTGGGATTACATCGACCGCGAGAACGGCCTGGGGTCGAAGTTCTGGCACTGCTACCCCGACGGCCGCGACCCGCGTGCGCCGCACGGCAACTATCCGCATCCGTACAGCGTGCAGCCGGAGTACGCCGGGCGTAAGGAAGGAACCCGGCCGCGAGGGCCGTGTTCGGAGATGCACTTTCGTGCGGTTCCGGGATCGTCGAAATACGTCTTCACCGGCGTGCCGCATCACGGGGCCTCGTTCGGGCCGTTGGCGCTGCTGGACACACGCGTCCGAGACCGTGGCACCATGAACCAGGTGACGCGGATCACGGCCGATCAACGATTCCCCGAGAGCCAGACCCGCGAGGGCATCGAGACCGACGACCGCGTGTTGAAGTACGGCACGGCATGGCCGCTGAGCGAGGACTTCTATCTCTGCAACTACGTGCAAGACTTGATCCTGTTGGACCGATTCGGCACCAAAACGATTCTCTGCTCGCACGACATGTGCCCGAATATCGGCGAGACCATGCGGCCGGTCGAGCCGATTCCCGTGCGGCCACGCGTCACCCCGCCGGCGATTCCCGTGGCGGCGTACGAAGGCCGCCGGGCGACGCTGCCGCATCGGCCGGCGACGATCGGCGTGATGAACGTCAACACGGCCGACATGCCGCTGCCGCCGGATCGGCCCGTGAAGTGGCTGCGGATCGTGCAACTCTTTCCCAAGACCACGCCCTATCGCGACGTGCCCGACACGGGCTACAGCCCGGAGAACATCCCGCGGATGTCGCTGGGGATCGTGCCGGTCGAGGCCGACGGCAGCGTTTACTGCGAAGCACCGGTCGGCAAGCTGTTACAGTTTCAGGCGCTCGACGAGGACATGACGGCCATCCAGTCGATGCGCTCGGCTACGTTCGTCCATCGCGGCGAGCAACTCACGTGCATCGGCTGCCACGAAGACCGCTGGCAGGCCCCGCCGAGCACTGGCCGGCCGCTGGCAATGCAGCGTCCGCCGTCGGAGTTGATCAAGGAGCCCGGCTCGCAAGAGCCGGTGACGTTCTACCGTACCGTCAAGCCGATCTTCGACGGCACCTGCCTGCCGTGTCACCGCAAAGAAGGCAAGGGCCCGCAACAGATGGACTATGCTGCGCTGAAGCCCTACGCCTTCTATTTCGCCGGGGCCCACATGAACAACTACTGCAACTTGAAGCTCACCGGTATGGGCACCCGCTCGATCCCCGGGCTGTTCGGCGCGTCGTACTCGAAGATGGGCCAAGCGCTGCTGAAGGACCACCGCGGCGGCCGCATCAACGAAGAGCAATACCGCCGCGTTTGCCTTTGGCTCGATCTGAACTCGCCACGGCTGGGGGCGTATAACGACGTCGCCGAACAAGAGCGCGGCGAATTAGTGTGGCCGGACTTGGACGTGGATCCGCAGAACGTGACGGGCGTGGAAGGGGCGGACGTGAACGAACGGGGGACGAAGTAACGCAGGAACTGGAGAAAGGGCACTGGCAGTTTGTGCAAGGTCCAAACGGCGCGAACTACACACGTTGTACTCTCGCTCGTCTCTATGATCGTGCCAACGGGACGGATGGGCGGCTGGAGCAGAGCACGCCGGCGCCGTAGTCGCCCCGCTCCCAAGTTCACTAGGGCACCGCTGCGCTTTGCCCCAGCCACCCCTCCCCCGTCACCCCGTCACCCCGTCACCCCGTCACCCCCTCACTCTCCCCCAGCCCACTCCCGATACACCTTCTCCACCGTCGCCGCCTCCACCTCGCCGTCCCACAGCGCCACACCGTAGTTCAACGTAAGCGGCTCGCCGGCCTCCACTTTCATCGGCTCCTTCCAGAGATTCAGCGTCGCCGCCAGGTAGGCGAAGTGTTGCGGCATGGTGAAAATGGTGGCCGGATGGCGGACATTCTTGGGATGGTCGAAGACGGCCACGGTGACCGGCTTGCCGTCGACCGGCGCGGTGTAGGCACACCACCGCGAGCGGACCAGCCGCTCCTCACCGCGGACCACCTCGCCCGGCTTGCCGTCGGCGTTGAAGAAACGGCCGACCTTATCCATCGATTCGACGAATCGCAGCCCCAGGCCGAAGTAGTGGGCACCGGTCAGCGTGACCGACGGTTTGCCCGGCGGCGGCTCGAGTCGCGACTGCCAACTCACCAGTGAGACGTCGGCATCTCCGGTGCGACGCACCACGATCGTGCGGCGCTCGCGCAGCAGCGGCCGGTCGCCGTTTGGGGCGGTCCACAATAGTTGTTCTACGAAACCGCCCGGCAGCCGCTCGATCGAACGATGCTGCTGGCGTCCGCAGGCGGCGTTTTCCGACCAGAAGTCGACGCCCTCGACGGCCACCGCGAACATCATCGCGTGGTGGTGTTTGTGGTCGTGCGGCGAATCGCGGAGGATATTGCGGCCATTGGGCGTGAACCAGCGGCTGACGCAAGGCTTCATGGGCACTTCGGCGTAGCGGTATTCCAGCAACGGCCGCGTGCCTTGACGAACCGTTACGACGGCATCTTCAACGACGACCTCCGCCGCGGGTTCGCCGGCCATCGCGCACAAACCGGGCCACGCCACACACAGAATCGCCAAGGCGGCCACCAGCCGCCGGTAGTCGGCGCGGGATTTCGGTCGAAGTTGCATATCTCGGTCCTCTGTAATGGGGTAGGGTAACGCCGGGGGAAGTCGACAACGCCGTGGCCGGCGTGGAGCGTACGCCCGTCGACGCACATTCTAACACTCGAAACGGCGGCGTTCCATCGCGCCGCAACCTACGGCACGGGCAACTCGGGCAGCCGGTCGGCACGGAAACCGGCGTTGCAGCCGTTGGTGGGCGTGTAGTCGGCCGGCGTATGGGCGTGGCAGGGGCGCGTCGCCTCGGGCAACTCCTGCCAAACGACCTCGTCGAGCCGCGGGAGGAACTCGTCTTCCGAACCCCAGTGCGATTTCCAGCCAGCGAAATCCTTCGGCTGCTCGAGCAACTCTCCATCGAGATCGCCGACGTGCCAGAAATCGGCGAAGTCCTGATAGAAGACCTCTTCGCCGAAGTAGGCGATATGCTGCCGAAGACCGACCGGGCCGTCGACACCGTGCTGCTCGATCAGCGGGGCGGCGGCAGTGCCGATCAAGATCGAGTTCGTGCAGCGGATTTGTGCGGGCAAGAGATGGGGCGTGACCGGCGTGCCGGCGTCGAAGCGGCAGAATCCGCCCTGCATCCGGGCGGTCACGTCTCGCAGGTCGATCTCGATCCGGTCGTCGGGCTTCGCCGGGGCGTCTGCGCCGTCGGCCGTGAGAAACCGCCCCGTGGTCACCAGCAGTCCGTTCTCCCAGTTCAGGTGTACCGGTTGCAGGTCGGCGGTGCGCAGCAACGCAGCTTCCCCGCGCACAATGCAGTCGTCCAGATCGAGCTTCACCGCCGGCGTGGCGGTCGGACCTCCGTCGGGCGGCGCCGGATCGGCTCCCGGAGACGATCTGGCGCGGAAGAACGCGACGTCTTTGTGACGCGTTGTCTGCGAGCCGTTTGCGTTGTGGATCGACAGCGAACACTCCTCCAGCCGCACGGTCTGACCGCGGCGAACCTCGAACAACGACCAACTCTCGGCCGGAACGTCCGCCGGCACACGGAACTCCAACGCCACGTTGGCGATCTCCAACCGGCCGTCGGTCAGCAGAAACATGCTTCCGGTCGGTTTGGCCGGACCGGCCGAATCTTCGTCGGGCCGAAAGACGATCACCGGGCGGTAGTTTTCGCCGGCCTCGATCCTGACCTTAAGGTTGGCCAGCGTGATGGGGCTCTCGTCGAGCCGTCCGTCGTAGTGCAACTCGATCACGTCGCCGTCGACCGCCACGCTACACGCGGCGCTCAGCGAAGCGAACTCGTTCTCTGCCGAGACCGCTTCGGTGACCACCAGCGGACCGGTCCGCGTTGGGGAGGGATCGACGGCCGGTCCCACCCGCGTCGGCGGAAGCACCGCCCCGCTGATGCCGCTGGAGGGGGCGTCCACGTTGTCGACCACACTCAACAAACCGGTGGTTTCCGGTCCGATCGCCAGGCCGCCTCCAATCGTCGGCGGCTCCAGGCCGTTTTCGCTAGGATCGTGGCCCGCCAGGGCCGATAGCGGGTTCGTCGGTTGTGCGATGCTCGGCGGATCCGGTGTCGGGCCGGGAGCGGGTTCGGGAGGGCGTTGCGGATTGGGGTTCGTCACCGTGACGTGGGGCGAACCGCCGTTGCCCGTCGGCGGTGCCGGATCGACGCCGCCAGGCGTCTTCTGGGTCGTGGCGGTCACGGTCGGTGTAACGCCCGCCGGCTGGGACGGGCCCCCAACCACGGCTTCGGGGCCTTGCGGGGGCGGTACGGGGTCGGCCCCGCGCGAGAAGAACTCCAGCAATACCACCACACAGATCAACGTCACGATCGGAGCGATCCACGGCAAGTGGCGCTGCAGCGGCGAAATCCGCGGCTCGCGATGGACCACCAGGAACCGCCCGCTGGGGCCGATCGGCTGCAGACCGACGTGTTCGGCCAGCAGCAGCAGGTCGTCGACCAATTCGGCCGGAAAACGGTAGCGGTGCCGCGGGTCTTTGGCCATCATGCGTCGCAACACCCGGGTCACCTCCTCGGGCAACTCGGGGCGATACTCGCGAATGTCGGGCGGACGGTCGCCTTGGTGCTGCAAGAGCTTCTGCAACACGGTACCCTCGGGAAACGGCGGACGCCCGGCGAGCATGTAGAACAACGTACAGCCGAGCGAGTAGATGTCGCTGCGGACGTCCGCGTTGCGGGGGTCGCGGGCTTGCTCGGGCGAAATGTAGTCGAAGGTACCCAGCGTCACGCCGCTGGCCGTCAGGTCGTCCTCTGCTTTGGCCACCCGGCGCAACCGCGCCAGGCCCATGTCGATCAGCTTGACGCGTCCCTCGGGCGTGATCAGCACGTTCGACGGCTTGATGTCCCGATGGACCACTTCGCGGCCGGCCGCGTGGGCCAGGGCTTCGGCAATCTGCAGCGAATAGCTGATCGCTTCGGCCAGCGGCAGGGGCCCCTTTTGTTCGACCAAGGCCCGGATGTTCACGCCCTCGACGTACTCGAAGACGATGTAGTGCAGGCCTCGATCTTCGCCGACGTGGAACACCTGGGCGATGTTGTCGTGGTCGAGCCGGGCCGCCGATTGGGCCTCGTTCTGGAATCGCAGCAGGGTCTCTTCGTCGCGGGCCTGATCCACCGAGAGGATCTTCAATGCCACGGTCCTCGCCAGACGCGTATCCACCGCACAGAAGACCCGGCCCATGCCACCCCCGCCGATGTAGCGGACCAACTCGAAATGCTCCAGGCGGTCGCCCGGCTTCACTTTGCCCTGGAGGATGCGATGCGTGGAATCGGGGAGGGCCTCGGTGGGCAAGGGCGCTTCGTGGGAGATGATCGTCGGTTGGTCGTCGTCCGCCATGGAGAGCACCGGCTCGACCGGCCCTTCAGCGCGCAGCCTTCCCGAACTCCCCTGCGGCGCGTCGCCGGCGAGTGGAGTGGTGTGTGGAAGTCGGCTACTCGAGGCGCTGTCGCTCATCGAACCTTGACGGTCTCCAATAGGAGCAAGCTCGGGGAACACCCCCCAGAACGGTTGCGTCGCGCTCCGCCGCCGCGGAAGACCTCGGCTCAGATATCAACTGGGGCGAACGCCCAAACAAACGAGAACAGCCTGCCGCCCAAACTGTCTATTTTACTCGCCACAGACGGTATCGTCAATCAATCGATCTGGCTGTCTCGCGTTGCGGTCGGCGATGCGTCACTTCCCAGCGCGGCGGCCCGCTCATCCTTAGGGCCGGTCTGGGCAACGGCGTCGGTTCTCGGGGGTGTCCACTTCTTGGGGTATCCACGCTCTGATCTTCGTTACGGCCCGATCGGGCCCGCGGTTCGGTCTGTCGCGTCTTGCGTTTAGACGCGACGGGCGAGCTGATCGTTCACGCTGACCGGCCCGCAGTTCGCCGCAGTGTGCTGGCGGGCTGCTCGCGGCTGTTGGGGTGGATGTGCCATGACAGCGCCACGACAAGTGTTGCCGCGGACTGGACACTTAGGGAATACGAGTCCCTTGGTTGCACAAGAAATAGGCATGCTCGCAGTGCGCGCAGGGGTGCCTGTTGTTTACGCACGGTGCTTTCGGTGGCGCAAGTGCTTGCATTGCATCGGCTTACGGCGAGCCCTTGACTCGCGGTGAGTATCTACGCGGGTCGTCACCTCGAAAGACGACCCCGTAAGACCCAGAGATTCACCCCGATCAGGAGACACGGATGACCGTCACCGAGAGACAACAGGAGGTCGAGCATGCGATTTCAGACGTTCTCGCCAAGACCCCCGATTGGATTACGTTCTACCGCGAAACACTAGGCCTTCGCGGCATCGTCCGCCGGTGTTTTCCCACGCGCGAATTGCTGGCGGAGTTCGAGACAACCGAGACCTACCGTCATCTCCAGCAGACGCTCAACTCGTTGCGCAAACGGGGGCCGGCCGCGTCGGACCCCGACGACCCGATTCGTGTGGTCACGGTCCGGCTACCGAAGAGCCTACACGATGCGTTGCGGGTCGAGGCCCACGAACACCGCACCAGCATGAACAAGCTGTGCGTCTCGAAGCTGCTGCAGATCATCGACGAGGAGATGGTTCCGTCGGAGTTGTAGGGAACGTATCGGGCAGGCCAACCAAGAAAACGGTTCGGAGCGGACCTGTAAGCCGGGTTCTGTACCCCCTAACGGATGAAGGGAAGGGGGCGATGGCCATTTCTCTAGGAAGCCGATTACTCGACTCCTCCAGCAGTCCACCCGGGAGTCGGTGGCGGGCCGGACCAGCCCGCGGGCACGGTCGGGCGGACGATGCCGCCGGCCGTGGCCACTTCTCCCTGTTTGACCTTGCTGCCGGTGGGGTTTGCCTAGCCAGACTGGTCACCCAGCCTGCTGGTGAGCTCTTACCTCACCGTTTCACCCTTACCGCGCGGGCAAAAGCGCCCGCGAGGCGGTTTGCTTTCTGTTGCACTTTCCCTGGCCTCACGGCCGGTGGGCGTTACCCATCACCGCGTCCTGCGCAGCCCGGACTTTCCTCTCGCCGGATCCGTCTGGGAGCCGATATGGCGGCTCGACAGATTGCCGGCCAGCGGCCATCCGGTCCACTCCGAACCGTAAGATAGGATAGGCGATTTCTGCAAAAAGGAAAGCAAAAAGCCGCGATCGGCGATCGCGCCCGGCAGCAGGGGCAACCCACCCACGCACCACCAGCGCTTGATTCGCTGCAATCAACGCTCTACCGGTCGCGACCACCGGTCACGGCTTTGTGATGAGAACCTTGACACGTGCCTCGCTGCTGGAATTCGGCCTCGATGGCGTTGCGGACGGACGATTTATCGAGGCACCAAGTGGGGCCGATGAGGTACTCGGCCGGGGCGTCGCCGCTGAGGCGGTCGACAACGCAATCCTCCGGCAGCAATTCGAGGAAGTCGACGGCCCGGGCGACGTATTCTCGGAATTCCGGCAGCCGCACCCGGCCGTCGCGGACCATCTCCGCCAGCGGCGTATTGCGGACGGCGTGCAGATTGTGGAGCTTGACGGAGTCGATCTCCAGCCTGGCCAGTTCCCGAGCCGTGGCCGCCGTCTGCTGAGGCGACTCGCCCGGCAGTCCGAGGATCACGTGCGCCCCGATGTTCAGCCCTCGCAGCCGGGCGCGCCGGACGGCATCCGGAAAGGCGTCGTAGCGGTGGCCGCGATGCATCCATCGCAGCGATTCGTCGTGAATCGATTGCAGCCCCAATTCAATCGACAGCCAGGTTCGCTGGGAGAACTCGCCCAGCAGATCGAGCACCTCGTCGTCGAGGCAATCCGGCCGGGTGCCGACGATCAGCCCGACGACTTCCGGGTGGGCGATGGCTTGGTCGTACACCTCGCGCAGTCGTTGCGGTGTTGTGTAGGTGTTGGTGCCCGGCTGGAAGTAGGCCACGAATCGTTCGGCGTTGCGCCGCGATTTGAGTTGCCGGATGCCCTCGTCGATCTGCCGGGTGATTGGTATGGCCTCGCGCCGCCGCGAAGGGCTGAAACTGGCCGGATCGCAGAAGACACAGCCGCCGGTGGCCAACGTGCCGTCGCGATTCGGGCAGCCGAGTCCGGCGTCGACGCTGACTTTCCACACGGGGAGGCCGAAATGCTGTCGGAAGAAGAAGCTGCGGCTTAGCCACAGCAAACCGGCGGTCTTCCAGGGGGGTGGTATGGGCATGCGTTGGGGACGTCCGATTGACTGCAATTCGAGGTCCCGGTAGACTTAAGTAATCGGCCTGCGAATGGTCATGGCCGTAAACCCCGTGATGACGCGAGGGCGGTTGCGATGTATGGTGAACTGATCCCGCTGGGCGGTGGAGACCCCATCCCCTTGCTGCGCCGGGAGTTATTGGTCGGGCGGCGCGAGAGTTGCGATATCGTGCTGCGGTTCTCGAACGTCTCGGCCCATCACTGCCAGTTGACCATCAATGCGGGCTATTGGCAAGTCCGCGACCTCGACAGCCGCAACGGTGTTCGGGTCAACGGCGCGCGGGTGAAGGAGAAGCGGATCGATCCGAACGACGTTCTCTCGATCGCCCGGCATAAGTACAAGGTGGTATACTCGCCGGTCGATCTGGGGGCCGTGGGCCCGCCGCCGCCGGATCCGTCCGACGCCGACATCTTCGGCAAGTCGTTGATGGAGCGGGCCGGTTTACAGAAGCGGGACGTGAAACGCGTCAAAGAGGGTCCGCACGGCGAACGCCAGCGGTACGACGTCGACAGTGATCGTCCGGGACAATTGGGGAAGGACCGGGGGCCGATCTAGCTCGACGAAAGGGGGACGGGCACCTTTTGCCGGAACGGCCCGAAGGGTGCTTCGCACAAAAGGAGCCTGTCCCCTTTTCGTCGCTTTTCGTTGCCCCCTTTTCGTTGCCTCAGAGCCGCCCGGTTATGGCAAAAAAGAAACAGAAGAAGATCCGGGCCGAATTCCGCAAGAACCGCAACGTTCGCGCCCGCCGCACGGACTGGACGCGCGAGTTCAACCAACACGGGTTCGAGCAGGTCGATCCCCAGCAGGCCGAACGGATCAGCGGCAAGGGCGAACTCAGCCGCAAGCGGACCGTGGTGGGCAGCGAGGTCGACACCGGCGACGAACCGGGGCTCGACGTCCACCTCGACGTCGACGAGTCCGTCTGCCAATCCGGCCGTGTGCTTTCGATCCACGGCCTTGCCAGCGACGTGGAGGACGCCGACGGCGAAGTCTGGCGCTGTGCCACGCGGCGGCTGTTGAAAACGCTCAGCACCGATCAACGCCACGTGGTGGCCGCCGGCGATCTGGTGATGTTTCGGCCGATCGAGAACACCGAGCCGAAAGAGGGCATCATCGAACGCGTCGAGCCGCGCCGCGGTAGCGTCTGCCGCACCAGCCGCGGACGGCAGCAGATCATCGTCACCAACGTCGATCAGCTTCTGATCGTCACCAGCACGGCCGAGCCCCGGCTGAAACCCAACCTTATCGACCGGCTGCTGGTCACCGCCGAGAAGGGCGGCGTGCGGCCGATCGTAGTGATCAACAAGGTCGATCTGATCGATCCGGCCGAGATCCAGCCGTTGGTCGGCGTCTACAGCCAGATGGGCTACCAGGTCGTGGTGGCCAGTGCCAAGACTGGGTTCGGCGTCCAACGGATTCGCCGGATCGTCGAGGATTGCGCGAGCGTGGTGACCGGCCAAAGCGGCGTAGGGAAGTCGTCGCTGCTGAATGCCATCGACCCGGGCTTAAAGCTCCGCGTCGCCCACGTCAGCCGCGATACCCAAAAGGGCCGCCACACCACCACCACCGCGCGGCTGTTGCCGTTGTGCTGCGGCGGCTACGTGGTCGATACCCCGGGCATCCGCCAATTCCAGCTTTGGGACGTTATCCCGGAAGAGGTGGCCGGGTTCTATCGCGACCTGCGGCCGTACGTCAGCCGCTGCCGATTTCCCGACTGCACGCACACCCACGAGGACGACTGTGCGGTGAAGAACGCCGTGGCCGACGGCCGTTTCGACGAGCGCCGCTACGACAGCTATCGCCATTTGATCGGCGACGCGGGGAACTGACATGCCGCGATTTTGCGTCCGCGTTGCCGACGACGGGTTGGTTTTTGGTGCGGCCCACTTCATCACCACGGCCGAAGACGACTGCGAGCGGCTGCACGGACACAACTATCGTGTGAAGGCGGAAGTTTACGGGCCACTGGACGACAACCGGTGCGTCGTCGATTTCATCGCCCTGCGGGCTGTGCTGCGAGGAATCCTCGACGAGTTGGACCACCGCGTGCTCTTGGCCGGCGAACACCCGCGGATTCGTGTCGAGGTTGCCCGGCAGCAAATCGAAGCCGCGTTCGGACAACGCCGCTGGGTCTTTCCGCAAGACGACTGCCGGGTGTTGCCGATCGCCAACACGACGGCCGAATCGCTGGCCGAATACCTGGCCGAGCGGCTGCGCAAGGTGCTCGTCTCACAGTTTCAGATGCGGCCACAGCGCCTACGGATCGAACTCGAAGAGAGCCCCGGGCTATCCGCCGTATGTGAGTTGGGTGGGAACGAGTTGGGGGAAGGGTAGACCACCCTCCCGGCGAAGAGCTACCTCCTTGTGCGGCGCCAACCCAAAAGCCTTCTGTCGGGGGGAGCGGTCGTGATGTCGTGCCGCCGCCCACCCTTTCAACGGGACGTCAGCCCGCCGTTGCCTGCACAATCGACAGATTCGGACTCCGGGTAACCGGGCTTGCCGTAAACGCTTACTTGGTGGGATTTGACGCTGCACCGGGAAGACCTACCCTTATCTAGGCAGACAAAGCAGACCAGGGACCGAATCCATGCGAGCCGAGTATATCAACCCGTTCATCAATTCCCTCAACAAGGCGTTCGACACGATGCTCGGCTGCGAGGTCCGTCGTGGCACGATCAGCCTCAAGAGCGACACCGTGCCGGGCTACGAAATCAGCGGGATCATCGGGCTCTCGGGTAAGGCGATCGGCACCGTGGTGGTGAGCTTTTCGGAGTCGGTGGCGATGCGTGCGGCCTCGACGATGCTGATGGAGGAGAAGACCGAGGTCGACGGCGAAGTCGTTGACGCCGTGGGCGAGTTGACCAACATGGTTGCGGGGGCGGCCAAAGCGGAGTTGGAAGAATACAATCTTTCGGCGAGTCTGCCCAACGTGATCACCGGCCGCGACCACAACGTGCGATTCCCCTCCGACGTGACGCCCATCTGTGTGCCGTTCGAGACCGATTGGGGGCCGTTGACGCTGGAAGTCGGCCTGGCACAGGTCGCCGAACCGGTTGCCGTGTAGTCTCGCCGGGCTTGTCGGCCAAAATCGCCGTTGGCCTCAAGTCAGCGGCCGCAATCTGCCGATAATGGGCCAGCGGCTTGCGCTGCGCACTTCCAGGGGGGTCGTGTTCACTATAGACGTCGGGTTCTCGGCCCGACGTCGGCCTCCGTGAGGAACCCTTCGGCATGGCGACCTCCGACATCCGCAAAGCGGCCATCCTGTTGATGAGCCTTCCCGAGGATCGGGCTGCGCAACTGCTCACCAGGCTCGATCCCAAGCAGGTCGAGGCCGTTTCCATCGAAATTGCCAAGACCAGCGGCGTCTCCGGCGACGAGCAAGAGTCGGTGATCCAGGACTTTGCCGGCGCGAATCCCTCGGCGATGACCGGAAGCGCCGGCGGGCTCGACGTGGCCAAGAGCCTGGTCGAGCAGGCGCTGGGCAAGAACGCCGGCAGCACGCTGGACAACGTCCGCCAGTCGATCGAGGCCTTGCCGTTCGGCTTCCTGCAGAAGATCGACAGCCAGAACCTGCTGACGTTCATTATCGACGAACATCCACAGACGATCGCGCTGATCCTCTCGCACGTGCCGCCGGCACAAGCGGCCGACATCATCAGCGGCCTGCCGGTCGAGCGGCAGCTTTCGGTTGTCCGCCGCGTGGCCACCATGGCCCAAACCAGCCCGGAGATCATCCAAGAGGTCGAAAGAGGCCTCGAACGCCGCATGGCCGCGGTGATGAGCCAGCAGTTCGAGAACGCCGGCGGAGTCCCCAGCGTGGCGGAGATGCTCAACGTGATCGATCGGGCGACCGAGCGGAGCCTGTTGGAGAACCTGGCCCAAGAGGACCCGGACCTGGTCGAAGAGATTCGCCGCTTGATGTTCGTCTTCGAGGACATTGCCAAGCTGGGCGACCGCGACATTCAGAACCTGTTGAAGAACGTCGAAAGCTCGCAATGGGCGATGGCCCTGAAGGGGGCCAGCGAGGAACTCAAGGACAAGATCCTGGCGAATATGTCGAAACGGGCGTCGGATCTACTGACCGAAGAGATGGAATACCTCGGCCCCGTGCGGCTATCCAACGTCGAGCAGACGCAACAGCAGATCGTCGACATCATCCGCCGCCTGGAAGACGCCGGCGAACTGACCACGCACGGCGAAGAAGAGGAAGAGCAGTTCATTCAGTAGGGCGAGGACGTTTCGCACCGTACGGGTTGCCCTTGACAGGTACGCGTGGCCGGGACGATAATTTCGTGGTTGCCGCCTGCGTTAGTTGCGGGATGGAACGATGCCTATCAATTGTTGCGTGCATGCATGATTGACGAATTCGTTGTCAAATCCTTCAAGTCCCTTGAATCCGTGACGGTCGAGTTGGGAATCGTCAACGTCTTCATCGGCGCGAACGGGAGCGGGAAAAGCAACCTGCTGGAAGCGATCGGCGTGCTGTCGGCCGCTGCGGAAGGCAAGGTAGACGATCAGACTTTGCTGAACCGCGGCGTGCGCCCTGGTGTCCCGGCATTGTACAAGACCTCCTTTCCCAGCAAGAAGAGGCGCCCGCCCCACATTTCCTTTGCCGCCAGTAACCGTCAGGCGCAGTATAGGGTGTCGCTCCACAATCCACTCAAGGACCCGAGACCGGCATGGCGTTTCAAGACGGAACTCTGGCAGCAAGGTAACGAGAAGCTGGTTGGGAGTTCACCGGCTCTGCGCAGGAAAGCGAATCCGGAACAGGGGCTCGCCGCCTTGAAAGCCGTCGAGCGTGACAATGACGATCCCGCACTGCAGCTGCTCAGAGAGCTGCAGGGGTATCAGATCTTCGCCCCAACGACTCCTGTACTGCGTGGAATCGCTTCCGAGACACAACCCCGCAAACCTGTTGGCCTCTCAGGGGGCCAACTGCCCACTGCGCTAAGAGAGTTGATGTGGCTCAGGCGGAAGAACGCTCACGCTAGGCAGATCTCTCGTGATGCCCTTGGATTGATCGACTGGGCTCACTCGTTTCTCTCGGTACCGGCAAGCTGGATCCGCCTGTCACCCGCTGCTGCTGCTTCACAGCGGGTCGTGCGTTTTCGGGACCGTTACATGCAGACGGGGCGAAACGTGTTGTCCGGTTACGACGCCAGTGAAGGCGCTCTGTTGGTTCTATTCCTCGCAGTGCTTGCGGGACATAACCTGAGCCCCTCTTTCTGCGCGGTTGACAACGCCGACCATGCTCTAAACCCCCGTCTCGCCCGCGCGCTGATGGGCAGGCTCTGTGACTGGTATCTCAATGCTCCGACGCAGCGTCAAATCCTGCTAACCACCCACAATCCTCTTGTTCTCGACGGACTGCCGTTGCAGGACGAACGTGTCCGCCTATTCACCGTGTCTCGAACGAATTCGGGCCGAACCGCCGTGAGGAGGGTGGAAGTCGATGAATCCATGCTCGCCAAGGCAAAGGAAGGATGGACGCTCTCTCGCCTCTGGGTGATGGGCCACCTGGGAGGTGTGCCGAATGTCTGATCCCCTTCGGATCGCGGCCACCGTTGAGGGGCCAACCGATTTCATCGTCTTGTCCGCTGCCATAAAGTCTCTCTTGCCCGATCGCGAGTTCGAGTTTCACACTTTGCAGCCGGAACTGTCGGCAGCGTTCGAGCTTCAAGACGGCCCCCTGGGATCCGGATGGTCAGGTGTGTATCGTTGGTGCCGTCAGGCCGCGGATGAAGGGCAAGGCCGTGCGTCGCGAAGCTCCGCGTTGGCGTTTCATGATCTGTTGGTCGTCCAAGTGGATGCGGACGTTGCGAGTACGACCTACGAGAGCGGCAAGATCGAAGATGAAACAGACGATCTGCCTTGCGAGCAGCCGTGTCCGCCGGCAAGGGCGACGACCGATGCACTGCGACTGGTGATCTTGCGCTGGATGGGAGAGGCGCAAGTACCGGATCGACTCATCCTCTGTACGCCTTCGAAGAGTATGGAAGCCTGGGTCATGGCGGCCTTGTTTCCGAACAACAGGGTTCTGGCAAGAAAAGGATGGAAGAGGTGGGAGTGCCACGCCAACCCCGAAGGGCAGCTTGGACAGCAGCCGGCAGCCCAGCGCATTAAGAAAAGAGTTGAAGACTATGAAGCCAAAAGCGCCGAATTCCGTAGCACTTGGCCGAGAGTCAGAAGTAGGCTAGCGGAGGCAAAGCGGTTTTCTGAGGAGCTTCTCGCTGCGATCGAGTCTGCTACTGAGTGAACGCTGTTGCCGGCCGTTAGTGGCGTGGGCAGCCAATCCTATTGAGATTGACAGAGCGATTCTGGGTCCCAATCCAACAGCCCAAAGGAGAACACCATGGCAGACGGCACGACGCGGCGACAGTTCATGCGAGTTTCGGGGCTGGCTGGGATCGGCGCGGCCGCGGGCGTGGCGGCTGCGGAACCTCCCGCCGCGGCGGACGTGGCAGATGCAGCCGAGAACCCGGCCCGGGACGCACGGCTGGCGATGCGACGGGGCGAATGGACCGGGCCAACCGTTTATCGGGTGCCGGAGCACGTGCAGTGCAACCTGGTGGTGCTGTCGAGCGATCTCGCGTACGACTTCCTGTTGTATTGCCAGCGCAACCCGAAGCCGTGTCCGGTGATCGAGGTGACCGACGCCGGCGATCCGCAGCCCCGGCTTTCGGCGCCGGGGGCCGATCTGCGGACGGATCTGCCGAAGTACCGGATCTATCGGCGCGGTGTGTTGGAGACGGAAGTGGGCGACGTCAAGAAGTACTGGCGCAACGACAGCGTGGCCTTCCTGATCGGGTCGAGTCTCACGTTCGACCAGGCGCTGGTGCGGGCGGGCGTGCGGCGCTCTGAAGAGGTGTGGGTGTTGAACACGGCCCTCGATACGATTCCCGCCGGACGCTTTCGCGGCACGATGGTGGTCACCATGCGTTGGATGACGCCGGCCGAGGCGGTGATCGCCACTCAACTGACGGGGCGCTTTCCGGCGAATCACGGCGCCCCGGTACACTTGGGCGACCCGGCCGCGATCGGGGCCGATCTTCGGCGTCCAATCTACGGCTCGCCGGTCGAGCGGATCCCGAAGGACTTAATGCCGGTCTTTTGGGCGTGTGGTGTGACGCCCCAGAAGGCCGCCGAGTTGGCCAAGCCGGAGTTGATGATCACCCACGCGCCGGGCCACGGTTTCATCACCGATCTGAAGGGCGACCGGATCTGCTCGCCGTAGCCGGTGCGCTCGGGCCGGGCACCTCTTGAAACATGCACACTGCGATGGCGACTCCCGTCCAACTCGTCCTGCTTCCCGGTCTCGGTGCCGATAGTCGGCTGTTCCAAGGGCAAGAGGACGCCTTTGCGAATCTGGTGGTGCCGCCGTGGATTGCCCCGCGGCCTCGAGAGAGTCTGGTGGATTACGCACAGCGATTCGCCCCGACGATTACCCCGCAACGGCCGTTCATTCTCGGCGGA
This sequence comes from uncultured Planctomycetaceae bacterium, assembly GCA_964472545.1. GTDB lineage: Bacteria > Planctomycetota > Planctomycetia > Pirellulales > Thermoguttaceae > CAYYNP01. The sequence goes on along the minus strand of CAYYNP010000007.1, from coordinate 26,373 downwards.
GCTTCCTTCGGCGGCATGTTGGCCTACGAAATGGCGCGGCATCTGCGGCCGGAAGCCGTTGTGCTGATTGGAAGTTGCCGGTCGCCGCAAGCCGTGGGGCGGTGCTTTCGGGTGTTTCGACCGATCGTGCCGATCCTGCCCGTGTGGTTGTTTGATTGGGTCCGAGTTTGTTCGCCCTGGGGATTTCGGATTGCCCGGGGCATGACGCGGGCGCAGCGGCAACTGTGTGTGGACATGGCGAAAGACGCCGACGCGAAGTTCCTTAAACGGGGCTGCCGGGCGATTCTCAACTGGCGTCCCGGTCCGCCGCCGGAAGCCCGTATCTTCCAGATCCACGGGCGGCGAGATTTGCTGATCTCGGCAAGACGCTCTGGTGCTGAGGAGTTCTTGCACGACGGGGGCCACTTGATCTGCCTGACACACGCCGAGGCGGTCAACGAGTTCATGGTCAGGGCGGCGATGACGATTTGACCGTCCAGGCAGCGGCGTACGCAGGGCGGATTGCCCACGACGGCGAATTGCGGCAGAATAGGGGGACGTGTGCCGATTGCCCGAGCAAACGTCGCCGTACCGGCGACGGCTAAACCCCGCATTGCCGACTCGCAACCCCCCACCGCCTACTGCTTACTGCCTACCGCCTACTCTCATGATCATCACCATCGACGGACCCGCCGGAGCCGGAAAGAGCACGGTCGCCAGGGCGTTGGCGCGGCGACTGGGGGTGCGTTTCTTGGATACGGGCGCGATGTATCGGGCGGTGGCGCTCGCCGGGTTACGAGAGGGGGTCGATTGGAATCGGCCCGATGAACTTGGGCGACTGGCGCAAGGCCTGGAGATCGTGGTGGACGGCGCGAGAATCTACGTCAACGCCGAGGACGTCACCGACGCCGTCCGCACCGCCGAGACGACCGCCGTAACGCGCCACGCGGCCGACAATCCGCAGGTTCGCCGGCGATTGGTCGCGTTGCAGCGCGAGGTGGCCGGCGACGACGATATCGTGACCGAAGGGCGCGATCAGGGCTCGGTCGTCTTTCCCGATGCCAAGTGCAAGATATTTCTGACGGCTTCTGCCGAAGAAAGGGCCAGGCGGCGCGTGGCAGAAATGCAGAGCATGGGGGAGACCGCCAACCACGAAGAGGTGCTCGCCGCGCAACAGCGGCGCGATCGAGAAGACCGCACGCGTGCCGTGGGCGCGCTGGTTGCCGCCTCCGACGCGATCGAGGTTTGCACCGACGGCATGACGCTGGAAGAAGTCGTCGATCGCTTGGAGTCGTTAGTTCGTGACCGGCAGCGGCGCGACGAAGCTCACGTGACCTGAGATTAGTACCCACTCGAAGTTGCTCCATGGCCACACGCTCACTTTCCAGTCGACTTTGGTATCGCATCCTCCAGACGGCCGCCCAACTGGCCGGGGTGTTGGCCTATCGCGTTCGACACACGGGCATGCACAATATCCCGTCGGACGGGGGCGTTTTGGTCATTTCCAACCACCAGAGTCATTTCGACCCCCCATTGGTTGGTATGGGGTCGCGGCGGCGGATGAACTACGTCGCCCGGGATACGTTGTTCGGCTTCCCCCCGTTTCGCTGGCTGATCAAGTCGCTCGACGCGATCCCGATCGATCGCGACGGCCTGGGCCTTAGCGGCATCAAGGAATCGCTGCGCCGCCTGAAGCGGGGTGAACTGGTGCTGATCTTCCCCGAAGGCACACGCACGCCGGACGGGGAAGTCGGGCGGTTTCTGCCGGGCTTCACCACGTTGGCGGTCCGTTCCAAGGCCTCGATCCTCCCCGTGGCCATCGAAGGGGCACATGCCGTATGGCCAAGGGGGAGTGCTTTCCCCCGCCTTGGTGTGATTCAAGTCAACTATGGTGAGCCGATGCTGCCGGAGGAGATCGCCGGGCGTGGTGAGCGGGAATTGGTGGCGGAGGTCGAGCGGCGCGTGTGTGCATGCCATGCTCGCCTGAAACGCCACCCGGTCTTCGCGCAGCGCGAGAAGACGGGAGATTGACGGCATTCGGGGAGATTTAGGGGGAATGCGCCGATTTTGCGGCGCCGCGGTTGAACGATTCCGCCGATCTTCTGGGAAAGGCTGCCTGTCGCAATTGTGAGCGAACCGACACTCTGGTATATTACTGGGCTCGCTGTTGGCCCATGGTGAGTCCCTTGGCGTAGAGGGGCGGGGCAAACGGCACGGTCTATTGGCTGGTTCGGTTGGCCAGGTCGAACCCTCGGTCGCCCTCGCGGCGGCCGCTTCTCTCGCTCCTCTGGTGGCCGGCCAGGTTCCCTCTTTCCCACACGAAAACAAATCTTATGGTCGATCGTAACCTTTTGCGCGGATTGGATCTCTCGGAAGAAGAATGGCAGCAGGAGTTGAATGCTGCCTTGGAAGGCGTGCCGCCGGACGAAATCGAGTGGGGGGCTCAGGAAGTCGCCGTCAACCAGATCGTCGACGGCGAGGTGCTGCGGGTCGAGGGCGACTTCGTCCTGGTCGACGTGGGCTACAAGAGCGAAGGTGTGATCCTCGCCAGCGAATGGGATGAGGACCAGCCACCGCCCGAGCCCGGCCAAGCGGTCAAGGTGCTCGTCGAAGACGTCGAAGACGTACACGGTATGGTCGACGACAGCCGCGGGATGATCAGTCTCAGCAAGAGGAAAGCTGAGAAGATCGAAAAGTGGACCGCGGTGATGGAGAGCGTCAAGGAGGAGGACGTAGTCACCGGCATCGCCAACCGCAAGATCAAGGGCGGGCTGTTGGTCGACATCGGTGTGAACGTCTTCCTGCCGGCCAGTCAGGTCGACATCCGCCGTCCGTCCGACATCGGCGATTACATTGGCCGTACGATCCAGTGCGTGGTCTTGAAGATCGACGAGTCGCGTCGAAACATCGTCGTCAGCCGCCGGGCCTTGATCGAGGCCGAGCGGAAAGAGAAGCGCGACCAGTTGATGCAGGAGTTGCAGATCGGCCAGCGCCGCAAGGGCGTGGTCAAGAACATCGCCGAATTCGGTGCGTTCGTCGACCTCGGCGGCATCGACGGCCTGCTGCATATCACCGATATGAGTTGGGGCCGTATCTCCCATCCCTCGGAAATGGTGGCCATCGATCAGGAGATCGAGGTCCAGATCCTGCATATCGACCACGCCAAGGAGAAGATCGCTCTGGGCCTGAAGCAGAAGACGCCCAGCCCGTGGGAGCAGGTCGGCGACAAGTACCCCGTCGGCACGCGGATCACCGGCACGGTGGTCAACGTAATGAGCTACGGAGCGTTCGTGAAGCTCGAAGAGGGGATCGAGGGCCTGGTCCATATCAGCGAGATGTCCTGGACCCGGCGGATCAGCCACCCCAGCGAACTGGTGCAGATCGAGGACGAGATCGAAGTCGTCGTCTTGGGCATCAACAAGGAGAAGCAAGAAATCTCCTTGGGCATGAAGCAGACGCAGGCCAACCCGTGGGACCAGGTCGCCGAGCGCTACCCGCCGGGAACCGTGGTCAACGGCACGGTTCGCAATCTGACCAACTACGGTGCGTTCATCGAGATCGAGGAGGGGATCGACGGCCTATTGCACGTCAGCGATATGTCGTGGACCCGCAAGATCAGCCATCCGAACGAGGTGGTGGCCAAGAACCAGGCAGTCGAGTGCCGGGTGCTTTCGGTCGACCAGTCGCGCCGGCGGATCGCCTTGGGGCTGAAGCAGTTGGACGAGGACCCCTGGGTCCGCGAGATCCCCAACCGCTTCCAGCCCGGCCAATTGGTTACCGGGCCGGTTACCAAGATCACCAACTTTGGCGTCTTCGTGGGACTCGAAGACGGCCTGGAAGGCCTGTTGCACATCTCTGAGTTGGCCGACCACAAGGTCGAGAACCCGGAGGACGTGGTCAAGGTCGGCGAGCAGATCGAGGTGAAGATCCTGCGGGTCGACCCGGACGAGCGCAAGATCGGGCTCTCGCGGAAGCGCGTGGAATGGGCCGAAGAGGACGAGACGTTGGCAGCCGTGAACGAAGCGGCCGTCGCGGCCGATACGGCCGGATTGCGGGGCGGCGTGGGCGACAGCTCCGGACCGCTGATCCAGCCGATCGCTCAGGCCGTCGAAGAGACGCCTCCGGAAGAGAAACCAGAAGAGATGTCCGAAGAGAAGCCGGAAGAGGAATCGGAAGAGAAGTCCGAAGAGAAGTCGGAAGAGGAATCCGAAGAGACTCCCGCAGTCGAAGAAAAACCTCAAGACGACCCGCCTGCGGCGGAAGCGGCCGAGGACGCCGAATCGGCAGAATCTGACGAAGCCGTCGCCGAAGACGCGTCGCAGGCGGAACAGCCGGAGAAACCCGAAGAAAAAGCGGCTTCCTAGTTTCACGGCTCTCGTTTCAATCGTGCGATCCAGCAGCGGCCCCGCCGGTCAATACCGGCCGGGCCGTTCTTTTCGGTACTGTCCGAAACTCGCGCACATCCACCCCACGACGTTAAGCATCCGCTTCCTTTCAGAGACACCCCATCCTGCGTCGATAGTTGTGTTTGACTACCCCGCAAACATACGCTGATCGTACATACCCTGATGACAACCACGCGACGCAAATCATCCTCGGCCGTGCAGTCTCCTCTGGAGACGTACCTCCGCGAGATCAACGAGACGTCCCTGCTCTCGGCCGACGACGAGCACGAACTGGCTTTGGCCATCGGCGACGGCGACACGCAAGCCCGAGACCGCATGGTCCGCGCCAACCTGCGCCTGGTCGTCAACATCGCCCGAGGCTACACCGGCAAAGGCCTGGGGCTGCAAGACCTCATCGAAGAGGGCAACCTGGGCCTGCTGCGGGCCGTCGAAGGGTTCGACCCGGCGATGGGCACGCGGTTCTCCACGTATGCCAGCTACTGGATCAAGCAGTCGATCAAACGGGCGCTGATCAATACGGCCAAGACGATCCGCATTCCGGCCTACATGGTCGAACTGCTCTCGAAGTGGCGGCGGGCCAGCACGCGATTGGCCGAAGAGCTCGGCCGCACCCCCACGCCGGAAGAGGTCGCCCGGGTGCTGGGACTGCCGCGGAAGAAGCTGCCGATCATCAAGAAGGCGATCCGCATCTATAACCTCACGCCACAAACCGACCAGGCCGAAGCCGGCTGGTCGCTGGGTGAGATGATCATGGACGAGCGGATCCGCAGCCCGGAAGAGGAACTCGTCGAACACGACAACCTCTCCCACGTGATGCGCCGGCTGAAGACGATGGACCCCCGCGAGGCGACCGTGTTGCGGATGCGGTTCGGGCTGGAGGACTCCGAGCCGCGGACGCTCAAAGAGATCGGCGAGACCCTGGGCCTGACCCGCGAACGCGTCCGCCAGATCGAGACCGAGGCCTTGGGAAAACTGGCCGAGAGCCTCGGCGGGGCCGGTTGAGGCGCCGTCGGCCGGCACGTTGCGGCGTTCCCCCCGGGAGGTCACGCCATGACCACGCGCGAACGCTGGATCGTCTATCCGCTCTTGTTGATGACGCTGGGGATCGTGGTCCGCGACAAAGTCTATCGTCTTGCCGCGCATAACATCAAGGCCCGTCAAATCGAAGTTCGGGACACGCTGCGTTGTGGCACGCTGTGTTGTGGCACGCTAGCGATCGACGGCGAAGACGGGACCGAAGCCGTGCGGATGTGGGCCGTGCCCGGCCGCGGTGGACAGATCGAGGTTCGAGGACCCGACGGCAAACGCCTTGTGATCCTGGGGACCAACGCCGCGGGCAAATGCGGCGTGGTCGAAACGCGGGGCCCCGACGATACCATCCTGACGCAACTCCACGCCGACGAGGCCGGCGGATTGGTCATGTTCTTCAGGGAACCGGCAGAAGAGCCGGATGATCCGCGAGATGAAGACCAGCGCCGGGACGACGTGCCCGATGAGTCGGCGCCGCCGGAGAGGGCCCCGTTGAAAGAGGCCCCGTCGAAAGCGGCGCCCGCGCCCGAGAAGCCACGCGGCTAGCGCCTCGTGCCGACGGTCTGCTGTGGGTGGCTGGGGCAAAGCGCAGCGGTGCCCCAGGTTGTTGGCACACTAACGAGGCTCTGGCAATCACTGGGGCACCGCTGCGCTTTGCCCAGCCACCCAACCATCATGCCACCCAACCATCAAGATCAGGTGTCGCAGACAATTAGATCGGCGGCAAACGCCGAGACGTCGTCAACGGCCGATACGGCCCGGACCAGCCCGGGTGCCCGGTCCTTGCGGCGCCGGGTGCAGCAGCGGGTGGCGCGGGAGCAGACGGCGGGGGCGTTGTGGGTTCCGGGAGCGGCGTGGGCCACTCCAGGCCGTCTGGCGAGGGGAAGAGCGGTTCGGACAGGCCGGGGTTTGACGGAGGCCGCCGCGTTGGGGGCGGCTGCGTAGCCGGTGCCGCCGGCGCGGTGGTAGGCGGCGTGTAAGGCTGCGGCGTGTAAGGCTGCATCGTGTAAGGCTGCATCGTAGGGCGATTCGGCGGATACGCCGTCGGCCCGACGCCCGGTGGCATCCCCCACGACATACCGCCGGCGGGTTGATGCGAGTAGCTTTCGGCGGCCGCGCCACACGTCCCACCACAGGCCCCGTCGCAGCCGCCGCCGTGTCCCGCACAACCGCCGGGCCAAGGGTGCCAGCAGGTCGGATGATAGCCGCCAAACGCAGCGCACCGGGCATGCGAACCACAGGCGGACATACGTGTTGGAAGACACGCATTCGGCTGTCCGGCCGGCCGGCGGCCGTCGAGCGTTTGGCATCCGCTCAGGCCGGCCAACAGCATCAGTGCCAGGTAGCCCAATCGTCGGCAGTCGACTTGTCGATTACGGAGCATGGTTACGACTTGTTTCCCGGTTGCCGTCATATAGGTTGCTAGAACGTGCCGCTGCTGTTTCCTCCACCGCGCATTACCGGTCCGGAGAGTCGCGTCGCGGCTCCGGTGCCCAGCAGCGTGAAGCCGATCATCCGTTCCAACGGGGCGAGCAGTTTGCCGATCCGCGTGTCGAAGGCCACCATCCGGTCTTCGGCGATGAACACGCGGTCGCCCGGCAGAATCTGGTAGTTTGTGGCCGTGGACCCCTGCGACGTGATCGCTTCCCAGTCGACCGGCAACTTATGGACGTTGCCCGTGCCGGGCTGCGGCCGAGCGACCCAGATCTTCTTCGACGAGACTTCGGTCGTGCCGCGGATGTAGGAGACGGCGTCCAGCACGGTCTCGTTGCCGGTGATCGGGAAGCGATGTACGCCGTCGCCGAAGCCGGCCCCTTCGGTGATGATGTAGAAGATCTTGCTGTTGTAGGCAAAGACGTCGACCGCCACCTCCGGATTCTCGAAGAACTGCGAGAGATAGGCCTCGATCGACGCCTTCGCGCCGCCGATGCTCTGTCCGACGACCGACACGCTGCCGTAGCTGCCCAAGGTGACCGTTCCGTCCGGCTTGACGAGGTGCTGACCTTCGACCTGTTGCTTGGCCGACATCTCGGCCAACGTCACCGAGACGACCACTTCGCGCAGGCGGTGCCGCAGATGATCGGTCACGACCGTCTGCGCCTGCTCGTCCGTGATCCCGGAGATCTTTACCGACCCGTAGCGAGCGCCCAGATTGACCAACCCTCCCGGGCCGATCGGGTAGACGCCCTGAATCGGCGCGTCGGGCAAAGTTCCCCACGCCTGGATGGCGACCACATCGAGCGTCTTCAACAGGTAGGGCGCCCGGGGCACCACGTGGACCGCTTCGATGACCAGCACGTCCGGCGGCTCGATCGTGTATTCCGGCAGGACGACCTTCGAGAGTTCGCGAGGCATCGGCTGGCAGACGGGCATGGCCGTCTCGGGCGCGTTGAGGCGGCATCCGGCAACCGCCGAAACGAGGCCGAAGGCCAGCCCCAGCGTGCAGGACCGAAGCGGACGTCGGACGCGGCGGCGAGTCGAAAGCATGGTCTATGTGAGCGGGCTTATCGAGGGTCGTGCGAGGCAGGGTCGTGCGAGGCAGGGTCGTGCGAGGCGCTGCCAGCGGTGGCGAACGGTTTTTGCCGTATATGCCTCACTATCGGACCCATCGTTACGACCACATCGACACCAACCGCCGTGCGTAGCGCAAATCGCGATTTGGCATTCCGTCTGTACGGAATAATCGGCCTATGCCGGATGGGAGAGTGCGTGGGAACGAGAAAACGCGTCTGCCGCATCGAACGTGCGACGTGCCACGGCACGTTGGCGGGATCGCCCGAGGGGCGTCGGATGGATCCCTCAGAAAGGCTACGTTCGGAAGCGGCAAACGCGCCGCGGAATAACTCGCTACAATTTCGTTCTCGGTGCAGGTCCTTCTTACCTGCAAATGACACGCAAATCACGTCGAGAGACGTTCTGGTTCTGTCCGAAACGGACAACGATGAGTGGGTAACGATCCTCCTGGCTTCTGGATGCCGCACGCCGTGCGACAAGCTGCGAAGTACAACCAAAACCAATCGCCCCAGGAACGGCCGCGCCGGTGCTGCGCCGCACAGCACCGGGCGGCCGACGATTCGGCGACCGATGTCGCCGCACTCGGAATATCGAGTGTGGGGAAACGACGCGTTGCCACTGGAATGGGCCGCTTTGGCGTGCGTCGTTTTCCTCCGGTACCTTCGATATACCCGATGATTCGGCGATGTCAAAAGACTATTTTGCGAAAACTTCGCCGCAGGCCGACCGCGTCGCGGTAACCTCAACGGGCACAGGCGATTTCGACTTGAGAAAAAAAAGCCGCCCCGATTCGCCGCGCGCCGTCACGCTTTTCGCCTTGCGTTTTCGCTCCTCTATCGCCAAAGTTCGCCTCCACGTCATCCACATCCGAACCGGCAGAACAGAACGCTCATCAACGCATCTGCCGTCGCAATCTGTAGCTGAACTCGCAAGAGTTCAGACAGCCCACAGCCGATCCCGCAAACGTGCCCGGGCCGGCCGCCAGTTCAGCGCCATTTCAAGACGTCCCAGCACGGTTCGCCTTGCCGGCAGACCACGTGACGGCCAATGGGCGAAGGCGTGTGAGAAAAGAGGCACCCACACTATTGCGAGCAAACGGGCCCCCAATAACTCTCTAGAGGTATTTTGGGGGAATCGCCCTGAGTGTGTTGACATTGTGAGGCAAATTGGTAAACTAGGCGGTTGGTATGAGTCTTCGTTCGCCCGATTGAGGCACTTGCTCGCGTCTTCTGCCACCTCACCAGTGAGGCAGCTTCCCCGACACGCAATCTGACGTTGCGGCTGAAGTCCGTGATGATCGTCTAGCGTGTCGAAGTGATCCGTACGGCTGCGGGTCAGATTCCCAGGAGTTTCAGCGCGGCAAGAGTCTGCGCGCATTGTTCACCGGTTCAAGACTACCCCATTCACATTCATCTCACCAACGGAGGCACAACGATGTATCGTCTCGCAGCACTTCTGACGGGTCTGGCGCTATTGATTGGCTACGGCCAGGCCCAAGCCGGCCTAATCGCGTCGGCCGGCTTCAATGACGCTTCGGGCATGCACAGCGACGCTACGCCCAATTCGCCGTACGAGTTTGGCAAGTCAGTTCTGGGGCAGGGGATCGGCGAGCCAGGCTGGCTGGGAGCATGGCGAGGCGGCTGGCCGACCGTCACGGATTCAGTAGCGTACGAAGGTGATGGCTCACTGCTTATCCACTCTGGCTGCAACCGCATCCTAGAGTATCCGCAGACAGGCCGCTTCCGCATCGATCACTATATGCAATTCCCATTGAATGGCGGGCTTCAAATGCGCCGCCACCTGTTTGATGGTGGCCCGAGCTTCGAGAGATCAGTGGGCCCGTGGTGGAACGCAACTGACGGGAAGTTCCATGTGTTCGACGGCAACGGTGACGGCACGATGACGGCAGTCGACACTGGATTTCGCTGGATTCGAACTAGGTGGTACAAGATCAGTGAAGTCATCGACGTACCGAATCAGTCGTGGGAGTTCTACGTCGACGACGTCAAGTTCGATCAGACCATCAAGTTCGTTGGCTCACCGATTGCCTTGGACGCGTTCCAGTGGATTCCCTACTCCACGAAGAGCGGCGCCTACATCGACGCCATCACGGTTGTCCCCGAACCGTCCACCCTTATCCTGCTAACCTCCGGTCTCAGTGCCCTCGGGCTAATCGTCTACCGCAGGAGAAGGCGTGCCGCGGCCGCCCTCGCGCTTCAGCCGCGGGTGTCGTAGATGGCGCGTTCGGTGATCACTTTGTGGACGCACACGTCGTGCGGCTGCATTGGTACTTGGGGGAAGAGTTGACACTCGAACGCTAACCCGATCAGCGCACAGTCGGCTCGGACGGACGCCAGCAGCCGGTCGTAGTAGCCTTTGCCGAAGCCTAAGCGTCCGCCGCGGCGATCGAAGGCTACGCCGGGGACGACGACCAGATCCAGCGCATCGGGCTGCATCCGGCGGCCGGCTAGTCGCCGAGTCGCGGCGTCGGGTTCGAGGATTCCGTACGTTCCCTCGGCCAATTCGTCGAGGCCGTCGATCCGGTACAACTCCAACTCCCGGCCGGCACATCGGGGTACCACGACGCGCTTGGCTTGACGCCAAGCGTACGACAAGAGACTGCGCGTGCGGACTTCTGAGCGGAAGTCCACGTAAAGCATCACGGTCGCCGCCCGGGTGTATTCGGGCGTCGCGGCCAGACTCTCGCAGATTCGCTCGCTCAGCAGACCCTTGTCCGCTTGACGCCGCCGATCGGCCAGGGCTTGCCGTCGAACCGACCGTTTCAGCTCCGAAAAGTCTGCCGGTTGTTCCGCTGGCACAAGTTGCTCCCGAGATTCGATCCGGGCGGCTACGAAACGTCGTCCGATTCGTCGAGCATCGGCTTCAACTCGGTGACGAAGTCGTGAACGTCCTCGAACTGGAGGTAGACGCTGGCAAAACGGACGTAGGCCACCTGGTCGATATCGCGGAGTTGTTGCATCACCAACTCACCCACGTAGCGGCTATGCACCTCCAACTCGAAGGTCGCCTCGATTTCTTCCTCGACTTCGGACACGACCGCCTCGAGCTGCGCATCGCTGACCGGCCGTTTGTGGCAGGCCGTTTCCAGGCCGCGTTTGAGCTTGGCACGATCGAACGGTTCGCGGGTGCCGTCTCTCTTGATGATCTTGACCGACGTGCCCTCGAATCGTTCGTAGGTCGTGAACCGGCGGCTACAGGCCGTGCAAAGCCGTCGGCGGCGGATAGCGGAACCGTCTTGCACGGCCCGCGAATCGACCACCCGATCGTTGTCTACCTGGCAGAAAGGGCATTTCATGCGATTGTTTCTCACCGAGTCGATATTGACGTTTACTATACCGGAAGTTGCCGTTTTGCGAAGGGGGAGGGATAAGAAGGTCCCTTTGACGTGGGGCCATCGCGGGAAGAGGCGCCGAGGCCGTTCTGAGCACAATATCACCCGCGGCGCGCGACCGCACACGGCCACGTCGCAAACCGTAAATCCCCGATGGGCAATGCTTTACGTCCGATGTCGGCGCGACTCTTGGGGTGGCTGGGGCGGAGTGCAGCGGTGGCCCAGGGAGTCCGTTCCGGGGCACCGCTGCGCTCTGCCCCGGCCACCCGTCGGGCCGACCCATCGCTTTCGCGCTTGGCAAAGAACTCCCCTTTTCGCCGGGATCGGCCGATCTCTATAATGCGGCTTGGCGGTTCTCTTTGCGGCGGCCCCAACAGAAGGGAAGTGAGTCGATGCGTTGTCCCGGATGCGGTTTCGAGGTGGTCGAGGAGGCAGTCTTCTGTCACAAGTGCGGCGCCCGGCTGGAGGAAGGCGACGAAGCGTTCGAGTCGGAGCAGCGCGACCTCTTGGCCGCAACCGACGGCGAATCGGCCGCCGCCGAGCCGCCTGCGGGCGGCTCGCCGACGTCGCCTCGAGAGAAGTTTCAGGAAAAGGTGGCCGCCCGCCGCGAAGTCGACGACGAACCGGAAACGGAACTCTGGTCGGGCAGCTACTGCGCCAAGGCGATGATTGGGGCCTGGATGCTCAGCGTGGTGATCAGCGTGGTTCTGCTCTACGCGTGGATTTTTGTGGTCGCAGACACGCCCTGGCTGCGATGGACGCTGGTGATCGCGGCGATTGGGCTCTGGATCTACCAAGCGGGCAGGTTCGCCTACCGCCGCTTGAACGTCAGCTACCGGCTGACGAATCAGCGGTTCGTCCACCAGAGCGGCATCCTCCGCCGGGTGACCGACCGCATCGAGGTGATCGACATGGACGACATCACCTTTGAACAGACGGTCCTCGAACGCTTCGTGGGCACCGGCACGATTCGCGTCACCTCCAGCGATCGCACCCATCCGGAACTGCTGCTGGTCGGCATCGAGAACGTCAAAGACGTGGCCGGCAAGATGGACGATAACCGCCGTAGCGAACGCCGACGCCGCGGGTTGCACATCGAGAGCATTTAGGCCTTGTCGGAAGATCACGCTCGGGTGGCCGGGGCAGAGCGCAGCGGTGCCCCGGGTTTTCGAGACATCTGGGGCACTGCTGCGCTTTGCCCCAGCCACCCCTTCGGCCCAACCACCCCTTCGGCCCAACCACCCCTTCGGCCCAACCACCCCTTCGGCCCAGCCACCCCTTCGGCCCAACCACCCTTTCGCCCCCGGCGACCGGGCGGAGAGTTGGGCGAGGATCTGGCAATTCCCACGGGTCAATGTAATCTTGGGCGTGGAGACCGCTAATACCTAACGAGCCCGTTCGATTTCCGGCCGGGTCCGCCCCGACGCAGAGGGAGCCCCGCCCTGTGGTCCCACCAGCCGACATGCCCCCGGACGACACGGCCGCCTACGTGCAGCAGCTTACCGGCTGCCAAAGCCGGCTCTACGGCTATATCTACTCGCTGCTAGGCAACGCCGAAGCGGCCTCCGACGTGCTACAAGAGACCAACACGGTGCTCTGGCGGAAGGCGGCCGACTACGACCCTAAGCGGCCGTTTCTGCCGTGGGCGCTGGGCATCGCCTTTAACCAGGTACGGGCCGCCCGGGCGCGATTCGGACGCGATCGGCTGGTATTCCACGATCAGCAGACGCTCGACGCGCTGAGCGCCGGCTGGTTGGCCGACGAGCACGCGCGGCGGGCCAGCGACATGGAAGTTGCCATGGACGGCTGCCTGAAACGCCTGCCCACGCGGCACCAGGACGTGGTTCGTCGCCACTACCGCCACGGCGAATCGCTGGCGGCCATTGCCACGGCGCTCAATCGCACGGCCAACGCGGTCGGCGTGATGTTGCATCGGATTCGGCGTGCACTAGCGCGGTGTATCCAGCGGGCACAAGCCACAACTGAGCACCCCTTGGGCGAAAGCCCGTTGGAGGGATAGCTATGGGAACTCCAGATGAACCGCGCCGCGACGACAGTTCCTCCGCCGAGGAACGTCCCCACGGCGAACTCGACGAACTGCTGCAAGCCCGCGCGCTCGGCGAACTGAGCGAAGCACAGCGCGACCGACTGGAGACGCTGATTCGCGACGACGACGACGCCCGGCGCGAGTATCTGGCCTATATCCAGGTCGAAGCCCAACTCCACTGGCGATACGCACCGCCGGTGACGCCGGAAGTCCCCGCCTCGGCGGACGCCGGCAGGAGTCCGTCGCGAAGGTCGATGCGTCGGCGATTCCGCTGGTTTGCCGCTGCGGCGGCGTGTGTGGTGGCCGTTCTGCTGACCTGGATGTGGTTGCCGCGAAGCGACGATCCCGAGACGCCGCCGATTGCCGGCCCCAACGGCGCCCCTCCCGACGACAGACCGCCCAGCATCGAAATTCCCCTAGGCAACTCGCCCTACGCGGCGGCGATAGACTTGGCCGGATGGCAGATCCGACCGACGCCCGACAGCCGTTACAAAATGGCCGACGACGGCAATCTCCGCTTGACTCGAGGCGAGGTCTACATCGCCGCCGTGACGGGCCGGCCCGTCGACCCGAATTTCACGATCGTGACTCCCGCCGGCGATGTCCGCGCCCGCGGCACGCGCTACATCGTGTCGTGCAGACCGGAGGAGGAACTCCCGGAACCTGAGACAGAGGAACCCGACATGAACGCCCTACCGTCTACCGGCCATCTCACCCGCGTCTACGTGTTGGCCGGTGTCGTGATGCTCAGCAACCCCTTTGGCGAGGTGGAAGCCGCCGCCGGCGAAAACGCGCTGGCAACCAACAGTTCGGCGCCGCAGAAGCTGAAGGAAGAAGGCAACTACAACGAAGCCTTGGTGATCTACCGCAACTTGGTCGTCGACCCGGCCCACGGGGGCCAACACGCGGCCAAAGACACGCTGGCCGCGTTGGATTGCCTTGGGCGGCTCAACCGCGTGGCGGAGTGGGACGCCCTGGCCGAGCAGGTCGCCGCGGCCCATCCGAAAGACTGGCGCGTGCTGCGGGCGTTGGCCCAAGGCTATCAGCGGGTGCCACATCACGGGGCCATGATCGACAACGAGTTCGTCCGTGCCACGTCGCGCGGGCGTAACGTCGACACCCACCAACGCGACCGGCTGCGTTCGATGCAGTTGATGTACGAGGCCCTGCAACGCGTCGGCGACGAGAAAGACGGCGAGGCCCTGGCCGGTTTCTTCCGGGAGTTTGCCGGCTACTTCCCCACCGGCGGCGACACTTGGCGGCTGCAATACCTCACCGACCTTAGCACATTGCCCGACTATGGCGTGCCGGCGTATCACGATCGCACCGGCGGTGCGCCGGTCGACGAAGACGGCAACCCCGTGTTTCACGAAATGCCCGACGATTGGGAGTCGGCCGAGACCGACGGCCAGCGCTGGCGATGGCTGCTGGCGAAAACGGCCGAAGCCGATCCCAAACAGGCCGACGCCGTACGGCTGGCGTTTGCCGATTACCTCTACGGTCAATTCGGCGTGCAGACGATGGGCTATGCCCCGCAGGTCGACGCCGACGGGCAACTCGAGGCGGGGCCGTTTGCCGTACACACGCTGACCGAGGGTGAGACCATCGCGCGGCTGGCCACGGGCGTGAAGCGTTTTGTCATGCCCGAGCAGTTCAACTTCGTACGGATCTACGAACAGGTCGCCCAAAACGCACCCCAGCGGCCGCCCTCGCCGCTTAGCGACGTGGCCTACAAGCTCTACAAAGGCACGTGGGACGAACTGCCCGACTTCGACGAGCTCGAGCCGGATGAGCAGGGCAAGGTGGTGACCAACCGGCTGGACGTCGGCATCGTCGCGCCACACGAACGGTACGGCATGGTCTTCACCGCTACGCTGAACGTGCCGGCCGACGGCGAATATACGATCTCGCTCGACTCCGACGACGGCGCACGGCTGGTGATCGGCGACGATTTCCAACTCGACTACAACGGCCTGCACGGCACGGGCAATGAGCATAAAGCCACCGTGAAACTGAAGAAGGGCCGGTACGCCGTGCGGGCCGAGTTCTTCGAGAAGACCGGCGAAGAGGACCTGATCGTCTGGTGGTCGGCCCCGGGCGTTAAGAAGCAGCATTGGACCACCTCCCGCGAAACGACCCCGCCGGAGACCGCCATGATGCGGCTGGCGGGCATCTACGAAAACCGGCGGCAACTCGACAAGGCGGCCGTCGGGTGGCAGCGGCTGATCGATCGGTTTGGCCCGGGCAAGCGGGCCGCCCGGCGTGGGCGGCTGCACCAGATCGTCGACCGCTGGGGCCGGTTCGAGGGGGCCGCGCCGTTCGCCCACGGGCAGCCGATCAAGCTCGATTACGTCTTCCGCAACGGCAGCCGAGCGAAGCTCCACGCCACGCGGATCGACGTCGAGATGCTCTTGGACGACATCAAGACCTACCTGCGGAGCCGGCCGAAGCAGATGGATCACCTGCAATTCGATCTCGGCCGCATCGGCGAGCGGTTGGTCTATCACGACCAGACGAAGTACCTGGCCGACGAGCCGGCGGCCGAGTGGTCGCTCGATATCGAGCCCCGGCCGGCCCATCAGGACCGCCGGATCGACGTCGAAGTGCCGCTTTCGGACGCCGGGGCCTATCTGGTCGCGGCCGAAATGGACGGCGGCAATACCAGCCGGATCGTCGTCTGGGTGACCGACACCACGATCGTCGCCAAGCCGCTGCACCAGCGAATGCTCTACATGGTCGCCGACGCCAAGACCGGCCAACCGGTTCCCGGGGCTAACGTCGAGTTCTTCGGCTACTGGCAGGAGAATCTCCCGGAGGAAAAACGCACGGAGAAGGACCGACATTTTGAGTTGCACACCCGCAACTTCGCGGAGCTGACCGACGACCAAGGCATCGTCATTCCGGAGGCGGCCGATCTCGACCACCGCTTCCATTGGGTGGCCGTTGTCCGCGGCAAAGACACCGGGCGTTTCGGCCTGCTGGGCTTCAACGGCATCTGGCATTCCGACTACGACGCCGCGAACTACCAGGCGGCCAAGGCCTACGTCTTTGCCGACCGGCCCGTCTATCGCCCCGACCAGAAAGTGCACTTCAAGGCCTGGGTACGGGCGGCCCGATACGACATGGCTTACGTTTCGCACTTCGCCGGACGGAAGTTCCTCGTCGAGATCCACGATCCCCGCGGCCAGAAGCTCTACGAAAAGACGCTCACGTCGAACGAATACGGTGCCGTGGCTGATACCGTCGCCTTGGACACAGACGCGGCCCTGGGACAGTACCGCGTGAACGTCATCGAGCGTCCTTTCGTCGACCCCTTCACGCAAAAGCGGGACAAAGAGCGTCACCTCGGCGGCACACAGTTTCGCGTCGAGGAGTACAAGAAGCCCGAGTTCGAGGTCGCGGTGGAAGCACCCGACGAGCCGGCCATGCTGGGCGACCGGTTTGAAGCGACCGTCAAGGCGAACTACTACTTCGGTGCCCCGGTGACCAACGGCATGGTCCACTACACCATCCGCCGCAACGAACGGGCCGACTCGTGGATCCCGCCGCGGCGCTGGGACTGGTTCTACGGGCCGGGCTATTGGTGGTTCGGATATCGCTATGCCTGGTATCGCGGCTGGGAAGACTGGGGCTGCACGATCTGGCGCGGCGACGGACAGAACCCGCCGGAGACCGTCGCCGAGGCCACGGTGCCCATCGGCCAAGACGGCACGGTGAAGATTGCCGTCGACTCGGCCGTGGCCAAGGAGTTGTTCGGCCACATGGATCACCAGTACACGATCACCGCCGAAGTGACCGACGAGTCGCGCAGGACGATCACCGGCACCGGATCGGTGATTGCCGCCCGCAAGCCGTTTAGCGTATTCGCCTGGACCGACGGCGGGCACTACCGCGTGGGCGACACGATGACCGCGAGGTTCCAGGCCCGACGTGCCGACGGGCAATCGCTCCAGGCCACCGGCGTGGTTACGCTCTATTCGGTTACCTTCGACGAAACCGGCGAACCGACGGAGAAGCCCGCGCAGACTTGGGAAGTCGAGACCGACGAGAACGGCTCGATCAGCCAAATGATGAAAGCCACGGCCGCCGGGCAGTATCGCGTGGCCTGTGAGATGACCTCTGCCAAAGGACACGTCCGCAGCGGGGCGGCGATGGTCGTCGTCACGGGCGAAGATCGGCTCAAGGGCAACTTCCGCTTCAACGATCTGGAACTGGTTCTCGATCGGGCGGAATACGACCCCGGCGATGCGGTGCGGCTGTTGATCAACACGAATCACAGCGACGCCACGGTCTATCTGTTTGTCCGCCCGGCCCGGGGCGTGTATCGCCGGCCGGAGGTGATTCGTCTCGACGGCAAGAGCGGCGTGCGAACGATCGACGTCGGCCGCTCGGACATGCCGAACTTCTACGTCGAGGCCGTAACGATTGCCGACGGCAAGGTCCACGCCGAGATGCGCAAGATCGCCGTGCCGCCGGTCCAACGCGTGGTCAACGTGGCCGTGGAACCGTCCGACTCGCGTTACGAGCCCGGCGAGAAGGCCAAGGTCAAGATCCGCCTGACCGGGCTCGACGGCAAGCCGATCGTGGGCGAAACCGTGGTGAGCATCTACGACAAGTCGATCGAGTACATCGCCGGCGCACATCCGGCCGGCGACATTCGGGCGTTCTTCTGGAAGTGGCAACGCCACCATTCGGTCCACCAGCACCACAATCTCGGCCGCCATTTCGGCCAGCTTCTCGAAGAAGACGAGATCGGCATGGAGTCGCTCGGTGCCTTCGGCAACGTGCCGGTGCGATTCGGCGGCACGCAGGGAGTTTATGAGAGGTTCTTCTGGGCGGACAGCTCTTGGGGCATACGGGGTGGGATGCCGTCGGCCGGCGTGCGCTTGGCCGCGGGCGGCTACCGTGGCATGTTGTTCAAAGGTATGGGGGCGGGGCAGACGTGGGACGCGAATGGGGCCGACTCGGGCATTCTCCTTTTCGACCGGAGTCTGGCCCCCAACGAAGGCAACACACTCTATGGCTCGCCCGCGCCGCAGCCGGCCGTGCGCAAGGACTTCGCCGACTCGGCCTACTGGACCGGCTCTGTGATCGCCGACGCCAATGGCGTTGCCGAGATCGAGTTGCCCATGCCCGAGAACCTCACCGCCTGGAAGATCCACGCCTGGTCGCTGGCCCACGGCACCGTGGTCGGGCAGGGCACGGCCGAAGTCGTGACCGCCAAGGACCTCTTGATCCGGCTGCAAGCCCCGCGATTCTTCGTCCAAAGCGACGAGGTCACGCTGAGCACGAACGTACACAACTATCTCGACGGCGAGCAGAACGTCCGAGTCCGCCTGGAACTCGACGGCGGCGTGTTGGCGTTGACCGACGGCCAGCGGGCCGATCGCACCACAGCCGTTCCTTCGGGCGAAGACCGCCGCGTCGACTGGCGGGTACGCGTCGTCGAGCCGGGCGAAGCCGTGGTGCGCGTGATCGCCACCACGGATGAGGCATCCGATGCGATGGAAATGACGTTGCCGGCTTACGTTCACGGCATGCTCAAGACCGACTCGTACAGCGCGGCCGTGCGCCCCGACGCCGACGCCGCAAAGCTGACGGTCACCGTGCCCGAGCAACGGCAGCCGGAGCAGACGCATTTGGAGGTGCGCTACTCGCCGAGCATCGCGCTGGCAATGGTCGACGCGCTGCCCTATCTGGCCGGCTACGAGTACAAGCACAGCGAGGCCGCCACCAGCCGCTTCGTCCCGTTGGCCGTTACGCAGCGGATTCTGATCGACATGGGCGTGGATCTCGATGCCGTGCGGCAGAAGCTGACGAATCTCAACCCGCAGGAAATCGGCGATCCGCAAGAGCGGGCCGCGCAGTGGAAGCAAGAGAAGATGAACCCGGTCTTCGACAACCGGCAGGTCGATCGGCTGATCGCCCGCGGGCTGCGCGATCTGGCCGGATTGCAGAACGGCGACGGCGGCTGGGGCTGGTGCCCGGAGAGTACCTCCGACGCCCATTCCACGGCCTACGTCGTCCACGGCCTGCAAACCGCCGAAGCCCACGGCGTGACGCTCGTGCCGGGGATGTTGCAGAAGGGCGTCGAGTGGCTCGAACGTCACCAGCAAGGCGAACTGGAGAAACTCGCCAACTGGAAGACCCGCAAGAAAGAGCCCTGGAAACAACACGCCGACAACCTGGACGCCCTGGTGGCGATGGTGCTGGCCGACGCGGAGAAGTCCGACATGAAGATGCTCGACGCGCTGTATCGCGACCGCACACGGCTCTCGGTCTACGCGGTGGCCATGCTCGGGCTGACCTTCGACACCCTCGACGACGCCCCGCGCCGCGACATGTGCCTGCGGAACGTCAAGCAGTATCTGGTCGTCGACGACGAGAACCAGACGGCACACCTGAACCTATCCAACGGCCATTACTGGTGGCGTTGGTACGGCAGCGACATCGAGGCCCATGCGTATTTCCTCAGGCTGTTGACCCGCGTCGAGCCCAAGGGCGAGCTCGCCGCCGGCGTGGCCAAGTACCTGTTGAACAACCGCAAGCACGCCACCTGGTGGCACGGCACGCGCGACACGGCCTTGGCGATCGAGGCCCTGGCCGACTTCGTCACCGCCAGCGGCGAGTCGCAGCCCGACGTAACCGTGCAACTGCTGGTCGACGGAAAGGAGCACAAGAGGGTCCGTATCACGGCGGAGAACCTCTTCACCTTCGACAACGTGCTGCACCTGCGCGGCGATGCGCTGGACGCCGGCGAGCACACGATCGAGCTCCGCCGCACCGGCAAGGGCCCGGTCTATCTCAACGCCTACCTGACCAACTTCACGCTCGAAGACTTCATCACCCGGGCAGGGCTGGAGGTCAAGGTCGACCGCCGCTACTACCGGCTGGTGCCGAAGGACCAGGAGATTCAAGCCGCCGGCTCGCGCGGTCAAGTAACCGGCTACCGGGTCGAGCATTACGAACGCGTGCCGATGGAAACCGGGGCCAAGCTATCCAGCGGCGACCTGGTCGAGGTCGAGTTGATCCTCCAGAGCAAGAACGACTACGAACACCTACTCTTCGAGGACTTCAAGCCCGCCGGGTTGGAAGCGGTCGAAACCCGCAGCGGCTGGGTACAGGGCGCCTACATGGAGCTACGCGACGAGAAGGTCGCCTTCCTCATCCGGCGTCTGGCAGAAGGCAAGCAAACCCTCACGTACCGCCTGCGGGCAGAAATCCCCGGCACATTCAGCGCATTGCCCACGAAGGCCTCCGGCGTTTACGCCCCCGAGCTACGGGCGAACTCCGACGAGATCAAGTTGGAGGTGGTCGATCGGTGAGCTCATGGCCAGATTGGCCGAAGGCCTCTTTTCACCGTAGCCTGGGGCTTTCGCCCCAGGAAATCGGAACCGTTGCGTACCTTTTGGCCGAAGGCCATAATCACCTTGATGCCAACCGGTGAGAATGGCCTTCGGCCAAAGCGCCCCACGATGGATCCTGCTCCTGGAGTGTTGCCCCGGGCTACGGTGAAGATGGCCCTCGGTCATAACGTTCTAAGGCCGGACGCGGGGGATGACGTTCAGGTCCACGCGTCCCATGTCGGCCTTGAGCTTCTCCGCGTCGACGTGCTTGGGCACGATCAGCGTCTTCAGCGTGTCGATATGCCGTAGCGTTCGCAACGACTGCTCGGTAACTGCCGTGTCGTGAACGTCGAGCACCTCCAACCGCCACAGGCCGCAAAGCTCGGCCAACCCGCGGTCGGTGATCGGGTTGCCCCAAAGTGACAGACGTTTGATGCGGCGCATTAGCCCCAACTCGCGGAGCCAGCGGTCGGTCATGCCGGTGTCGGCCAGGTAGAGGCGGTCGACGTCCTGCAGGGCGGGCAGCGCGGCAAACACGTCCTCGCCGACGTCACGTTCCTCCAACTTCACCATCGTCAACGCCTTGACGCGATCGAACTCCAGTTCGGCGCCCGCCTCGCGCATCACATCGATCGCTCGCTGCTCGGCGTGGCGCTCTTCAGCCCACGGGTCGGGCGCGGCCGGTTCCGGCGGGAGCGAAGCGGCGGTAGGCGGGATTGCCTCGGCGGGGATTTCCAGCGGTACAGCGTCTTCGCCGGCCAGGACCTCCGCCACACGTTCGGGCCGCTTTCCCCACGCGGCGAAGCGCTCCAACGGATACGGCCGGCCGGCGTAGCCCCAAGTCAGATACGGCCGCGCGGCGTCGGAACAGGCGTAGTAGCCGGCCGCGGTCGTCACCAGCCACTGGTGCGCCCCGCGCGTGGCCAACTGGGCGACCGGCTGCATGTCGGATAGGCGAAAGACGGACACCCGGCCGTCACGCGAAGGTGAAAAGACCAGTCGTCCGGAACCACCGATCCACAAATCACGGGCGTAATGATAGCGACCCGGTGTCAAGGACGGGGAGAAGGTACGTTCTTCGGGCCGAGCGACCGACGCCTTGAGAAGCGCCCCGTCGCCCAGCGTGGCGGCCAGCATCGTCTTGCCGTCGGGCGTGAGTGCCCCGGCGATGGTGCCGTCTTCGTGCCGCAGGCGGGCCAGCAACTTGCCGTCCGGGAAGCTCCGTACGGCGACGGCCCACCCCTCGCCCAACAGCACGCGCCGGCCGTCGGTGCTGAACTTCGGATGGTCGGCGTCGTAGCCGGTGCTCCGCATTGACGAAAGCTTTCGGCCGCCTCTCCAGTCCCACACGTCGGCCGCGTCCCACGCGACGCCGCTCTGCCGGCCCTTGGGAACAAAGTACCCGATCAGCAGTCGATTGCCGTCGGGGGCGAATGCCGCAGTGCGCATCGCTCGTGGTGAATCGTCGCGGATGCGCCGCACGATTCTGCCGGTGGCGAGGTCCCAGATCACGACCTCCTCGAACGTCGGCCCCGTGTGCTCCGGGGTGTCGTCGGCCGTGTCGCCGTAGACGGCGGCCAGATAGCGGCTGGCGGGATGGACGCTCAGGTGCAGCGCGTCGGGATCGCTCTCTTCATCCTCCAACGGAATCGAAAGCTGCCGCAGGAAGCGGCCGGTGGCGGTGTTCCAGATCCCCAAAATCCCCCGCGAAGGCCCTTCCACGACCGCCAGCTTCCCGTCGGGCGTCAGCGCCACGCTGGCCTTTGCGGGACACGCCGGGAAACGATGCGCCAGGCCAACCGGGTTCAGCCGCCAAAGCGCCGCCGGAGCACCGCGGTGCGAAACCAGAAGCTGCCGGCCCGCGGCGTCGCCGGCCAATTCGTCGCACTCCGGCCGTTGTGCATCGCGCACCCGCAACTCAGGACGGCTTGCTGCATCGGTGCGCGGCCGCAGCGCCTCCGGCAGCGGCTCCGGATCGGCACTCAGCACATCGGCCAACGACTTGTCCGGCGGAAGCGACTGCGTGAGCACGCTGCCGACGGCCGCCGGGTCCAGCCGCTGCGCTACACGCTGCGCATCCGGGGCGACGCGCAATCCGCTCCCTTTTCGCCAAGCGATACGCCCCAGCGCATCGGCGGATCCGGCCACGTGCCCGCCGGATGCGATCGCCAACCAACTTGTGCATCCGCCAAAGGTGGCCAGCCGCGCGACGGGTTCGTCACGGCGAACGTCCCAGAACTGCAAGTCGCGTGGGCCGCCGATCAATAGCATGGCCCGGCCGGGATGGAACAGCGCCGGCGTGGGCTGGATTCGTACGGTAGGAAGGCTTCGTAAATGCGTGCCGCCGTCGGCCGCCCAGACGTGCGTCGAGCGGCCGGCGACGTGCGTGGCCAGTAGACTGCCGTCGGCGTTGAACGACGCCGCCCGGCCGGGCACGCAGCCCAGCAGTTGCCAGTGCTCCGGCTCGCGGATCGACGTCTGCCCGCCGGTCACGGCCGCCACGTGTTTTCCATCGGGGGCCAACCGAAATTCGGCCCGGTGGTAGGGAGCGCACTCGATGTGCTGCAACAGTTGCCCGCCGGCCGTGTCGAAGACCCTGGCGAAATCGACGTTGCCTCCTTCTCCGTGAGTAAACGTGGCCAGAAGCCGGCGGCGTTCGGCATCGAGCGCGGCGTAGTAGACGGCTTGCTCCGACGGGGCCAGCGAGCGGATCACCTTGCCGGTCTCCACGTCCCAGAGCAGAATCTGCCCCTCGTCGCCGTCGTACCAATCGCCCGAGCCGGTCAGCAGTTGCCGGCCGCCGTCGACGAACTCGGCCGATTCGAACGCGCCGTATTCGAGTTCGTACGTTCGCAGTGGCTTGAACGTCAACGCGTCGTAGAGGGTCAGACGTTTCCCGCCGCCCGCGAGCAGCCGCCGTCCGTCGGGATGGAATCGGGCCAACGGCGCGTCGAACGTGCGGACCGGCCGCGGCGGGTTGAGGTCCCAGAGACAAACTCCTTGGCAATCCGGCTGCGACCGGCGCCCCTCGAAGGCCGTCAGCAGCCGCGCGCCGTCGGCCGTGACGTCGATCGGGCGATGGGTCACGGCGCCGTAACGCGGCACGTCGAGCCGTTGCCAGGTGCCGTCCGGCCCGCTGAGGATCGTCGGCCCGCCGTCCTTGGGAATCCGCAACTGCCAGCCGTGCTTTGAGCGGACCACGCGTCCCTTTGGTTGCGGACCGCCGGGCACTTCCGTGCGTGCCGGCTGCTTGCGAAGTGGGTCGATGAACGTCACCTCGCCGCCGTACTCCAGCAGGGCCAGCCGATCGCCGACGAACCACGCCGAGCGAACGCCCCGGCGTAGCACGTGCAACGGCTGCGGCGCGTCGACGTCCCAGATCACGATCCGTGCGGTTTCCGAGCTCGATCCCAATGTCACCAGCCGCTCACCGTCCGGGCTGAAGGCGGCCCAACTCAACTCGCTCGGCAGCGAAAAACGCCGTACGACTTCCCCGCTGGGCACGTCCCACAGCACCACCAATGGGCCGTATCCGCCCGTGATCAGCCGCCGGCCGTCGGGCGAGAAACGCACGAAGTTGACGTGGCCGCGGTGGACTCTCTTGCGCCAGAGCAGCATGCCGGCCTGCGTCTCCCAGACGGATACGGTGTGGTGATAACAACCGGCGGCAACGTAGCGGCCGTCGGGACTAATGGCCGCGTCGTGGACGGTCGACGGCGGGGCAGGCAACTCGCACTTCAACTCCCCCGACTCCACGTCAAACACGCGCAGCCCGCCTCCCGGCACAAATCCGCCGGCCGCCGCGACGAGCACCGAACCGCCGTCGGCCGAGAAGCCCACGGCCACCGGCTCGCCGGGCGACTTGAAGTCGCGCACCGCCAGGCCGCTGGCGAGGTCCCAGAGCACGGCCCGGTATCCGTGCCGGGTGATCATCCGATGGGTTGCTTCGTGGTAGTCGAACGACGGCTCGACTTCGGCCACACCCCAGCGTTGCAGGTAGGGCCGGTCGGCGGCGGCAGCGTTTTCGGAAGTGGACGCTAAGCATCCGAACACGGCGCACCCAAAAGCGATGCGTTGCAACGCCGTCCGCGCCGCGGAAACCAGCGTCCAGGACAAGAGACGCGTTCCGATCATGATTCCCTCGTTACGCCGAAGGCGTTTCACAACTCAGCCCGGGGTCGCGCAGCGCACCCTGGGGAGCCGTCTGCGCAGCGACTCTGGGCTGTGATGTTCGACCCCTTCGGGGTCATTTCTTCTCCCGCTGCGGCGCGCTGCGGCCGCTCTCCTTGTACTTCTCCAATTGGCGTTTCAACTCCGCGGCAATCTCCGGGTGCTTCAGATAGAGGTTGACCGTCTCGCCCGGGTCGTCGTCGAGATTGTACAACTGGCCGGGGGCGTCCGGGGCAGTGTCTTCGATGATCCATGGCTCCAGCTTGGGGTTGCCGGCGTAGCGGTTGCCGCCGGAGCCCTTGTGGTCGAGCAACTTCCACGGGCCGCGG
This sequence comes from uncultured Planctomycetaceae bacterium, assembly GCA_964472545.1. Lineage (GTDB taxonomy): Bacteria > Planctomycetota > Planctomycetia > Pirellulales > Thermoguttaceae > CAYYNP01. The sequence goes on along the minus strand of CAYYNP010000007.1, from coordinate 1,201 downwards.
CGGATCGCCAGGGCCAGGCGGATCGTCTGGTGGAGCGTGTAAGTGCGGGGCTCCGTCTGCTTTTCGCCCAGCAGTGCCGGCAACACGTTGTAGCTGTCTTCGGCTGCTTCGTGGGGCAACTCGCTGCCGACGATCGCCGCGCAGGTCGCCATCACGTCGGTCAGGCAGATCGTCGCATCGCTGGAGGTGCCCGGCTCGATCCGCCCCGGCCAACGGGCGATAAACGGAACGCGATGGCCGCCTTCCCAGTTGTCGCGTTTCATGCCCCGCCAGGGCCGGGCCCCGTCGTGTTGGTGATCGCGCCGCATGGCGATCACCGTGGGCACTTCCGGCCCGTTGTCGCTGGAGAACATCACCAACGTATTCTCGGCTACGCCCAACTGCTCGAGCGTCTTCATCAACTCCCCGACGACGTAATCCATCTCGAAGATGAAGTCGCCGTGTGGTCCCGATTTCGTCTTGCCCTTGAAACGATCGGCCGGAAACGACGGCAAGTGGACGGCCTGGCAAGAGTGGAAGAGAAAGAACGGCTGCTTCGGTTCCGACGCCACATGCTGCCTGAGAAACTCCTGGCTCTTCTTCAAGAACACCAGGTCGACCTCTTCCAGGTCGAAGTCCGGCGCGATCATCCCCGGGCGGTTGTCTCGGGAATACGGATGATCTGGCAGCGGGCCGCGGTCGACGATGTGCGTGGGCGGCACGGGAATCCGGTCGCCGTCGATGTAGGCGTAGAGCCAATCCGTCGTCGGGCAACAGGCCGTGCCGAAGAACCGATCGAAGCCGCGATGGATCGGCCCGTCGGAGATCGGCCGCGAGTAGTCGATCCGCTTGACCGGCTCCAGCCCGCCGCGGAGGATCGGCTCGCCGCGATCGTCGAAAAACGTCAGCCCCACGTGCCACTTGCCGAAGCAGGCCGTTGCGTAATCCTTCTTTCGCAACATCTGCGGCAGCGTAAGCCGGGTCTCTTCGATCATGCACGGCCCGCCGGCGCCGGTGAACACGCCGCTCATGCCGGTGCGAAAGGCCATTCGGCCGGTCAGCAAGCTATAACGCGTAGGCGTACAGACGGTCGACGGGCTGTGGGCGTCGGTCAAACGGATTCCCTCGGCGGCAAGGCGGTCGAGATTCGGCGTGGGGATCTTCGACGCCGGATTGTAGCAGCCCAGGTCGCCGTAACCGAGGTCGTCGGCCAGGATGAAGA